>NZ_JBEYVS010000027.1:0-120651 GCF_040644095.1 Streptomyces sp. NPDC047028
CTCGGCGTGCGCCCGGATCGCCCTCGTACTGGACGTACTCGGGTGATTCGGGCGTGCGGCGAGAGGGCGTGCCAGGCGTCGCGGGCCCACGAAGAACCGCCGGACAGGTCCTTAAGCCTTGAGGATCTCCTCGTACAGCCGGACCGTGCGGCGGGCGACCGTGTCCCAGCCGAACTCGCCACGCGCGCGCCGCTGTCCGGCCTCCCCCATCCGCCGGGCCGCCTCCGGGTCGCCGAGGACGGTGTCCAGCGCCCGCGCCAGACCCGCCTCGAAGTCGTCGTCGACGGGGACGAGCAGGCCCGTCTCCCCGTCCCGGACCACCTCGGGAATCCCGCCGACCCGGGAGGCCACGACGGGCGTGCCGCATGCCATCGCCTCCAGGTTCACGATGCCCAGCGGCTCGTACACCGAAGGACAGACGAACACGGCGGCGTGGGTGAGGAGTTGGACGACGTCCCCGCGCGGCAGCATCTGCGGGAGCCAGTGCACGCCCTCGCGCACCCGGCTCAACTCCTGGAACAGCTCCCGGAACTCCCGGTCGATCTCCGGGGTGTCGGGCGCGCCCGCGCACAGCACGACCTGGACGCCCGGGTCGATGTCCCGTACGGCGCGCAGCAGATGGGGCACTCCCTTCTGCCGGGTGATCCGGCCGACGAACAGCACGTACGGCCGCTTCGGGTCCAGGCCGGCGCGCACGAGGGCGTCGGTGCCGTGGTCCGGCCGGTACAGGCTGGTGTCGATGCCGTTGTGCACGACGTGCACCCTCGCCGGGTCCAGCGCCGGGTAGCAGGCTAGGACGTCCTCCCGCATCGCCCCCGATACGGCGATCACGGCGTCCGCGGCTTCCACGGCGGTGCGCTCGCTCCACCCCGACAGGGCGTAGCCGCCGCCGAGTTGCTCGGCCTTCCAGGGCCGCAGCGGCTCCAGGGAGTGGGCGGTGAGCACGTGCGGGACGCCGTACAGCAGCTTGGCGAGGTGGCCGGCGAGGTTGGCGTACCAGGTGTGCGAGTGGACGAGTTCGCGCCCCTGGAGGGCGGCCGCGATGGACAGGTCCACGGAGAACGTGCGCAGCGCGTCGTTGGAACCGTCGAGGACGGACCAGGGGCGGTGGCGTACGACGCCCACCCCGCGTCCCTCGCCCCAGCAGTGCACCTCCAGGTCGACCAGCGAGGCCAGTTCGCGGGCGAGGAACTCCACATGGACGCCCGCGCCGCCGTACACGTCCGGGGGATACTCCCGGCTCAGCAGTCCCACTCGCACCCGACAACCCCCTGGTTCCGGCGGCAGGTTCCCCTCATGGTCACCCGGATGGGGCGCGCGGGGAAGAGCGCGGCGGCCGGGTGAAGCAGCAGTCGCCGCATACTCCGCCGCCGGGCACCCGGTAGTACAGGCAGCAGCTGCGCCGGCGGAACGCCGTTCCGGTGCGGGAGCCGGTGCCGCGCAGCAGCGGGTGGGCGAAGAGGGCGCTGGTGAGCTCGGAGGACCGCACCGCCACGTCGGTTCGGCCGTGCGCGTGGGCCCAGCGGTCCAGTTCGCGGGCGGCGCCGGCGAGCGTGGAGGCCGCGTTGCCCCTGAGGAGGCCGGCCGCGATCCCGTAGCGGGCCCTCAGGGCTGCCCCTAGGGGTTCGAGGTGCCCGAGGAGGACCGTCTCGGCGAGGGTGCCGGCGTCCCCGGGCAGCCCACGGACCCCGCGGAGTTGGAGATCGTCGGGGGCGGCGGCCGAGCCGTCCCAGCGCAGCAGGCGCGGGGCGAGGTCCGGGACGCTGCCGTACAGGGCGGCGCAGGCGAGGGCCGGGGACCACAGCCGTGCGGCGAGTGCCTGGTGGGCGATGGAGGCGGCGACCCGCGTCTCCCGGGTGGCGAGGCGGTCGGCGACCGTGGCGACACGCGAGGTCAGCGCGTTCGGGTCAACCCCCGCGCCGGCCGCGGCGTAGGTCTCCGCGAGCGTCGGGGGCGGCGCGCCGTCGGCCCCGGCGCCCTCCGCGACCGTACGCAGGACGAAGAAGCCGCCGAGCGGGCGGAGCGCGGCGAGGCCGGGGTCGAGGGTCACGAGGAGCAGTACTACCAGGGTGCGCTCGGGGTGCCGCCCCGGGGGCCGCAGCCGAGGGCGCGGGTGCCGCCGGGGACCCCGGACCCTGGGCGGCGCGCCACCGATAACCCACCCTGGGGATGATCGAGACGCTGCCGTACTCCATCGGTAGTAGGACGCATTGAGTGCTCAGGAACGACGACGGGAACAAGCCGGGACGGCAGAGTGTTGCTCATGAGAGCCGACCGTACGCCGCGCCGGGACCAGTGCCCCGGCCTCACGCAGGGGAGCCGCCGATGAGCGCCCTCGCGTTGTCCGTGCTCCTGTCGTTCGTGTCCGCCGTCGCCTACGCGGCCGGGGCGATCGTGCAGGAACAGGTCGCGGTGTCCTCCGGCGGGCAGTACGCGCCGCTGCGCCGGCCCAGCTGGTGGGGCGCGCTCGCCCTGAACGGTCTCGGCGGTCTGCTGCACGTCGTCGCGCTGGCCTACGGCCCCCTCAGCCTGGTGCAGCCGCTCGGCGCGCTCACCATCGTCTTCGCGCTGCCCATGGCCGCGCTGTTCGTCGGCCGCAAGGCCGGTGCCACCGCCTGGCGCGGCGCCATCATGGCCACGGTCGGCCTCGCGGGCCTGCTCTCCCTGGTCGGCGCGTCCGACACGCGCTCCCTCGACGCGGCCGAGCGGGTGGGCGTCGCCCTGGTCACCGGCGGCGCCGTCGTCGCCCTGATGATCGCGGGCCGGGCCGCCCACCGGCACCCGGCCGTGCGCAGCGTGCTGCTCGCCACCGGCTCGGGCATCGCGTTCGGCATGTCGTCGGTGTTCACCAAGACCGTCGCCGTCGACTGGACCCACGGCGTCGCCCTGACCGAACTGCCCTCCCTCGCCGTGATCGCCGTCTTCGCGACCGCGGGCGTACTGCTCTCCCAGGCGTCGTACAAGGGCGGTGGCCTCGCCGCGCCGCTGGCCACCCTGACGGTGGTCAACCCGGTGCTGGCCGCGGCGGTGGGCATCACGATGTTCGGCGAGACGTTCCGCTACGGCACCACCGGCACCGTGCTCGCACTGGGCTGCGGCGTCGTGGCGGCGGGTGGCCTGATCCTGCTGACGACGGAGCGGATCGGGCGGAGCGTCGGGCGGCCGGCGGCCGTGCCCGTGGAGGCGGCGGGCGGCAGACGGGGTGGGGCGGCCCCGGTGCCCGCGGCGGAGGCTCTCGACGCGGTTCCGCAGCAGCGTCCGACGGTGGAGAACGCGCGGACCGAGCCGGTGGCGGGCGCCACGGGCGCGGACGTGGCCGACTCCGGGGCCGGTGCCGGGCCCGGAGCGGACGACGTCGCGGACGGCGAGGTGGGCGCCGGTGTCGAGAGGCTGCTGGACGACGTGCTCGGGCGGCCGGTCCCGGACGGCGTGCCGCCCGGTGCCGCGGACGCCCGGAGGGCCGTCGAGTCCTGCCTCCCGGCGTCCTACGTCCCGTTCCCCTCGGGCGTCGCGGTACCGCTGCCCGTCCTGGACCGGCACCGCGCCCGTGTCAGATCCTGACCACGTCAGATCCTGATCTGATCACGTCAGATCTTGACCCCACCGGCTCGCAGATAGGCGAGCGGATCGACGTCAGAACCGAACCCGGGCCCCGTCCGCACCTCGAAGTGCAGATGCGGGCCCGTGACGTTTCCGGTGGCACCGGACCGGCCGATGCGCCGGCCCGCGGCGACGCTCTGCCCGGCGCGTACCGAGATCGCCGACAGGTGGGCGTACTGCGTGTAGTGGCCGTCGGCGTGCCGGATGACGACCTGATAGCCGTAGGAGCCGCCCCAGCCCGCGGCCACGACGTGCCCGGCCTCGACCGCGCTGACGGAGGTGCCGGTCGGCACGAGGAAGTCCACTCCGGTGTGGTAGCCCTTCGACCAGTGCGGTCCGGCCACGCGGTAGCCGGTGCCTATGGCCGCGTGCACCGGTGCCACGAGGGTGTGCCGGTCGGTGGACGCCGAGTGGCCGTGGTGGCTCTCGTGGTGGGGTTGCCTGTGCTCCGGCGGCTTTCGCTCCGGGGCCTTCCTTCTGGGGGACTTGGTGGTGGTGTGCGGCGGGTGTGCGGCCGGGGTTCCGGTGGCGCGCAGGTCGAGCCGCTGTCCCGGCAGGATCAGGTCGGGGTCGGCGCCGATGGTCGTCCGGTTGCCGGCGTACAGCCGCTGCCAGCCGCCCGGCACCCGCTCCGCCTCGGCGATCCCGGAGAGGGTGTCGCCGTGCACCACGGTGTACATCTCGGCCTTGCCGGCCCGGGACTGCGGGGTGGTCTGGGGGCGCACGTCGGGGGCGGAGGCGGACTTGGCGCGAGCGGTGGTGGTGTGAGCGGAGGCGGGCTCGCCGCCGGTGGCCCGTGCGGGCCGCTCACGGGTGCTCTCGGTGTGCACCGCCGCTCCGCCACCGTCCCGGTGCAGTCCCGCCCGCACCGAGCACACCGGCCAGGCGCCCGGCCCCTGCCCGTCGAGGACCTTCTCGGCGACGGCGATCTGCTGCTCCCGGCCCGCCAGGTCGGCGCGCGGCGCATACCGGGTGCCGCCGTACGCCTCCCAGGTGGACTGGGTGAACTGCAGCCCGCCGTAGTAGCCGTTGCCCGTGTTGATGTTCCAGTCGCCACTGGCCTCGCAGGCGGCGACCTTGTTCCAGGTGGCCGAGTCGGCCGCGCCGGCGGTGCCCGCGGCGACCAGCGGGATCGCGAGGCCGGCGCCGCTCGCGGTGACGGTGAGCGAGGCGCGGTTGATCCTGTTCGGCTGGTACCGGCGATGCCGGCCGCGTACGGCCATGTCCGAAGTCCCCTCGGCATGCGTCAGGAGGGGCAAAAGTAAGCGCCGCGAACAGGCCATGACAAGACGGCATTTCGGCCGCGTCGGCCCGTCAAGTGGCCGGGGGAACGGCGTGCCTTGACGGAGCCGGCGGCCGGACGGGGCCGCGCTGAGGCGTCGGGCAGGTCCCGCGCGTACTCAAGCGCGGCGGGCCGGATGTGCGCTCGCCGGAGCGGCGCGTCAGGATGGGCCGTGGCCCGCACGGACGGGGCCGTACTGACAAGGCAACCAGGGAGCAGGCGGTATGAGCACTTCAGCGCAGATCGGCGTCACGGGCCTGGCGGTCATGGGCCGCAATCTCGCCCGCAACTTCGCGCGCAACGGCTACGCGGTCGCCGTGCACAACCGTACGGCGGCGAAGACGCACGCGCTGGTGGAGGAGTTCGGGCACGAGGGCGAGTTCGTCGCGGCCGAGACCGCCAAGGAGTTCGTGGCGGCGCTGGAGCGGCCGCGCCGGCTCGTCGTGATGGTGAAGGCCGGCGAGCCGACTGACGCGGTGATCCAGGAGTTCGCGCCGCTGCTGGAGCCCGGCGACATGATCATCGACGGGGGCAACGCGCACTTCGCGGACACCCGGCGCCGGGAGCGGGAGCTGCGCGAGCGCGGCCTCCACTTCGTCGGCGCGGGCATCTCCGGCGGCGAGGAGGGCGCGCTGCACGGGCCGAGCATCATGCCGGGCGGATCGCCCGAGTCGTACGAGTCGCTGGGCCCGATGCTGGAGAAGATCTCCGCGAAGGCGGCGGACGGCGCACCCTGCGTGACGCACGTCGGCCCCGACGGCGCCGGCCACTTCGTGAAGATGGTGCACAACGGCATCGAGTACGCCGACATGCAGCTGATCGGCGAGGCGTACCAGTTGCTGCGCGATGTCGCCGGGTACTCCCCCGCGCAGATCGCGGACATCTTCCGCACCTGGAACACCGGGCGGCTGGACTCCTACCTGATCGAGATCACCGCCGAGGTGCTGTCCCACGTGGACGCGGAGACCGGCAAGCCGTTCGTGGACGTGGTCGTCGACCAGGCCGAGCAGAAGGGGACCGGCCGCTGGACCGTGCAGATCGCGCTGGACCTGGGCGTGCCGGTGTCCGGGATCGCGGAGGCCGTGTTCGCGCGGTCCCTGTCCGGGCACGCGGCCCTGCGTGAGGCGTCGCGCGGGCTGGCGGGGCCGAAGGCGTCGGCGCTGAGCGAGGCTGAGGCGGGCGCGTTCGCGGACCGTGTGGAGCAGGCGCTGTACGCGTCGAAGATCGTGTCGTACACGCAGGGCTTCCACGAGATCGCCGCGGGCAGCGAGGAGTACGGCTGGGACATCGACCTGGGTGCGGTCTCCTCGATCTGGCGGGGCGGCTGCATCATCCGCGCCGCGTTCCTGGACCGGATCCGGGCCGCGTACGACGCGCGCGCCGACCTGCCGAGCCTGCTGTCGGACGGCACGTTCGCACAGGAGATCGCGGCGGCGCAGGACGACTGGCGCGAGGTGCTGGTCGCCGCGGTGCGGCAGGGGGTGCCGACGCCGGGGTTCGCGGCGGCGCTGGCGTACTACGACGCGTTGCGGGCGGAACGGTTGCCTGCGGCGCTTACGCAGGGGCAGCGGGACTTCTTCGGGGCGCACACGTACCGGAGGGTGGACCGGGAGGGGGCGTTCCACACGCTGTGGGGCGGGGAGCGGGGGGAGGTTTCGGCGTAGGGCCGGGTTCGTTCGGTTCGGCCCGGTCCGGCTTGGCGCCCAAGGGGGCGTGGGGTGCGGTTGCTGCGCGGGGGCGGGTGTTTGGTGGCTTGTCGCGCAGTTCCCCGCGCCCCTTTGGGACGCGTTGAAGTGGGCCGGAGTTGTCAGGTGAGGGGTGGGCCCGGTTCTGGGGTGGGGGTCGGGTCCGGGTTCGGGGGGACCGGGGCGGGGCCCGGTGGTCCGGGGTGGGGTGGAGCCGGCGGGTGTGTGGGGTCGGGGCCCGGTGCGGGTGGGGCCGGGGGTGGGGTGGGGTCCGGTCCCGGTGCGGGCGGCGTCGGTTCCGGGCCCGGTGCGGGGGGTGGGACCGGGGACGGGTAGGGGTCCGGTGGGGTGGGGGTGGGGCCCGGGGTCGGGCCCGGGGGGACGGGGTCGGGGTGCGGGTTGGTCATGGTGTCCTCCGGCCGGTCGCTGGACGGTGCTGGACGTCGCCTCTGGACTACTCCCCCGCCTACCCGGGGCCCGCGCGGCCACTCACGGCCCGCCCGGCCACTCACCCGACGGCGGGCACGGCGCGGGGCCAGGTGGCCGTGCTCAGTGGCCGGAAACCGCCGCCAGGGCGGCGGCGGCCAGGCCGGGGCGCGGGCTGGAGAGCACCGGGAGCGTGGTGTCCGTGAGCCGCTGGGCCGGGGCCATGGAGGCCTGGGCGAGGACGATCACGTCGGTTTCGGTGGCGGTGACCGCGTCGGCCGCGGCGGCCACGTGACGGGCGTAGGCATTGGTGTCACCGGAGGCGAAATGGCGCCAGGCGCCGTCGACCAGCCGGGTGCGGACGGAGACGGGCCGGCCCGAGCGCGCCGCTTCCTGCTCGATCAGGTCGACGGTGGGGCGCAGCGTGGCGGCGACGGTCGCGAGGACGGTGACGCGCGGGCCGGCGGCGACGGCGGCGGCGGCCATGGGCCGGTCGACGCGCAGGACCGGTACGACCGCGTCGGCGCCGAGGTCCTCGGCAGCGCCGCCGATCGTGGAGCAGGTGCAGAGCACGGCGTGCGCGCCGGTGGCGACGGCCCGGTCGAGGGCGGCCCGCACGTCGTCGGTCACGGCGTCGACGCCGTGCCGCCCGGCCCGCTCCAGCAGGTCTTCGTCCACCAGGTGGCAAAGGCGCAGGCCGGGGTGGTCGCCGTCGCGCAGGGCGTCGAAGACGGGGATGTGGGCGGGCGAGGTGTGCAGCAGGGCGAGCATCGTCCGGGAGGCCATCAGAACCGGCCGGGGTGCGCCGCCAGCCACCGCTTCGCAGCGTCGAGCAGCTCCGAGTCGGCGGGCGGGGCGACGTCGCGGTGGCGTTCGGCCCACTGGACGACGTACGGGCACAGCGGGGCCACGGGGACACCGGCGCGCTCGGCGAGGGCGTACAGCTCGCGGGCCAGGGAGCCGGCAATGCCCTGCCCCTCGTGGGCCGGCTCCACGATCGTATGAACGGGGACCAGGGCGGGAGCGGGCGAGTCCAGCACGAAGTACTCGATGCGGCCGACGACTTCGCCGTCGGCCACGGCCTCCAGGCGGCCCGCCGCCCGGTCATCACGGATCTCGATGTCGCTCACGGGCACGCACGCTCCTGGTCCTCGTCCGGCGGTCAGGCCCCCACGGCCTGCGGGCTGCGCTCCTGGTCCGAGCCGGGCACCGGCTCCGACGGGTCGGCGCCGAGGGCCACGATCCGGTTGTCACCGTCGACGTGCACCACCCGCGGCTTCAGCGCGCGGGCCTCGGCGTCGCTGACCTGAGCGTAGCTGATGATGATCACCAGGTCGCCGGGGTGGACGAGGTGGGCCGCCGCTCCGTTGATCCCGATGACCCCGGACCCCCGCTCGCCCTCGATGACGTACGTCTCCAGCCGGGCACCGTTGGTGATGTCGACGATGTGCACCAGCTCACCGGGCAGCAGATCGGCGGCCTCCAGCAGCTCGGCGTCGATGGTCACCGACCCCACGTAGTGCAGGTCGGCCTGGGTGACGGTGGCGCGGTGGATCTTGGACTTGAACATGGTGCGCAGCATGTTGGACTCCCGAAAGACGGCTCCCTGCCCGCTTTGTGCAGGTCAAGGGCGCTCTTGACCCTACACCGACATCCCTGCCCGGTGTTGTGAGGAACATCGCTCCGCTCGGGCGGGACGGCTTCACGCCTGGGCTTTCGCGCCGCACGGCGCCTGTCCAGGCAATCCTCCAGGAAGGCCTGGCGACTCATGCTGACCGGATGCTGACTTGTCTGATGAGCCATCAAAGATGCGTGAGACCACTCTGCCCAGGACGCCGTGCCTGCACGCACCGACGGCCGGTCGGCGTTCGACCGCCCCGGAAGCCGGCTCGCTGCCTGCTGCCCGCCCGAGGCCCCTGGCAGCGTGGAACTCGCGAGCGAGGCGCGTCCAAGGCACCGACACCGGCCCGCCCGGGCCGAAGTCCACGTCCCGCGCCCCTGCGCACTTGCGTGCGCTGCTCCTCCCTTCCGTACCATCCAGCCGATGGCGAACCGGGGACCGGCTGCGGCGGATCTCGTGCTGAGCCGAGCCGCTTGCGCCGTGACAGCCGATGGCATCGCGGGTAGTCGGCCATCATGTCCGAGCGATTCCAGATTGAGCCGATGGGCGATCACGACTACCTGGTGCACCTCCGGTACAGCGGGGGCGTGATCGAATCCCGGTTCCAGGCGAGCCCGGCCGTCGTCGACGAACTCGATGCGGCGGAGGCCGACGAGCAGCGTGTGATCGAGGAGACCGCCCTCTACCTCGCCGAGCGGCAATCGGTCGTCGACTTCCCGCGATGGTCGACCTCGGCGATGTCGCGGCCGCCTACGGCGACCACTACATCGCCGAGACGACCCGGCGCTTGAAGGACGCGTGAAGCGCCGCCTGCCGCCCCGGCCTCGCGGAGTCGGGGCGTCGGCCGTCGTCGCCTGGCGCGGTCGCGGATCCGCCCTTCCGTCAGGACAGGCCGGCTCGGTCGTCATTTCCTCCACGGGGGCCCAGGCCGGCCTCGACGTCACCGCGCTTGTGCTGTTCGCCGTCAGCCTGGGAACGTATGTCACCGTGGCAGCCCGGCGACGGCGGCGGCGCCTCGGTGCAGGAGTGCGGGTGATGCGGGCGGGGGCGGGTGCCGGCCACCTCGTGGCCACATGATGTCCTCGCCAGGCCGTCCGGCATGTTCCTTCGACGGGTTCGCATGAGCCGCCTCCGATAAAATGGGCTGGTCGGGACCATCCGTTTCGCGGCAGGCCACGGAGCATCGTGGCCAAACAGATCACCTGCCGCAGGGTCTACGAGGAGACGGCGCCCGGGGACGGCAAGCGTGTGCTGGTCGACCGGATCCGGCCTCGGGGCATGCGAAAGGAGGACGCGCGTCTGGACGAGTGGCTACGTGACGTCGCCCCCTCCAGCGAACTGCGCAAGTGGTACGGCCACAAGCCCAGCCGCTTCACCAAGTTCCTCGCGGCCCACGAGAAGCTCACGCTGCTGACGGCCACCAAGGACGTGGACCACGGCCAGACCGCCGTCCTCGCCGAGTGGCTGACCAGGAACCGGTGACCCGCGCGGGAGACGGCGACGGCGGCAGCCGCCGTCGTTCACGCGAACACGTGCCTGCGCGGGCCGCGACCGCGGGGCGGGCCGGCCGTCTCTGCCGCACCACGACGGGGGTCTCGCGCCGTCACACGCCGGGAAGGAGGGATGGCGATGCGAACGAACATCATCCGGCACGAGAGCATGATGGTGAGCTACGACGTGGTCGACGGCTGGACCGTCGTCGAGGTCGACGGTGAGCTGGACGCTCACACCACACCCCTGATCCGGGAAGGGGTGATCAAGCTCGTCGACGAGGGACACCGCCACTTCGTGCTGGACCTGAGCTTCGTCCCCTTCATGGATTCGATGGGACTGGGCGTGATCGTGGCGATCACCAAGCGCATCCGTGAACACGAAGGCTCGCTGCGTATCGCGTCCGTCTCCCCCCGCATGCTCAAACTCTTCGACCTGAGCGGCATGCGGAAGAGCTACGAGATGTACCCCTCAGCAGCGGAAGCCACGCAATCCGTTCCCTCCCCCGGCAGCCTGGCGCGCTGGCCCCATCCGACCGACTAGAACGCGCACCGACCAGGAGAAGCCGCCGCGCCGATCGGCAGGTCGTCCGCCCAGCAGAAGGCCGGCGCCGCCGGGGCCTGCGGTTCCCACGATGCTGTGCAGCACGGTGCGCGTAGCCATGTCGGTGCTGACCGCACGGATCGCGTCCAGCACGTGCCGCTACCGGTGCCTGTCCAGCGCACGGTGCGGCGGCCACGCGGATACACCGCCCGGGGCCCGGCTCCGCTGCCGCCGCGGGGTGTCCGCCATGGTGCTTCCCCCCGGCGCGGTCGACCGCCGTCATCCATGTCGCCCTGCCTTGTCGCACTACGCGCTCACCTGGTCGGTGAGGGGCGCCCATCAGGATGGTTCGGCCTCCGTCATGGACGGCACGACCACCACAGGCAGGTGAGCGTGATGGACGACCTCGGTACTGGTGGATCCCAGGGTGAGGCGTCCCCACGCTCCCGAGCCTCTGCTGCCCACGACCAGGAGGCAGGCGTCCGCACTCGCGTCCAGCAGGACTTGCGAGGGCCGTCCTGGCTCCACCTTGATCTCCACTTCGACCGCGGCGCCCCCCAGTTCCTGCCCGGCTTCCGCCACGGCCTGGGCGACGGCCTCGTACGTGGCGTCGCGCATCTGGGTGTCCAGGTCGTGGGAATCCGGCACGGTCAGCCATCCGAGACTGCTCGTCCTGGAGGCGGTGAAATCGTAGGCGCAAACGGCACGTAGGCCGGTCCCGCGCAACTGGGCCTCGTGCAGCGCGAAGCGCAGGGCGAGTCCCGAGACGTCCGAGCCGTCCGTTCCCACAACGACCGGTGCAAGCTCCGTGGACTGCGTCATGGAAGTCTTTCCTCTTCGAGGAGGTGGAGGGCGGGATGATCATGAGGGGGCCGGTTTTCCCGTGCTGTCACTGATGGTCGTGCTCCAGCAGCACCAGGGGAACGGTCAGCGCCACCACGGCCACCGACGCGGCGCCCGGCATGTGCGCAAACCGGCCTCGCACTGTCTTTCGCCCGCCGCGCGGGGCAAGGGCGTCCATGAGGTGAGGCGACAACCGCCGACGGGACACGTCTCCACGGTCACGCCGACGTCCCGTCCCCGCAAGTTCCGCATCCGGGCGGGTCATCCGTCGGCGGCGCTCTTCGGGTGCACCGCCCACGCCGTCAGGCGCATCGCCCCACCTCACACACTCCGCGCCCTACCGGCTTGTGGCGCACTTCGGAGTCCATGAAGCGTTCTCATCTCGTCCGACCGGATCGCAGTCGGGTCGTCCAGACACCGCACGGCCACCAGCGCCACGGCCAACTCGTCACCCCGCGCTAGCTGTTCACGTGGGCTCGACCCTGTAGCCTCCTCGTTCTTGGTCTGTGCGGCCTCGTGGATGAGGGCGTGTGGACGCGGCGGGTCCATCGGATATCGACATCGGCGCGCAGGACGCCGGACCTCCCGGGCCCGCGAGACTGATCGGCTCAGCCGCCGCTCTTGCGCCTGAACGACCGCTGGGTCGCAGCCGGGCCGTGCGCCGCACGTACCTTCGACGCGTCCGGGTTGGCGGCGCCGTCGGCCGCGTCCGCCTGCGCACCGCGCTTGCGTGCCAGGGCTTCGCGGAACTTGCGCTTGAGGTCGTAGTTGCCGTCGCTGTCAGGGGCCAGGGGGGACGTCTCGGGGACGGCGGCCGGCTCCGAACCTTCCTGACCTTCCGTGGGTACGGACTCTGCGGTCATGGTGACCTCCTGGGTTCGGTGGGGGTGGGGCAGGCACAGCTTGTCATGCAGGGCGGGGTGCCGGGCGGAGGGTGTCGACCCCGGGGCCGGAATTCCTGCCGGGGCGGCAGCCTCTCAGCCGTTGCGGCGCACGTGCGCGGCCTTGCGGGCCTCGGCGAGCCTGCGGGCCTCGCCGGCTTTCCGGGACTTCCCTCCGGCGCGGCGGGAGGGGTCCTTGGTGGTGCCGAGACCGCGGAAGGGAGCGTTCGTGTTCTTGGCCCTGGGGACGGCGGGCCCGCCGTCGAGCGGGACGCCGGACGGAGCCTTCGCACCGGTGATCCGGCTCAGCTCCGCCTCGCCCGAACGCACCTTGGTCACGGTCGGCTCGACGCCGGCCTCAGCCATCACGCTGCTCGTCTCGCGCCGCTGGCCCGTCAGTACGAGCGTGACCACGCTGCCAGACTCTCCGGCGCGGGCGGTGCGGCCGGCCCGGTGCACGTAGTCCTTGGGGTCGGTGGGCGGGTCGACGTTGACCACGAGGTCGAGGTCGTCGACGTGCAGGCCCCGGGCCGCGACGTCGGTGGCCACCAGAGCGGTGATCTGACCGTCCTTGAACTGCGCCAGGGTCCGTGTGCGCTGCGGCTGGGACTTGCCGCTGTGCAGGGCGCCGGCGTGCACCCCGCTGGCCCGCAGGTGCCGGGTGAGCTGGTCGACGGCGTGCTTGGTGTCGAGGAACAGCAGTACGCGGCCGTCGCGGGCGGCTATCTCCGTGACGACGGCGTAGCGGTCGGGGCCGTGGACGACCAGAACGTGGTGCTCCATCGTCGTGACGGTGCCCGCGGACGGGTCGACCGAGTGGACGACGGGGTCGTGGAGGTAGCCGCGGACCAACTGATCGACGTCGCGGTCCAACGTGGCGGAGAACAGCATCCGCTGACCGCCGGGCCGCACCTGGTCGAGCACGTCGGTGACCTGCGGCAGGAATCCCATGTCGCACATCTGGTCGGCCTCGTCCAGCACGGTGATCCTGACCCGTTCCAGGCGGCAGGCGTTGCGCTCGATCAGGTCGTGCAGGCGCCCGGGGGTGGCGACGACCACCTCGGCGCCCTGGCGCAGCGCCGTGATCTGCCGGCCGATCGACATGCCGCCGACGACCGTGGTCATCCGCAACCGCAGCGCCTCGGCGTACGGCGCCAGTGCCTGGGTGACCTGTTGGGCCAGCTCCCGGGTGGGCAGGAGGATCAGGGCGAGGGGCTGCTTCGGTTCGGCGCGGCGCCCGGCCGTACGTGTCAGCAGCGGCAGGCCGAACGCGAGCGTCTTGCCCGATCCGGTGCGCCCGCGCCCCAGGACATCGCGTCCCTTCAGGGCATCGGGCAGTGTCGCGGCCTGGATGGGGAAGGGTTCGCGCACCCCGAGGGCGCTCAGCGTCCGCAGCACCTCCGCCGGCAGTTCCAGGCCGGAGAAGGAGAGGGCGGGGGGCGGCGCCGGGGTCGTGGCCACCGGCTGGGCGGGGACGCCGTGGGTGATGGCGGATTCGTCGGGGTGCTTCATGAACAGCCTTCCGCAGGGGGAACGTACCGAGGAAGGCCCGGCAGGATCGAACAGCAGCCCGCACACGCGCGGACCGATCAGGCGGAATCGCCCACCGCGACGACCACGCAAACGCAGAACACTAACACAAGGCACTCACACAGGGCGTGGCATCGCGTTGCCAGACCGGTGGCCCACCCCGCGTCGATGACCGGGGCGGGGGACGCGTGGCCGGTGAGATGGGGGGTGCGGCCGGGAAGCTGACCCGGCGGGGGTAGACGTCGGGTACGCCGGTGGTGATCGTGCCGGCCACTTCCGCCGGGATCACCTGCCGGCCTCCCACCGCGCCGCCGCAACGCAGCATCTTCGCCGAGCCGGGCCACGTCGCGTGCCGTCGCGCTGAATCCCCAGCCGGCGGCTTCGACACCGTCGGTGTCCAGGATGTAGTAAGCGTCCTCCTCCGCGCCGATCCCGGTCCACACGAGGCCGCTCAGGAGCGCGGAGGTGGTCAGGCCCGTGACCCTGCGGAGGACTTCGGCGGCGTCTCCACGTTGCCGTTCTCGTAGCGGAACTCCGCTCCCGGGGCCCCGGTGGCGCGAGCCGTCAGCAGGTGTTCGCGGATGCTGTTCGGACCGCTGTGGCCCAAGGGCCTCAACTGCGGGGCCACGACCGCGTGGTACCGCTGTGCCTCGATCTTCTTGTCGAAGGGGCGGCCCGCGTAGCCGACCCGGGTGCCCATGTGCAGCAGGTCCTGGACCCGCGCGTCACCGAAGGCGGTTCCGGCCGTTCGTCGCCGAGTCCGCCTTCCGCATCCTGACCGGCACGTCCGAGATCCAGCGCGACGGCATCGCCAGGCTCCGGCCTTCGACCACTGACCTACCACTGACCGGCCACTGGCCTTCGACCATCGACCCGGCTGAACTCAGCGCGGGGCCGGCTCGGCCCACGGGGCGAGGGGGACGGATCCGACGCCGTGGCCGCTCGCGTCGAAGAGCCTGCCCATGCGCTTGGCCGTGCGCAGCGCGATCGTGCGGTCCTGGACGAGGACGTCCGGGTGCCGGGCGGCGAGATCGGCCTCCAGCCGGTGGACTTCCTCGGCCCTGCGCAGCCAGAGCGTGACGAGCAGGTTCTCTCTGGCCGCCGTGGTCGCGACGAACCGCACGCTGGGGACGGCCGCCAAGTGACGGGCGACCGCCACCAGTTCAGGCGCCGGAACCCGCGCCCAGAGTGAGACGGTCACGGGGCGTTCGAAGAGCGGGCCCGCCACGTCGCAGCGCAGGGCCGCCTCCCCGCTGCCGACCAGACGTTCGGTCCGCCGGCGTGCGGTGGCGGCGCTGGTGCCCGCCGCCTGCCCCAGCTGGTGCCAGGCCAGGCGGCCGTCCCGCCCCAGTCCGGTCAGCAGCCGCCGGTCCAGTTCCGTCAGCGACCGCCCCGGCACTCCGCCGGGGCGGTCGGCGCGGCCGAGGGCGGCGGACTGGACCGGCGCCAGCGCGTCGAGTCGCCAGCGGCTGGCCTCCGTGACGACATCGGTCGCGATCGCCACCGTGGAGCCGGTCACCCCGGGTAGGCGCTCGACGCGGTCGAGCAGGTAGCGGCCGAACGAGGCCAGATCCGCCGTGATGACCTCCACCAGCAGGTCGTGGCTGCCCGCGGTGATCTCCACGGTGACGGCGGCCGGATCATGCGCGAGCGCCGCCGCCACCTCCTCGCGCGTGCCCGGCGCGCAGCGCAGACCGACGTAGGCCGTCAGGGCCGAGCAGTTCGGGCCGGGCACGGCCGTGACCCACGCCGACCCGGCCTCGGCGAGCCGTTCCCAGCGGCGGGCGGCCGTCGCGGGCGTGCACCCCAGCACCTCCCCCAGTTCGGTCCAGGAGGCCCGCGGCCGGACCTGGAGCGCGTGCACCAGAGACAGGTCCTCCTCGTCGATCATGCTCGATTCCCTCGCTGTTACGGCTGCGATTGTCTGATTCAGCCTATCCATCCGCTCACTGTGACCGGTGCCGCATCATCGTCTGCGCCGACTGGGGCCGGTCGAACGGCCGAGGAACACCGGAGGGAAGCGATGGACCTACGGGACGACGCGCGACGGATGTCCGAGTGGCTCACCCGGCTGCGCCGGGACGTGCACCGGGAACCGGAGACCGGGCTGCACCTGCCCCGCACGCAGGAGAAGGTGCTCGGCGCCCTCGACGGGCTCCCGCTGACCATCACGCAGGGCCGGGCGCTCTCCTCGGTGACCGCCGTCCTGGAGGGCAGCCGTCCCGGACCGGTCGCCCTCCTGCGCGCGGACATGGACGCACTCCCCGTCACCGAGCGGGCGAGCGTGGACTACCGCTCGCGCTTCGACGGCCGGATGCACGCCTGCGGCCACGACCTGCACACCGCGATGCTGGCCGGCGCCGCGCACCTGCTCGCCGCGCGGCGGGACCGGTGGGCCGGCCGGATCGTGCTGATGTTCCAGCCCGGCGAGGAGGGCCACGACGGCGCCCGGCACATGATCGAGGAGGGCCTGCTGGAAACGGCCGGGGAGCGACCGCGGGCGGCGTACGCGCTGCATGTCAGTGCGCGCCACTGGCCCGGGGGACGGTTCGCCACGCGCCCCGGACCGCTGATGGCCGCCTCCGACCGCCTCGCCGTCACCGTGCGCGGCATCGGCGGCCACGGCTCCGCCCCGAGCCACGCCCGCAATCCGATCCCCGCCGCCTGCGCCATGATCAGCGAACTCCCCGGCGCCCTCGCCCGCGTGGTGGAACCGCTCGAGCCCGCCGCCCTCAGCGTCGGCACCATCCGTTCCGGCACGGCCGCGAACGTCATCCCGGAGACCGCGCGGTTCGAGGCGACCGTCCGCACCTTCCGGCGGAGCACGGGCGAACGCCTCGCCGGCGAGCTCACCCGGCTGTGCCGGGGCGTCGCCGCCGCCCACGGGGTGGAGGTCGAAGTCCGGTACCTCAACGAGTACCCGCCCACCGTCGCCGCGCCCGCCGAGTCGGCCTTCGCCGCGGACGTGACCCGCGAACTCTTCGGCGCGGACCGCTACGAGGAGATGGCGCGTCCGCTCACCGCCTCGGAGGACTTCTCCCGGGTGCTGGAGGAGATCCCCGGCACCATCGTCCAGCTCGGCGCCGCCCCGCCCGGCCGGGACCACCGCGACGCACCCGGCAACCACTCCCCCCACGTCGAGTTCGACGACGGAGTCCTCGCCGACGGCGCGGCCCTGTACGCGGCCCTCGCCCTCCACCGCCTCGCCCCGGCAACGGCTCCGGTGCCGGCACCGGCAGCGCCGTAGCGCACCTCGTCCGATTCCCGTTCCCGTCCCGGCAACAGAGGAAGGCCCGCACCATGAGCGACAGCCCCCGGAGCAACAGCCTCCGGAGAAGCAGCACCCTCGAACAGCGCGCTATCGACCACGTCCCCGCCGGCGAACGCCACGGCAAGCCCTGGCACCTGTTCACCCTCTGGTTCGCGAGCAACGTCCAGATCACCGGCCTGGTCAACGGCGCCCTCGCCGTCACCATCGGCCTCGACCTGCCCTGGGCGGTCTTCTCGATCCTGGTCGGCAACCTGGTCGGTGGCCTCTTCATGGCCTACCACTCCGTCCAGGGACCGCAGCTGGGCATCCCTCAGATGATCCAGAGCCGGGCGCAGTTCGGCTTCTACGGCGCGATCCTCCCGGTCGCGATCGTGGTCGCCATGTACTTCGGCTTCGCCCTGGAGGGGGCGGTGGTCAACGGCCACGCGGTCGCCGACTGGATCCACGTCCCCTACGCCGCGGGCGTGGTCCTCTCCAACCTGGCCACCCTCGCGGTGGCCGTGGTCGGCTACAAGCTGATCCACGCCGTCAGCAAGTACCTCTCCGTCGTCTCCGGCGTGGTCTTCCTCGCGCTCTTCGTCCAGCTGGCCCGGCACCTTCCCGCCCACTACCACGGCACGTCGGTCAACGCCGGGACCGTGCTGCTCGCGATCTCCATCTTCGCGTCCTGGCAGATCACCTGGGCCCCGTACGTCTCCGACTACTCCCGCTACCTGCCCGAGTCCACCCCGGCGAAGGCCACCTTCTGGTGGACGTACCTCGGCGCGGCCGTCGGCGGGTCCTGGGTCATGGTGATCGGTGCGTTCGCGGCGGTCGTGGGCGGCGACTCGCTCGGCGACAACTCCATCGGCTTCCTGGCCCACCAGTTCCCCGCCGTGTCGGGGCTGCTGGTCGCGGCGCTGGTCCTCGGCGGCATCCCCGGCTCCGCCCAGAGCCCCTACGGCGCCTTCCTCACCGCACTCAGCGGCGTCTCCCCCACCGGCCGCGCCAAGGCGGCACCGCGCGCCCGCACCCTGTTCACCGTGGCGTTCACCGCCGTGACGACCGTGCTCGCGCTCCTGGCCGGCGCCCACACGATGGACCTGTTCCAGAACATCATCCTGATCCTGCTCTACCTGCTGATCCCGTGGACGGCGATCAACCTCACCGACTACTACCTGGTCCGCCACGGCGACTACGACGTGCAGGCGTTCTTCCGCAAGGACGGCCCGTACGGCCGCTGCGACACCGGAGCCGTGCTGATCTTCCTGCTCACCATCGCGGCCGAGATCCCCTTCATCGACAGCCCCGTCTACGAAGGCCCTCTGGCCGAGGCCCTGGGCGACGCGGACATCTCCTGGATCGTCGGCCTCGTCGTCGGCGCCGTCGCCTACTACCTCCACGCCACCCGCCGGCGCGCCCGCGCCCGTTCCCTCGCCCCGGCCGCCCCGAGAACACCGGTCCGGCCGGGCCGGGGGTGACCGGATACAGTGCGCGGAAGGGCAGTCCGGTCAGGGAGGGGAAACGTGACCGACACCAGCGACATCCGGCCCGCCAAGGGTGAGGCGCCGGCACCGCGGCTGAGCCTGCTGCACCGCCTGATGCGCTACCTCCCTCTGGTCGCCCCCGTCCTGCTGTGGGCCGTGCCCTGCTGGGTTCTCCTGTACGGCGGCCAGCACTGGCCGCTGCCCGCCACACTGGCCGGCACCGTCCTGTTCGTCCTCGGCCTCGCCGGTATGCCGCTCGCGATGGCGCGCGGCCACGGCCGGCGCCAGCAGGACCGGGCGGCGATCATCGGTGACACCCTGCTGGGCAGCAGCTGGGTCCTGTTCACGTGGTCCGTCGTGCTCGGTGTCGTCCTGCGACTCGCGCTGACCGTGGCCGGCGTGGAGGACGGTCAGGGCCGGGCCCGGATCGTCACGTGGGCCGTCCTCGGCGTCACCGCCGTACTGCTCGTCTGGGGGTACGCCGAGGCCCGCCGCGTACCCCGCGTGCGCCGGCTCGACGTACGCCTCCCACGCCTGGGCGCCGGACTGGACGGCACCCGCGTCGTCCTCGTCACCGACACCCACTACGGCCCGCTCGACCGGGCCCGCTGGTCGGCGCGGGTGTGCGAGACGGTGAACACCCTGGAGGCCGACCTGGTCTGCCACACCGGCGACATCGCGGACGGCACGGCCGAGTGCCGTCGCGCCCAGGCCCTGCCCCTCGGGACCGTGCGGGCCACCCGGGCCCGCGTGTACGTCACCGGCAACCACGAGTACTACAGCGAGGCCCAGGGCTGGGTCGACCTCATGGACGAGCTGGGCTGGCAGCCGCTGCGCAACCGCCACCTGCTGCTCGAACGCGGGGGCGACACCCTCGTGGTCGCCGGCGTGGACGACGTCACCGCCGAGTCCTCCGGTCTGGCGGGCCACCGCGCCCACCTCGCCGGCGCCCTCGACGGCGCCGACCCCGGCCTGCCGGTGCTGCTCCTGGCGCACCAGCCCAAGTTCGTCGACCGGGCGGCGGCGGCCGGGGTCGACCTCCAGCTGTCGGGCCACACCCACGGCGGCCAGATCTGGCCCTTCCACCACCTGGTCCGCATCGACCAGCCCGCCCTGGCCGGCCTCAGCCGCCACGGCGCCCGCACACTCCTCTACACCAGCCGCGGCACCGGTTTCTGGGGACCGCCGTTCCGCGTCTTCGCCCCCAGCGAGATCACCCTGCTCGTCCTCCGCTCCCCGGACCGGCCGGCCTCGTCGTAGCACCGGACGGGCCGATCCGTCCGGTTGGAGGTGTGCTCGGGCCGCGGGGTGCGACAGCGACCGACGGCCGGGCACCGCAACGATGTTGAGGGGGCGCCCTGTGAGCTGCCTCACCTGGCGTCGGCCGCTCGTCGTGCAATCTGCCTGGCCGTGGGCCTCCTCGCGGCGTCCGCGGCCGCCCGCTGGCCGGATACGTCAATAATCTGTCATTGCAGCCAGTGCGACGGCCGATACAGGCTGTCACCGTGCTGGAGCGACGTGTTGTTGTGGTGGTGTACGCGGGGGCGATGGCCCTGGACATCACCGGACCGATTGAAGTGTTCGATACCGCGAACCGGCTCCTGGGGGCCTCGGGGACCCCCTACCGGACCGACTTCGTCTCCGCCGACGCGCCGCTGGTGCGTACGAGTTCGGGGGTGGTGCTGGGTGCCTCGCCGTTGGAGGCGGGGGAAGGACCGATCGACACCCTGCTCGTGCCGGGTGGCTGGAGTCTCGACCGGGCGCTCCGGGACCAGGAGTTGGTCTCCTGGATCGGCCGGGCGGCGGCCCGGTCGCGCAGGGTCGCCTCCGTGTGCGGCGGATCCTTCCTGCTGGCCGAGGCGGGCCTGCTCGACGGCAGACGCGCCACCACGCACTGGGCGTACAGCGAGGCGATGGCGTGCCGCTATCCGCGGGTGACGGTGGACGCCGAACCGATCTTCGTGTGGGACGGCCCCTTCGTGACCTCCGCAGGCGTGTCGACGGGCATCGACATGGCGCTGGCCCTGGTGGAGGCCGACCACGGGGCGGCGCTCGCGCTGGAGACGGCGCGGTTCCTGGTGCTGTTCCTCAAACGGCACGGCGGACAGTCGCAGTACAGCGCCGTCCTCGACGCCCAGTTGGCCGACCATCCGCCGATCCGGGCGGCGCAGGAGTGGATCCTGGCGAACCTGGACAACCCGCTGCCCGTGGCCGAGATCGCGCGGCAGGCCAACATGAGCCACCGCAACTTCGCCCGGGTCTTCCGCCGCGAGGTGGGCACGACGCCCGGCCAGTACGTCGAGCGGACGCGTATCGCCCGCGCACGCGAACTGCTGGAGACCACCGACCTGACGATCGGCCAGATCGCCGGCCGCTGCGGGTTCACGGCCACCGAGACGTTCTTCCGCTCCTTCGGGCGGATCCTGGGCCTCACCCCCAAGGAATACCGGCACCGGTTCCAGGTCATCACGCCGTCCGGTCTCATCGACCGGCACCACGAGAGGGAGTCGAGTCCCGCATGACCACCACGGCCTCGGAAGCGTCCGCAGCGCGATCGTCACGACTGGTCGACCACCTGGCCGGGGAACTCGCCAGGGCCGGCGTCACCCACCTGTTCGGTGTCGGCGGCGCGAACATCGAGGACCTGTACGACGCCGTGCACCGCGGCGGCGCCGTCCGCGGCGTCGTCGCCAAGCACGAGTTCTCCGCCGTCACCATGGCCGACGGCTACGCCCGGACCACCGGTCGCCTCGGCGTGGTCGTCGCCACCTCGGGCGGCGGGGCGATGAACCTCGTACCGGGTCTGGCGGAGGCGTACGCCTCCCGGGTGCCCGTCCTGGCCCTGGTGGGCCAGCCGCCGACCGGCCAGGAGGGCCAGGGCGCCTTCCAGGACTCCAGCGGCAAGGCCGGCTCCTTCGACGCGCGGGAGGTCTTCGCCCCGGTCTCCCGGTTCTGCGCGTGGGTCCACGACGCGGACTCCTTCCCGGAGTTGCTGCGCCGTGCGGTCGCGGCGGCCCAGGCCGAGCCTCGTGGTCCGGCCGTGCTGTTGCTGCCCAAGGACGTGCAGCAGGCGGCGATTCACCTGCCGGCCCGCGGCCCGGCTCCTGAGTCCGCAGCTGCGTCTGCGTCTGCGCCGAGGCTCGACTCCGTCGCCGTAGACGCCGTAGACGCCGTCGTGGACGCCCTCCGCGATGCCCGTCGCGTCCTCGTCGTCGCCGGTGAGGGCGTCGCCGCCGACGGCGCGCGGGCGGAACTCGCCGAACTGGTCCGGCGGTTGGGGGCGTGGGTCGCGGTCACTCCGGATGCCAAGGACGTCTTCGACAACCATGACCCCCGGTTCGCGGGAGTGGCCGGGGTCATGGGTCACGCCAACGTGGAGGAGTGCCTGCGGCGGGCGGACCTGTGCCTGCTGGCCGGGACCCGGCTGCCGCTCCTCGCGCGCGGCGGCCTCGACCGCGCCCTGGCCGGCACCGACGTCGTGTCCCTCGGCCCGGAGGCCCCGTTCGTGGCGGCCACCGTACTCGGCGGGAACCTGCGGGACGCGCTGCGCGCGGTGACCGTCCGCCTGCCCTCGCGGCCACGGCCCTGCCCGCCGCACTCCGGCCCCCGCCCCTCCCCCACCCCGGGGCCGCCCGGCGGAGCCCGCGAGCGGACCGTCCCGCTGGCCCGGGCGGTCGCCGCCGTGGAGGCCGCGCTCCCCGAGGACGCGCACGTCTTCGTGGACGCCGGGAACGCCGGGGCCGCCGCGATCCACCGCCTCCCGGCACCGCGCCACGGCCGTTTCGTGGTGGCGACCGGTATGGGCGGCATGGGCTACACGTTCGGCGCCGGGATCGGAGCCGCGCTCGCCACCGGCCGGCGCACCTACGTCCTCGCCGGCGACGGGGCCTTCTTCATGCACGGGATGGAGGTGCACACGGCCGTCGAGTACGACGCCCCCGTCACGTTCGTGATCTTCAACAACAACGCGCACGGCATGTGCGCGTTGCGGGAGGAACACCTCCAGGGCGGCGTCCGTGACGACGACCTGTTCGTCCCGGCCGACATCGCCGCCGGCGTCGCCGCCGCCTTCCCGTCCCTGCGGGCCACGGGCGCCGTCGACGCGGCGCACCTGCGCACGGCGCTGCTGCGCGGCAACGCGGGCGGCGGCCCGGCGTTCGTGGCGGTGACCTGCGACCCGTACGAGATCCCCCCGTTCCTCCCCTTCCAGTCCTTCACCACGAACCTTGAAGAAAAGGAGATTTCAGATGAGCGAGGAGTCGTCCACGTTGGCTGACATCCCCGGTCTGATCCGGATCGAGAACGCCGGGAAGGAGGAACTGACCGCGCACTGCATGGAACTCACCCACTCGGTCTACCCCCACCACCAGGTCTACGGGCAGTACTGCACCATCCACGAGTACGTCGACTGTCCCCCGGAGCAGGCCTACGACTATCTGCGCCAGGGGCACCACCTGGAGGAATGGACGTGCAGCCTGCGGGACTTCGCGCCCACGGGCACGCCGGGGCTGTGGGCCGGCCGTGACCGGCTGGAGGACGACACCGCCATCTACTGCGAGGTGGTCGCGAACCCAGAGGCCATGACCGTGGACTACCACTGCTCCTGGGACCAGGGCGACGAGCTGTGGATGATCTACCTGATGCGGGTCGTGCCGGCCGAACTCGTCCTGAACCAACCGGGTTCGGTGATCACCTGGACCAACTGCCGGCACCCCTACTACGACAAGAATCCGCGCCCCGACCTGGCCCCCCGCCCGGACCGGCCCTGGGTGGGCGACTACTGGGACCTCTTCTACGCGGGCCACACCGTGGAGATGCGCAACCTCAAGGCCATCCTGGAACACCGCCACCGGCGCGGACTGCCCGTCGGTACGGCTCCGGCGAGGACGGTGAGCCGGTGACCACGGTCAGCCTCACCGACGTGGCGAGCTACCTGCCGGGCGAACCGGTGCCCGCCGCGTACTACACGGAGTATCCCGGAGCCGAGGACAAGCTCCGTCACCATCCCATGTTCAAGGTCCCGCCGTCGCGGCACCACGTGGCGGCGGACGAGACGAACGCGGACATGGTCGAACGGGCGGTGCAGCCGCTGATCGAACGGCACGGGCGGAAGGAGATCCAGGGCGTCGACGTACTGCTGGTGCACAGCCAGTTGCCCGACCTGCCGTTCGTCGGCGCCGGGACCGAGGTGGCGCGCCGGCTCGGTCTGAACCCGGAGTGGCTCGTCGACGTGGCCAACGCGGGCTGTGCGTCGTTCGTGCAGATGGTGAAGCTGGCCCGGCAGATCCTCGTCTCCACCGACGCCCGGACCGCGCTGATCTGCAACGCCCAGAGCGCCGCCGGGCAGTGGTTCACCCAGTCCGAGGTGCGCAAGCTCGCCCAGGCGGCGATTCCGGGCGACGGGTGCGGCGTCGGGTTCCTGACGACGTCGGCCGAATCGCCGGTGCTGGACGTGGAGACCCGCCACTTCGGGACGTACGCCGGTGACATGACCGTGGCGGTCGACGACGGTCGCAAGTACTGGGAGCCCGGCGAGTCCCAGCTGCGGATCGGGTTCACCGACGCGAGTGTCGCCAAGGTGCTGGCGCGCGGGAACCGGCTGGTCCCCGAGGTGATCACGGACCTGTGCCGGCGGCTCGGCGTGGCGAGCACCGACATCGACGTCCTCATCACCAACCAGCCCAACCGCACCTTCCTGCGGAACTGGCGCGAGGCGCTGCAACTGCCGGCCGAGCGGCACCTCAACACCTTCGACGCGTACGGCAATCTGTTCGGAGCGGCGATACCCGTCACCCTGGACCGGGCGATCGGCTCGGGTCAGGTGAAGGACGGCGACCTCGTCGTGCTGGGAGGATTCGCTCACGCCGGCGACTTCGCCGGGGCCACCGCCGTTCGCTGGCACGGGCGGCGGGGGTGAGCCGGGCCGCCGACTGACGGGACCGGGCCGCCTGAGGGGAGCGCCGGGCCGGGGGGTGGCGTGTGACACCGGGCCGGACGGCCGGGGGCTGGCGTGTGACACCGGGCCGGACGGCCGTAGGGCGGTGTGTGACGCAGGACTCGGTGCGACCGGGTATCACGGTAGGTGATCTTGGGCATGCATCGGCCGCATCGTCACCCCACATGAGGAGCGCGAAGCGCCGTGACCGCCTCGTCCACGTTCACCCCCACGCCGTCCGCGCCCGGTGGCCTCCCCCTCCTCGGGCACGCGCACCTGCTGGCCCGTTCCCCCCTCCCCTTCATCACCTCGCTGCGCCGCCACGGCAGCGTTGTCCGCATCGGAATCGGCACCACCCCCGCCTACGTGGTCACCGACCCGGCGCTCACCCGGCGCGTCCTCGTGACCGACGCGGCGCACTTCGCCAAGGGCGGCAAGATCATCGACGCGCTGCGGGTGTTCTTCGGCGACGGGCTCGCCACCGTCGCCGACGGCGACACCCACATGCGCAACCGCCGCCAGATGCAGCCCATGTTCAACAAGGCGCACATCGCCCGGCGCGGCGCCGCCATGATCGACCGGGTGGGATCCCTCGTCGCCTCCTGGAAGGAGGGCGAGGCCCGAGACGTGTACGCCGACATGAACGACATCACGCTCGCCGCCTTCCTGGTCGCCCTCTTCGGCACCGACCTGCCCGAGAACCTCCAGGGCGACTTCACGGCACTCATGCCGGCCATCATGAAGGGGACCATTCGGCAGACGGTCCTGCCGTCGTGGATCACCCGCCTCCCGCTGCCGGCCAACCGCGCCCACGCGGAGCGGGTCGCACGGCTGCGCAATCTCATCGACCAGGCCATCGATCACCGCAGCGGCACGCTGGACGCCGGTTCACCGCAGGAACTGGGCTGCCCGCACGCGAAAGCGGCGCAGGAACAGGACCAGGAACAGGAAGGACTGTTCGCCACGCTGCTGACGGCCGCCGACCCCTTGTCGCGGCAGCAGTTGCAGGACGAGGCCATCACACTGCTCACCGGCGCCATCGAGACGACCGGCACCACCCTGGCCTGGACGCTCTACGAGATCACCCGGCACCCCGGCATCGAGCGGCGGCTCCGCGCGGAACTCGACTCGGTCTGCGCCGAGCGGCCGGTGCGGTACGAGGACCTGGAGAAGATGCCGTACGCCAGACAGGTCCTCCAGGAGGCGATACGCAAGTACGGGCCGGCCTGGATGGTCACCCGCACCGCGACGGAGGACGTCGACCTGGGCGGCCACCGGATCCCGCGGGGCGCCGACGTCGTCTGGAGCCCCTATCTGCACCAGCACGACCCGGCGTACTTCCCCGAACCGGAGGTCTTCGACCCGGACCGCTGGAGCCCCGAACGCGCGGGCGCCACCCGTGGCTCGTTCCTCGCCTTCGGCGACGGCCGCCGTAAATGCATCGGGGAGAACTTCGCCTGGTCCGAGCTCCAGATCATCCTCGCGACGGTGCTGCGGACGTGGCCCCGGCTGGAACTGGCGTCCCGTCCGCCGGCCCCGCAGGCCGTCGTCACGGTGAAACCCGACGTGATCCGCCTGGCCTACTACGGTTCGGGTCAGCGGGAGACCGGCGGCACACCGGGGAAGTGACGGTGTGGTTGACCCTCGACCTTGTCGAGGGCTCAGAGTCCCGGGTGTGGAGAGCGAGATGCGCAGTATCGGGGAGATGGCCCGGGACAGCGGACTGGGCGTGAGCGCGCTGCGGTTCTACGACCGGGCCGGCGTGCTGGTCCCCGCCTGGGTGGACCCGGTCAGCGGCTACCGCTGGTACGAGCCGGGGCAGCTGGACGAGGCACGGGTGCTGGCCCGCCTGCGCCGGGCCGGCATGCCCCTGGCGGACATCCGGCTGGTGCTGGCCGGCTGGGCCGGGCCGGACACGGACCTGGTGCGCGGGCTCCTCAAGGCGCACCTGCGCCGTCTCGAACGGGGCCTGACCGATGCCCGCGTCGAGTTCTCCGCACTCCGAGCCCTACTCGACCACAGGGAGAACCCCATGACGTCGCCCCTCACCGCCACCGCCCGGCTCGCGGTCCCCGCCGGGGAGTTGGTCGCCGCGCTGGAGGCCGTGCGCTTCGCGGCCAGTACCGATCCGGAACTGCCCACGCTCGGTGGCATCCTGTTCGACATCGACGGCGAGAGCCTGACCGTGGTGGCCACCGACCGCTACCGCCTGGCTGTCGCCCAGGCCCCCGCCACCGGGCACGACGGACCCCGGGTGCGGGCCGTCGTACCGCTGCCCCTCGCCGACGCGATGCGGGCGCTGCTGCACGGCGAGGAGCCGGCCCGGCTCACCGTCGACGGAGACCGCGTCTTGCTGAAGTCCGGTGACCGCGAGACGGCCGGGCAGCGCCTCGACCACGACTTCCCCGACTACCGGCGCCTGGTCCAGCTGCCGGAGGGCCGCCGGGCCCGCGTCGACACGGCGGCCTTCCGCGAGGCACTGGTGACCGGACCGGTCCGTGGCTCCGAGACCCGTGAGCAGGACGGCGTGTCCTACGACGTCAGTGTGCTCGGCGTCACGGACGACGGCACCGTCACGGTCCAGGCGGACGCGGCCGACACCGAGGACGCCATCGGCGTGAACCGCGACTTCCTCCTGGACGCCCTCACCGCCGCGTCCCGCGACGAACTGATCCTCGAACTGGGCGCCCCCACGGCCCCCCTCGCCATCCGCCGCCCCGACGACGAGAAAACCTTCTCCCTGCTGATGCCGGTCCGGCTGGAGGACTAGCTCGGCCGGCGCGAACGGGCTCGCTCACGTCACCCGGGGTGATGTGAGCGAGCCCGTCGCTATTGCCGGTGTCAGGCCGGTGGCAAGGTCCAGTGTTGGGCTGCTGTGCCGTTGCAGGTGTAGAGCTGGAGGCGGGTTCCCTCCGTGGTGGTGGACTGGGGGTCGTCCAGGCAGAGGCCGGAGTGGGGGTTGTGGAGGGAGCCGTCGGAGGCGGCTGTCCATTGCTGGGCGCCGGTGCCGTTGCAGGTGTAGAGCTGCACGAGGGTGCCGTTGGTGGTGCCGCTGTTGGAGACGTCGAGGCACTTGCCGAGGGTGCGCAGGGTGCCGTCGGCGGCGATCGTCCAGTCCTGGGCGTAGGTGCCGTTGCAGCCCCAGAGGCGGATCGCGGTGTGGTCGGCGGTGGCGGAGTCGGCGTCGTCGACGCACAGGGCGGAGTTCACGCCGGCCGTGACCGGGCCGATGCGGGGTTTGGCCGGGGCGGAGGTGTCACCGGGGTAGGAGGGCGGGGCGGCGGAGGCCGCGGTGGCCCAGGTGGTGTCGGGGCTGGTGCCGAGGGTGAAGCCGAGGGTGCCGCCGGAGGTGATCGCGGTGGTGGGGGCGTAGGCGTTGTTCCAGGCGGAGCCGTCGAACGTGGCGGACTGGACGTAGGGGGCGTTGTCGGCGGCGCCGTCGCCGTTGATCGTCAGTGTCTTGCCGGAGGGGAGGGTGATGACCGCCTGCGGGAAGAGGGGTGAGCCGAGGGCGAGGTCGGCGGTGCCGGGGGTCATCGGGTACATGCCCAGGGCGGACCAGACGTACCAGGAACTCATCGCGCCCAGGTCGTCGTTGCCGTCGGCGAGGCCGGCCGGGGTGTTCGACCAGATGTGGTCCTGGATCGAGCGGACGGCCGCCTGGGTCTGGTAGGGGCGGCCGATGTAGTCGTACTCCCAGGGAAGTTCGATGCTGGGCTCGTTGCCGACCCAGGCGTAGCCGCGGTCGCCGGTGTAGCTGCGCAGCACGGTGTCGAGGTAGTCGGCCATCGCGTCGTCGCCGCCCTTGGCGGTGGCGAGCCCGGCCACGTCGAACGGCACCATGCCCGTGTAGATCCAGGCGTCGGCCTCCACCATGTCGGTGCCGCTGGTGGGGTCGAATCCGCCGGTCCAGCTGCCGTCGGCGTTGCGGGGCTGGACGAAGCCGGAAGCGGGGTTGAGGACGTTGCGCCAGTCCTGGGCCCGGTGGGCGTACGTGCGTTGGCTGCCGGTGTCGCCGAGTGCGCCGGCGAAGGCGGAGAGGGCGAAGTCGGCGGTGTTGTACTCCAGGGTCGTGGCGACCGGGCCGTAGAAGTTGCAGCAGCCGTAGCTGCCGTTGTGCGGCATGTAGCCCGGGTTGTCCAGGTAGTTGAGGCCGGGGCGGTCGTTGTTGGTGGTGCTGGCCTGCTTCAGCAGGCCGGACAGGGCCTTGGAGGTGTCGAAGTCCCGTGCGCCGAAGGCGTAGTAGTCGGCGACGATCGAAGCAGCCGGGTCGCCGACCATGACGTAGGACTCGCCGTTGTACTCGGACCACTTGGGGAAGATGCCGGTCTGGGTGTAATCGTCCGTCATCGACTGGGCGGTGTCGGAGGCGACCTGTGGGCTGACGAGCGCTTCGAGTTGGGCCTGGGAGCGGTAGATGTCCCAGCCGGAGTAGTTGGCGTAGGCGGCGTGGTGGCCCGCGTCCACGGTGTGGGTGCGGCCGTCGAAGCCGTAGTACTGGCCGTTGGTGTCACTGATGACGTTCGGGTGCAGCAGCGAGTGGTAGAGCGACGTGTAGAACAGGGTCTGCTGGTCCGCCGTGCCGCCGGCGATCCGTACCTTGCCGAGCGCGGTGTTCCAGGCCGCGTGAGCCTCGTCGCGGACGTCCGCGAAGTTCCAGCCGGGGTTCTCGGCGGTGCGGTTGGCCGTCGCGTTCGCCACGGAGACGTAGGAGATGCCGACCTTGGCCTGGACGACCGGGTTGCCGCTCGTGTCGAAGGTGACGTGGGCGTTCGACGCGGCGGCGGAGTCGGCCGCCGCCGTGCGGGACGCGTGACTGGGCGCCGCGCCGGCCGCGTGTTTCGGCATCGAGCCGTGCAGGCGGGGCTTGTTCGGCTGGTCGGCGGCGTTCTTTCCGGCCAGGTCGGTGGCCGGCCGGCGCAGCGGCGTCGCGTCCGCGAGGGTGGTGCCGCTGGAGGCGAAGGGCCGGTCGAAGACCATGTCGAAGTAGACGGTGTAGGTGTTGCCGGCGCCGCAGAACCGCCCGCTGGTGACCCGGCCGCTGACCTCCGTGTCGGAGACGACGTCGAACTGGGTGCCGGAACCGCCGTTCTGGCTGCCCGTCAGCTTGAACAGCAGGTTGGCCCGGGTGGTCGAGGGGAAGGTGAAGCGGGCCATGCCGCTGTGCGTGGTCGCGGTGAGTTCGGTGGTCACCTTGTTGTCGAGGGCGACCTTGTAGGAGCCGGCCGTGGCGGACTCGTTCGCATGCGAGAAGGAGTCCGTCGCCGTGTTGTTCACGCCGCCCACCGTCGGCAGCACGGGAACGTCACCGGCGGCGCCGCAGCCCGGCCCGGCGAGGTGGGTGAGGCTGAATCCGGTGATCGAGGAGTCCTTGTACTCGTAGCCGCCGCCGGGCGGCCGCGACGAGGTGTCCGGGCTCCACTGCACCATGCCGAAGGGCACGTCCGCGCCGGGGAAGTCGTTGGCGTCGTTGGACGTGCCGAGGAAGGGGTTGACCAGGTCGGCCGGGGAGGTGACGAGCCGGGCCGGTCTCTCGGGCGCCGCCCAGGCGGCCGGGGCGGCTGACGCGTACGCGCCGAGCAGGAGGGCGCCGGCGGCGGCGCCCAGGGCCGTGCGAAGGGGGTGGGGCATCGCGATCCGCCTCCTGAGGTCATTCGTGCGTCGAGGGGCCTGGGTTGCCTGGGCCGCGGCTGCGGCTGCGACACGGGGCGGCGAGGACTGCCGACAACGTTGTCTCCGAGCGGGCGTGACAGGGCACGGAGGCTGTGCATGACAACGTTGTCCATCGCGCGGGTGGAGCAGCCGTACCGGATCGGCTCGAGTACGGTCGCAACGTAGCCAGCGGGCGTGCTCACGTCAACAGGGTCCGCCGAACCGCCCTCCCGACCTCCGTCACATAAAAGCCACTTGAGGGTTATTCAAGTAACGCTTATACAAGGGCACAAATGTGAGCACCGTCTCTCCTTTCCGGGGAACCCGAAGGCATTACAGCCCATCCCGGGCCGAAGCGCCTTACCGACACACCGAGTTGGCGCAACTCCGTCCCGAATGGTGAGATATTCTTCTGGTCCGGAAGCCCGCCCGCCCGGGGCGCTTCCGTGTAACCGCCTCTCACCCCCGTCGGCCCATTCCCGCGCCGACACTCCACGCCTTCGAGCAGGAATTGATGCCCGTTCAACCATTTACGGAGCTCATACGCTTCGTACGCGCCAACTCGCCTTTCTACCGTCAGCTCTACGCGCGTCTACCTGAGGAGGTGACGCACCTGGCAGACCTCCCGCTGGTTCCGCAGACGGAGTTCTGGCGGGCCAATTCACCGCGTGACAACACCCTTCTGACCGCTCCGCTGCACGAGGCCGTCGTCTTCCGCAGCGGCGGCACCACCGGGGCTCCGAAGTTCTCGTATTACACTCGCACGGAATGGCGTGAATTCACCGCCGCGTTCGGAGCCGGGCTCGTCGCCGCGGGGCTGCGTCCCGGCCACCGCGTGGCCGATCTGTTCTACGCCGGTGACCTGTACGCCAGTTTCAGCTTCGTCCTCGACTCGCTGCACCGGTCACCGGTGGCCAATGTGCGCCTGCCGATCGGCGGTGCGGCACCCTGGGAATCCACCGCCGCGACGCTGGAGGAGTTCCGGGCCGAGGTCGTCGCCGGCACCCCGACCACGCTGTGCGCGCTCGCCGAGCGCCTGACCTCCGCCGACCGGACACTGCCGGACGTGGAGCTGCTGTTCTTCGGCGGCGAGTGCCTGTTCGGCGACCAACTGCCGCTGCTGAAAGCCGCGTTCCCGAACGCCGAGGCACGTTCGCTCGGCTACGCGAGCGTGGACGCGGGCCTGCTCGGTGAGGCCGTGCCCGGTGGCGACCCGCGGGTGCACCGCGCGTTCACGCCGCACACGGTGGTGGAGATACTCTGCGACGACACCGACCGGTCCGTCGAGGAGGACGGGGTCCCGGGGCGGCTCGTCGTGACCGACCTCCGCCGGCGGCTCATGCCCGTCATCCGCTACCCGGCAGGCGACCGGGCCGAGTGGGTGGACCGGGACGCGGGCGTCTTCCGCATCCTCGGACGCGCCGAGGAAGGCGTCCGGGTCGGCCCCGTCTCCCTCTACACCCAGGACGTCCACGACATCGTCACCGCCGTGGACACCGCCGGTGACGTGACCGGGCTGCAGCTCGTCGTGCGCCGGCTCTACGGCCGGGACGGCCTGACCCTGCGGCTCGCGGCCGGTGAACCCGGCCCCGGCCGGGCCGCGTTGGGGGACGCCGTGGTGGCCGCGGTGCTCGCCCAGCGGCCGCTGTACGCGAGCGCCACGGCCGCCGGCCATGTGAACCCGCTCACCGTCGAATGGGTGCGGCACCAGGACCTCTCGGTCAACTCCCGTACCGGCAAGCTCATCCGCGTCGTCGACGAACGGCCGCACTCGTGAGCGGGACGCCGGCCTCCCGTCCAAGGCGACTGCCTCTGGTGCTGCGCAACCCGTCCTTCGGACGGGTCTGGGCGGGGCAGTTGCTCACCCAGGCGGCGAGCCGGATGTTCCAGGTCGGCGCGGTCTGGTGGCTCGTGGGCTTCGCCGGGGGCGCGCACCGCGGGCTCGACTCGGGCCTGTTCCTCATGCTGAGCACGCTGCCCGCGGTCGCGATGGCGCCCGTGGTGGCCCGGATCGTCGAACGCCGCCCGCACCGCGCGGTGCTGGCCTGCGCGGCGGCCGGAGCGGGCGCGGTGGCCGGGGCGGCGGCCCTCTGGACGTACGCCGGGACCCTGCCGATGGCCGTCACCTACGGCGTGGGGCTCGCGCTGGCCGCCTGCCAGGCGGTGTTCGACCCCTGTCTGACGACGTCGGTTCCGGAGCTGGTCGAGGACGCCGACATCGAGTCGGCCACCGGCTTCGAGCTGTCCACCCAGTCGGTCGCCGGTCTCGCCGGCGGGCTGCTCGGCCCCCTCGCGGTCGACGCCGGAGGACTGAGCGGTGTCGTCACCGGCTGCGCGGCCGGGTATCTGCTCGCCGCGCTGCTCGTCGTCTCGGCCCGCTTCCCGCGCGCCGCGGTGACGTGCCCGGCCGCGACCGGGGCGGCAGGAGTGACGGACCAGGCCCCGGCCGACGCCGACCCGGCCCAAGTGGACCCGACCCAGGCAGACCCTGCACGACGTCCGTTGCGTCGCATTCTGGCTGAACTGCCTTTCATTCGGCGCGTGTTGATGTGCTTCGCCGCCGCCAACGTCTTCACCACCGCCGTCTACGTCGTGATGCCGCTCTACACCCGTGGCGTCCTGCACTCCACCGGCTCGACCGTCGCCTCGCTGGAGGCTGCGCTCGGCGCGGGCACACTGGTCGGCTCGTTCACCGGCGGCCGGCTGCCCGGACGGCCGGTCACCGTCGGGAGCGTCTGCCTGCTGGTGATGGGCGCGGCCCTGGGCCTGCCCGGACTGGTCACCGGCCATGCGGTGGCGCTCGGTTCGCTCGCCGTGACCGGCTGGTGCGTCGGGGTCATCGGCGTCCGGTTCGTCGCGCTGTTCCAGCGGCTGGTGCCCGCCGCCGACAAACCGGGCTTCTTCGCGGTCATGCAGGCGCTGCTGGGTGCCACGTTCCCCGTCTCCTCCCTCCTCTTCGGCGCGCTCGGCGACCAGTTGTCGGCCCGCACGCTCTGTCTGGTGCAGGGCGCAGGACTGGTGCCGGTGGCGCTGGCCCTGTGGTGGCTGGGCGGCCGGGCCGCCGTTCGCGACCAGCCCGCGCTTACGGCAGCACCCTCGGGAGCGACGGCGTGAGCGCGGACGTGTTCCTCTCCCCCGCGAGCGTCCAGGACATCGCGGAACTGCGGCAGTTGTACTTCGAGGTGTACGGGCACCGCTATCCGGTGCCGCTGGGCAGCGATCCGGCGGTGATGCGGCGGCTGATGACCGACGGCACCGCGCACTGGCTCCTCGCCCGCACCGCCGAGGGCGCCCTGGCCGGTTCGGCGGTCGTGCAGACCGAACCGGGCAGCCGCATCGGCAAACTCGTCGGGCTCGCCGTGCACCCCGGCCGGCGCGGCGGCGGGCTGGCGTCCCGGCTGACCGGCGCGGTCTGCGAGGAGGCCTTCGCCGGCGGCCGGCTCGACTCGGTCTACGCCACCGTCCGCGTCGTCACCGAGGGCCCGCAGCACGTCGTCGTACGCAACGGCTTCCGGCCGCTGGGCCTGCTGCCCAACGCGGTCGAGGTCGACGGCTGCGAGACGCTCGCCCTGTTCGCCCGGTACGCCGACGGCGTGCTGGAGCGGCGGGAACCCGTGGCCGCCGTACCGGAACGGCTGTCGCCGCTGCTGACCGCCGCGTCCACGGGTACCTGCACAGACACGGGAACGAGCACCGGCACCCCGAGCGGCCCCGGTCCCCGCACCACGACGGGCATCGACTACGGCGACACGGCCCGGCTCCCGGCCCACTTGGGACCCGCGCCCTCGGCCACCGGCGCCGAGCCCATCGAACTCATCGCCGCGCCCGCCTTCGTACGCCGCCGCTTCCTGGAGCGCTTCCCCGGCGCCGGGGACCGCTTCTTCCCGCTGCACACGCCGAACGCCCTGCTCGTCGCCGCCGACGGCGATTTCGAGGCGTACGCAGATCTCGATCCCGTGGCCGGGAGCTGCGCGCTCCTCGCCGTACACCCGCGTCCGGCGGCGGTCAGCGGCGCGCTGGAGGCGCTGATGACGACGGTCACCCGGGCCGGCGCGGACTACGCCGAGACGCTGCTGCCGCTGGCCGACACCGCCGCCCTGGAGGTGTTCCTCGCCTCCGGGTTCGTACCCAGCGCGGTGTACCCGGCGATGCGCCGCATCGGCGACCGGCTCCACGACTACGTGGTGCTGTCCCGCACCAGCCGTCAGATCGACTTCCGTACGACGGCCGTCAGCCCGCTCCTCCAGCCGTACCTCGGCGCCTATCTGAGCGCCTGGACCGCCACCTATCTGCCCCTTCCCGAGGTGTCCCGATGAACCCCCATCTCGCCCCCGTCGAGGTCCCCGACCCGGCGGCGCTCGGCCACGTCCAGCGGCTGTGCGACCTGACCGAGCCGTACGCGACCGGCGACGGCGCTGACGCGCTGTTCGCCGCCGCCATGGCCGAGGCGCACGCCTGGCACGCCGCTCGCTCCCCCTTCTTCGCCGCCCTGCTCCAGGACCCGCCCGAGGTCCCCGCGCCCACGGTCGGCGCGGACGTGCGCGCCCCCCTGGTGCCGGCCGCCTTCTTCAAGCGGCACGAGGTGCTCTCCGTGCCCCGCGACGAGGTGTTCCTGCACCTCACCTCCTCGGGGACCACGGGCCAGAAGTCCCAGATGTTCTTCGACGAGTGGACCATCCGCTCGGCCCAGCGCATGGTGGCCCGGATCTTCGACCACTACGGCTGGATCACCCCCGACCGGCCCGTCAACTACCTGCTCTACAGCTACGAACCGGCGCCCTCGCTGAAGCTCGGCACCTCGTTCACCGACAACTACCTGTGCGACTTCGCCCCTGCCCGGCACACCACGCACGCCCTGCGCCACACCGGCGGCGGCCACGAGTTCGACGTCCGCGGGTGCATCTCGGCCCTCCAGCGGTACGCCGACGACGACGTGCCGGTGCGCATCCTGGGCTTCCCCGCCTTCCTGTACTTCACCCTGGAGCGGATGCGGGCCATGGGCCTGCCGCCGCTCAGCCTGCCCGAGGGCTCGCTGGTGGTCCTCGGCGGCGGCTGGAAGGGCCACGCCGACCGCCAGATCGGCAAGGACACGTTCTACGCCGAGGTCGCCGACCGGCTCGGCATCCCCGGCGAGCGGATCCGGGACACCTTCGGCTCCGTCGAGCACTGCGTGCCGTACGTCGAGTGCGGGCACCACCGGCTGCACGTGCCCGTCTGGTCGCGGGCGGCGGTCCGGGACGTGGGCACGCTGCGCCCGCTGCCGTACGGGGAGCGCGGCTTCCTGCACCTGGTCAGCCCGTACATCACGTCCGTGCCGGCGCACAGCGTGGTGATGGGCGACCTCGCCTCGCTGCACCCGGGCGAGGAGTGTCCCTGCCCGCTGTCCACCGACTTCTTCACCGTGCACGGGCGTGCCGGAGTGAGCCGCAACCGCAGCTGCGCGGTCGCCGCCGCCGAACTGATGAAGGGAATGTCATGACCAACTCCCACCTGTGGCAGGGCGAGTTCATCGACGACGCCGAGGCCGGCCGGCGGCTCGCCGGGCTGCCGGAGCTGGCCGGACGTGTCCTCGGCAGGACGCTGCCGACCGACGTGGTCCTCGGCGCCTGCGCCGCGGTCGGCCGTGACCTGGCCGACCCCGCCTCCGCCCTGTACGGCCGGCTGGCCGGGCTGCTGCCCGCCGATGAGGCCGCCGTCACCCTGGCCGAGCTGGCCGCCGCGCTCACCCGCGAGGCCCTGGAGCGCAAGCTTCGCCGCGAGCTGGGGAGCCTGCGTCCGGAGCGGCTGACCCGGCCGGACGCCCGGGAGACGGTGTACGAGGCCTGGGCCCCCGTCGGACTGCTGGTGCACATCGCCCCCGGCAACGCGGCCGCCGTGGCACCGCTGAGCGTGGTGGAGGGCCTGCTGGCGGGGAACCTCAACGTCCTGAAGACCAGCCGGAACGACAGCGCGCTCGCCGCCGAACTGCTCGCCGCGCTGGGTGCGGCGGACCCGGCCGGGCTGATCGCCGAACGGATCGTCGTCCTCGGCTTCCCGTCCGCGCGCCGCGAGTGGCTCCAGGCGCTGTGTGGGGCGGCGGATGCGATCGCCGTGTGGGGCGGCGAGGACGCGGTGACCGCCGTGACGGAACTGGCGCCGCCTGGCTGCCGGGTGGTCGAGTGGGGGCACCGGATCTCCTTCGCCTATCTGACCCGGGAGGCCGCGGCCGACGACCGTGTGCTCGACGCGCTCGCCGAGGACGTGTGCCGCTTCGAGCAACAGGCCTGCTCCAGCCCTCAGGTGGTGTACCTCGACACCGATGACGCCGGTGCGGACGGTGAACTCCTCACACTCGCGGCACGATTCGCCGAGCGCCTGGCGAAGGTGTCCGGCGCCCACCCCGCCCCGGTGCCCGGCACGGCCGAGCAGGCGGAGATCACCACCGTCGAGCAGCTCGCCCGGCTGGAGCAACACCTGGGCCTCACCCGGGTGTTCGCCGCCGACGACGGCTCCTGGCGGGTCCTGGCCGACACCCGGCCGGCCCTGGACGCCTCCCCGCTGCACCGCAGCGTCCGGGTCAAGCCGCTCCCCCGGCACGCGGTCACCGCGACGCTGCGCCCGATGCGCCGCTACCTGCAGACGGCCGCCGTGGGCGGCGGCCAGGCGGACGTGGCCGAGCTGTCCCGCGCGCTGTTCGCGGCCGGCGTCACCCGCGTCACCCCGGTCGGCTCCATGCTCGACGGCTACGAGGGCGAACCCCACGACGGCGTCTACGCGTTGCAGCGCTACAGCCGCCGGGTCACGGTCCGCGCGGCCGAGCCGGGCTTCCGTACGGTGGCCTGCCTGGACGACCTGATCGGCGTGCCCGCGCTGCCCCCGGCGCCGGTCGCGCCACTGCTCGGCAAGGAGGGCGTCCAGCGTGCCCTCGCCACGCTGGAGGCCCGCCACGCCCACCTGTACTTCCGCAGCGGGGGCTCCAGCGGTGCGCCCGCCCTGTCGGTGTTCAGCTGCGACGACTACGACAACCAGATGCGCGCCGCCGCCGACGGGCTCCTCACCGCCGGATTCGACCCGGCCCGCGACCGGGCGGCCAACCTCTTCTACTGCGGCGGGATGTACGGCAGTTTCATCAGCTTCTTCTCCATCCTGGAGCGGCTGAACGCCACCCAGGTCCCGATGGCCGCGGGCCCCGACCACGCCGTGGTCGCCGAGGCGCTGGTCACCCACGCCGTCGACACCGTCTTCGGCATGCCGTCCTACCTGTGGCAGCTGTTCCACGCCGAGGGCGACCGGCTGCGCGGCTACGGCGGCATCCGCAAGGTGTTCTACGGCGGCGAGCACTTCACCGGCGAGCAACGGCGGGTGCTGGTCGAGGAGTTCGGAGTGGAGGTGATCCGGTCCGCCGCGTACGGCAGCACCGACCTGGGGCCGCTGGGCTACCAGTGCACCGAGGCCGCGGGGTCGGTCCACCATGTGCTGACCGATCTGCACACCCTGGAGATCCTCGATCCGCACGAGGACCGTCCGGTGCCGCACGGCGAGCCGGGACGGCTGGTGTTCACCTCCCGGGCCCGCGCAGGGCAGCGGCTGGAACGCTATGAGATCGGCGACCTGGGCCGGGCCGTGGCGGGGCCCTGCGGGTGCGGCAGCCATGTGCCGCGCATCGAACTGCTCGGCCGCTACGGCGATGTGGTGCGCGTCGGGACGTACTTCGTCAACTACCGGAGCGTCGTGCGCGCGGCCGAGGAGCGGCTCGGGTACCACGGCGAGGTGCAGGTGCTGGTGGCGCCGGGCGCCGGGCGGGAGCGGCTGACCGTCCGGCTGGACGAGGGGTACGCCGGCGGCGACCTTCGGGCGGCGCGGGACGTCATCGCCGGTGAGGTCGCCGAACTGGCGGCGGCCGAGGCGGAGGGGCTGCTGGAGTTCGCCGTCGAGGCGGTGCCGAGGGAGGGGTTTGCGCGGACCGCTACCAGCGGGAAGCTGAGGACTGTCGTCGACTTTCGCGGTTCGCTCCGCGGGTAGGGCCGCATTTCGGCTGCCGGTGCGTTGTGGCTGGGCGCGCAGTTCCCCGCGCCCCTTCGGGGCGCGTCCCCGCATTCCGCGTGGTCAGGCTGTGGCCCTCTGGATGAGGCGGGTCGGGATGATCAGGGGGGACGGGGGCTGGTCGGGCGCGTGCTTTGCGTGGAGGTCGCGTAGTAGCAGGCGCACCATCAAGCGGCCCATTTCCTCGATCTCCTGGCGGACCGTCGTCAGGGGTGGGTCCGTCAGTTCGACGACGGAGGCGATGTCGTCGAAGCCGACGACGGCCACGTCTTCGGGGACGCGGCGGCCGTGTTCGCGCAGGGCCCGCAGCGCGCCGGTGGCCATGAGGTCGGAGGCGACGAAGACGGCGTCCAGTTCCGGTGCCCGGTCCAGGAGTTCCGTCATCGCCCGGGCGCCGCCCGCGCCGGTGAAGTCGCTGTGGGCGACGAGCCGCGGGTCGGCGTCCGGCAGGGCGTCGCGGTAGCCGTCGAGCCGGTCCACGGAGGCCGTCTGGTCGAGTGGGCCGGTGATCGTCGCGATCCGCCGGCGGCCGAGGGAGAGCAGGTGGCGGACGGCGTCGGCGGCGCCGCCCCGGTTGTCCGAGTCGACGTAGAGGACGCTGTCGTCGCCGTCGGCGCCGGGCCAGCCGGGACGGCCTCCGAAGACGGTGGGGATGCCGATCCGGCGGGTGATGGCGGGCAGCGGGTCGTCGGCGTGCAGGGAGAACAGCAGGGCCCCGTCGACGTGGCCGCCGGCGAGGTAGCGGCCGACGCGGTCGTAGTCGGCGGAGCTCTCCACCAGCAGCACCACCGGCTGGGAGTCGTGGACGGTCAGCTCGCGGCTGATGCCGAGCAGCTGTTGCCCGAAGAAGGGGTTGGTGAAGACCTTGGTCTCCGGTTCCGCGACGATGACGGCGACGGCTCCGGTGCGGCGGGTCACCAGGGTGCGGGCCGCCTGGTTCGGGACGTAGCCGAGTTCCTCCACGGCGCGGCGGACCTTCTCCACCAGGACCTGGCGCACCCCGCTGCCCCCGTTGACGACCCGGGAGGCGGTCGCCCGCGAGACGCCCGCGCGTTCGGCCACGGCTTCCAGGGTGGGGCGGGGCGCGGAGATCTGGTCGGACAAGGAACGCTCCTCTCGGGACGGGACCAGCGTAGCCGTCGGCGGAGCGGCGGGCGGGCCGGTCGGAAAGCGCTCCCCGTACGGACCGAGGGCCGGCGCGGAGTCGCTTCCCCCGGGGCGGGGTACTCGCGCGTCACCGGTACGGGGCGGTGGCCCGGGACCGGACGGAAGGACGGAGCCGCCCCGCGGACGCGGTCGCTCGGAAGGAGCCCGCCATGGAGTCCGTCGTGGAGCCCGTCATGGGGCGCACGTCGCCCGAGGGCGCCGTGGAGCTGCTGTTCATCGGCAACGCCACCGTGCTGATCCGTTACGGGCGGCTGACCCTGCTGACCGATCCGAACTTCCTGCACCGCGGGCAGTTCGCCCACCTCGGTTACGGGCTGGTGTCCCGGCGCCGTACCGAACCGGCCCTGGCCGTGACGGAGCTGCCGCACGCCGACCTCGACGGCGTGGTCCTCTCCCATCTGCACGGCGACCACTTCGACCGGGTGGCCAGGCGCGGCCTGGACCACGGCCTGCCGTTCCTGACCACGCCGCACGCCTGCTGAAGGGCCTGTACGGGTTCCGGCACGCCACCGGTCTGCGCACCTGGCAGAGCCACACCCTGCGGCACGGGGACTCCGCGGTCCGCGTCACCTGCCTGCCCGGCCGGCACGCACCCCATCCGGCGCGTGCGCTGCTGCCGCCGGTGATGGGAAGCATGCTGGAGTTCGGCGACCGCGCCGGAGAGGTGCGGCTGGTCCTCTATGTCTCCGGCGACACGCTGATGTACGACGGCCTGGCGGAGATCGCCGCACGGTACCCCGACATCCACCTCGCCGTCCTGCACCTGGGCGGCACGACCCTGCCGGGCGGTCTCCTCGTCACCATGGACGCGGCGCAGGGCGCCGACCTGCTCGACCTGCTGCGCCCCCGGCGGGCGATGCCGGTGCACTACGACGACTACACGGTGTTCCGCTCCCCGGTGGGGGACTTCCTGGCCGAGGCGCGGCGCCGGGGGCACGGGGCCCGACTGCTGCGGTGCGCGCCCGGGGAGCGGGTGACGGTCGGCGCGGAAACGGTGGATGCCGTCCGCTGACGGTGGTTCAGGCCGCCAGCAGGCCGGTCAGCACCCGGTCGGGGGTGAGCGGGAGTTCGCGCAGCCGGACGCCGGTGGCGTGGTGGACTGCGTTGCCGATGGCGGCGGCGGTGCCGACGATGCCGATCTCGCCGATGCCCTTGCTGCCCATGGGGTTGAGGTGGGGGTCGTCCTCGTCGATCCAGTCGGCCTCGATGTCGGGGACGTCGGCGTGCGCGGGCACGTGGTAGGCGGCGAGGTCGGCCTCGGTGAAGTCGCCGAACGCGGGGTCCAGGGTGCTGCCCTCGGTCAGGGCCATGCCGAGGCCCATGGTCATGCCGCCGGTGAACTGGGAGCGTGCGGTGCGGGCGTTGAGGATGTGCCCGGCGGTGAAGATCCCGAGCAGCCGCCGTACCCGGGTCTCGCCGGTCACGGTGTCGACGGTGACCTCGGCGAAGTGGGCGCCGAACGCGTGCCGGGCGTAGGGGCTGTCGGCGTCGGCGAGGCCGCGGGTGTTGTCGTGTGCGTCGAGGCCGCCGTCGGGCAGCGGGCCGGTGTGCACGGCGAGCCGGCTGGACAGTTCGGCGCAGGCCCGGTGCACGGCCCAGCCCCAGGAGGCGGTGCCCGCGGAGCCGCCGGCGACCGGGGCCGGGGGCAGGTCGCTGCGGCCGATCTCGGTGCGCACCCGGTCCACGGGCACGCCGAGGGCGTCGGCGGCGATCTGGGCGAGGACGGTACGGGCGCCGGTGCCGATGTCGGCCGCGTCGACCCGGACGGTGAAGGTGCCGTCGGGCAGCGCGTGCGCGGACGCGGAGGACGGCCAGGCGTAGACGGGGTAGGTGGCCGCTGCCACGCCGGTGCCGACGAGCAGCGGGCCCTCGGTGCGGGAGCGGGGGCGCGGGTCGCGGTCCGCCCAGCCGAAGCGGCGGGCGCCCTCGCGCAGGCACGCCACGAGGTGCCGGCTGCTGAACGGCTTGCCGCTCACGGGTTCGTGCTCCGGTTCGTTGCGGACGCGCAGTTCGACCGGGTCCATGCCGAGCGCGTCGGCGAGTTCGTCGACGGCGGACTCCAGGACGTACATGCCCGGTGTCTCGCCGGGCGCGCGCATCCAGGACGGGCTGGGCACGTCCAGCGCGACCACGCGGTGGGTGCTGAGCAGGTGCGGCGCCGCGTACATGACGCGGGAGGGTACGGCAGCCTGTTCCACGAACTCCTTGACCCGGGAGGTCTGGGTGGTGACCTCGTGCAGCAGCGCGGTGAGCGTGCCGTCGGGGCGCGCGCCGAGCCGCAGCCGGTGCAGGGTGGGGGCGCGGTGGCCGACGGTGGTGGGCATGAGGCGGCGCGGCCAGGCCAGTGTGACGGGCCGACCGGTGTGGCGGGCGGCCAGCGCGGCGAGGACGGTGTCGGGGCGCGGGGTGCCCTTGGAGCCGAAGCCGCCGCCGACGTGTTCGCCGACGACCAGGACGTGGTCCCGGGGCAGCTCGAAGAGTCCGGCGAGCACAGCTCGGACGCCGGTGCCGTCCTGGGTGGAGGTGTACAGGGTGAGCCGGTCGCCGTCCCAGTGGGCGGTGGTGGTGTGCGGTTCCATCGGGTGGTTGTGCAGGGGCGTGACGTGGTAGGCGACGTCGACGCGGACGTCCGAGGCGGTGTAGGCGCCCTCGGGGTCGCCGTGTTCGACGCGGCACGGGTAGCCGCCGTTGACGATCTCCGGTTCGTAGGCGTCGGGGTGTTCGGGGGTGAGACGCAGGTCGGCGGGTTCGGCCTCGTACGTGACCCGGACGGCGTGGGCGGCGGCGCGGGCGGCTTCCAGGGTGTCGGCGACGGCGAGGGCGACGCACCAGCCGCGGTGCGGCACGTCCGGCTTCTGCAGGACGGCGAGGGTGGCGTCCTCCGGTTCGGCGAGGCGCGGGACGTCGGCGTGGGTGAGGACGGCGAGGACGCCGGGCAGGGCGAGGGCCTCGGTGGTGTCGACGGCGGTGACCCGGCCGCGGGCCACGGCGGCGGGCACGGGCCAGGCGTGGGCGCGGCCGGGCAGCGCGTACTCGGCGGCGTAGCGGGCGGTGCCGGTGACCTTCTGCCGCCCTTCGCGGCGCTCGACGGGGGCGCCGAGGGCGGGCCCGGCGCCGTCCTGGGCGGTGCCGGTGCGGCGGCCCGCGGCGTCCGGGGTGGTGCCGGTGCGGTCCGTGGGGTCCTGCATGGGGGTCCTCCTCGGGCGTGGCTTGGTCAGACCGTCGCCGGCGCCGGGGCCAGGCGCTTCAGGACGTCCAGGGCGAGGTTGCGGGCGAGGGGCACCTTGTAGGCGTTGTCCCGCAGGGGTTCGGCGTGGGCGAGTTCGAGGGCGACGGCCCCCTCGAAGGCGGGCGGGGTGGCGGCGGCGCCGAGCAGCGCCTGCTCGGCGTGGCGGGCCCGCCAGGGCCGGTGGGCGAGGCCGCCGAAGGCGATCCCGGCGTGGTCGACGACGCCGTCCTCGACGCCGAGGACGACGGCGACGGAGGCGAGGGCGAAGGCGTACGACGCCCGGTCACGGGCCTTGCGGTAGGCGGACGGCAGCCCGGCGCAGGCGGCCGGGAGCAGCACGCCGGTGATGATTTCGCCGGGGCGGATCTCGGTGTCCCGTTCCGGGTGGTCGCCGGGCAGCCGGTGGAAGTCGGCCACCGGGACGCTCCGGGCGCCGTCGGGGCCGTACAGCTCGACGTCGGCGCCGAGGGCGGCGAGGGCCACGGCCATGTCGGAGGGGTGGGTGGCGATGCACTGCGGGGAGTGGCCGAGGACGGCGTGGTCGCGGTGGACGCCGTCGCGGGCGCCGCAGCCGCTGCCCGGTTCGCGTTTGTTGCAGGGCTTGTCCAGGTCCTGGAAGTAGGGGCAGCGGGTGCGCTGGAGCAGGTTCCCGCCGGTGGTGGCCGCGTTGCGCAGCTGTCCGGAGGCGCCCGCGAGGAGGGCCTGGGACAGCACCGGGTAGCGGTCGCGGACGAGCGGGTGGGCGGCGAGGTCGCTGTTGCGGACGGTGGCGCCGACGCGCAGGGAGCCGTCGGCCGTCTCCTCGACGGTGTCCAGCGGGAGCCGGCCGACGTCGATGAGGACGGCCGGCTGTTCGACGCCGAGTTTCATCAGGTCGACCAGGTTGGTGCCGCCCGCGAGGTAGCGGGCGCCGGGGTGGGCGGCGAAGGCCTCGGTGGCCTCCTCGACGGTGGTGGGCCTGAGGTAGTCGAACGCTTTCACCGGATCACGTCCTCCACTGCGTCGACGATGCGCGGATAGGCGCCGCAGCGGCACAGGTTGCCGCTCATCCGTTCGCGGATCTCGGGCCGGTCCAGCGGCATGGGCCCGCCGGAGGGGGTGGCGGGGTCGGTGACCTGCGAGGGGTGTCCGGCGCGGGCCTCGGCGAGCATGCCGACGGCGGAGCAGATCTGGCCGGGGGTGCAGTAGCCGCACTGGAGGGCGTCGCGGTCGAGGAACGCCTGCTGGAGGGCGTGCGGCTCCTCGCCGTCGCCGCTGAGGCCCTCGACGGTGGTGATCTCCTCGCCGTCGAGGGTGACGGCGAGGAGCAGGCAGCTGTCGACGCGGCGGCCGTCGACCAGGACGGTGCAGGCGCCGCACTGGCCGTGGTCGCAGCCCTTCTTGGAGCCGGTGAGATCGAGATCGTCGCGCAGTACGTCGAGCAGGACGCGCCGGTGGTCGAGGAGCAGGGTGTGCGGTTTCCCGTTCACCCGCAGGGTGACCTCGGACTGTCGGCCGGGCTGGTTTCCGCTGGGCCCGGTCTGGTTTTCGCTGGTCATGGCGGGGATGACCTTCCGCAGGGGCCGTGGGGGCCGTGGTGCCGTGCAGACCGCGTATCCAGGCGGCGACGGCTCACACGTCCCCTGCGGAACAGGTGGGTCGGGGAGGGTCAGGGATAGCGGACGAGGTCGGCCACGTTGCCCGCCGCGTTCGAGGGTCCTCCGGTGCCGTTGACGACGTGGCTGATGGTGCCGGTGCCGCCGAGGGAGACGGTCACCATGCTGGTGAAGCGCACGCCGGGCGTGTCGGGCGCCTCGATGGCCCGGTCGGCGACGACGCCGGGGTTCGAGCTGAAGTAGCAGTAGCTGCCGAGGCCGTACGCCTGGTGGGAGGTGACGGAGTCGGCGACCTTGTAGGCGGCGTAGCCACGGGTGGAGCCGTGGCTCCAGGCGGACTGGTTCGGCGGGTCGTACGGCATCTCGTTCTGGAAGAAGTAGGTGCGGCCGCCGTCGCCGTTCCACTGCACCTGGTACTTCTGGAAATGCTCCACGAACAGCCCGTACATCGTGACGTCGGCGCCGTTGACGACGAGCCCGGTGTCGGCGGTGTTGCTGGTCCAGCCGACGCCGCTGCCGTGGTCGGCGCGCCAGATCCACATGTGGTCGCCGATGACGTCGTCGCTGTTGACGACGAGGCCGGTGGCCGCCTTGCCGACGCCGGCGCCGCCGACGCGGAAGTACACGTCGTGCAGGGAGGTCGGGTCGGCCGCGTGGGAGGCGCCGGAGCCGGCCGGCCCGACCTCGACGAGGGTCTTCGAGCTGGTCGTGCCGGCGTCGAAGAGGAGCCCGGCGATCTTGACGCCGTCCACGTCGGCGACGGTCATCGCGGTGACGCCGTGGTCCGGCACGAAGGTGGCGAGCCCGAGACCGAGGACGACGGTGTCGGGGCGGGTCACCTTCAGGGTCTGGTCGAGGTGGTAGACGCCGGGGGTGACGAGGAGGTTCTTGCCGTCGGCGAGGGCGGCGTTGATGCCGGCTGCGGTGGCGCCGGGCTTGACGACGTAGAACGCGCTCAGCGGGAGCGAGGTGCCGGCCGGGTGGCCGTCCGCCCAGCTGGTGGCCGTCGAGTCGGTGCGCACGGCCGGCACGAACACCTGGTAGGCGCCGGAGCCGTCGACGTACAGGAACGGCTTCTCCCGGCTGACCGGGCTCTTGGCGACCGTGGTGTACGGCGGCTTGGGGAAGCTGGTGGCGGGAACGCCCTGGCTGCCGGTGAAGACCATGTTCCAGTTGGAGCCCGTCCAGCCGCCGAGGCGGGAGTTGCGGGTCAGCCACTGCTGCTGGCTGCCGGAGTTCACCGTGCCGTCGATCCTGCTGTCGGCGAGATAGCCGCCGGAGGACCAGCCGCCGTCGTCCAGGGCGAGGTCGCCGCGCAGGTGCATCCGCCGGTACGGCGCGGCCTGCGAGACCGCCCAGCGGTCGGCGCCCCCGGTGGGGTCGACGGACAGGTTCTCGGCGCCGCGCCAGAAGTTCTGGGTGGCGTTGCCCTGGAACCAGTCGGCCTCCGCGTGCACGGCGCCGTCGATGCTGACGGCGTCGGGGGTCAGACCGAGGCCCAGGACCTGGGTGTAGAAGCCGACGTTGACGTCCGCGTCGTAGGCGCCGGGCTTGAACAGGACGGCGTAGCGCTGGGAGCCGAACTGGTTGGTCTCCTGCTGCATGAAGATCGCGTCGAGCTTGCCCTGGATCGCGGAGGCGGACATGGAGGGGTCGAAGACGACGACGTTCTGGCCGAGGTCGGGGTCGTTCGCGGACCGGTCCACGGGGACCACCTGCAAGCGCTGGGAGTCGGTGCCGTTGCACGTGTACTGCTGGAGCTGGACGCTGTTCGCGGTCGAGGCGCCGGGGTCGTCCAGGCACTTGCCGCTGTTGCGGTTGACGAAGTGGTAGGCGCCGCCGCCGTCGTCGACGGGCCGCCACTGCTGGTTGGCCCCGCCGCCGTACCCCCACAGGTGCACGGGCGCGCTGTCGGCGGTGGAGACGTCGGCGACGTCCACGACCTGGCCGGTGTCGTTGCGGGCGTTGATGCGGACGTATCCGTCGCCGGCGTCGGTGAGGCTCCACTGCTGGGCGCCGGTGCCGTTGCACGTGTACTGCTGGACGACGGTGCCGTTGGCGGTGCCGGCCGAGCGGGCGTCCAGGCATTTGCCGCTCGCGGCGTTCAGCAGCGTGGCGAAGCCGGTGGGCAGCGCGGCCGCCGCGCGGGTGGCCGCGGTGGAAGGGGAAGCGGCGGCGGCGTGGGCGGGAGCGCCGGTGAGCAGGGCCGCGGCGGTCAGGGCGACCACGGCGGCGGCCGTGACCGGTCTGCGGTGGGGGGTGTGGGGCAGCACGGGGGGCCTTTCGCGCGGGGTGGGGACGGGGCGGGGCAGCGCGCACAACTTCATTCGAGACGGCTTTATTTAAGGCGTGAAGCTAAAGGTCTGCACCAACGGCGTCAAGAGGTCGGACGTCAACTGCCCCTGCGCGCCCCGCGCCGGGCCTCAGCCGACCGGCACCCCGGCGTCCGGCTCCTGGCGCTTGGCGAACTGGGTGCGGTGCAGTTCGGCGTAGCGCCCGTCGGCCGCGAGGAGTTCGTCGTGGTTGCCGCGCTCCACGATCCGGCCGGCCTCGACGACGAGGATCTGGTCGGCGGTCCGGACGGTGGACAGCCGGTGGGCGATCACCACCGCGGTACGGCCCGCCAGAGCCTCGGTGAGGGCCTCCTGGACGGCCGCCTCGGAGGTGTTGTCGAGGTGCGCGGTGGCCTCGTCGAGGATGACCACGCGCTGGCGGGCCAGCAGCAGCCGGGCGATGGTCATCCGCTGGCGTTCGCCGCCGGAGAGGCGGTAGCCGCGTTCGCCCACGACCGTGTCCAGGCCGTCGGGCAGGGAGCGTACGACCTCGTCGAGACGGGCCCGGCCGAGCGCGTCCCACAACTCCCCGTCGGTGGCGTCGGGGCAGGCCAGGAGCAGGTTGGCGCGGACGGAGTCGTGGAAGAGGTGGCCGTCCTGGGTGACCATGCCGAGGGTGGCGCGCAGCGAGGCCGCGCTCAGGTCCCGTACGTCGACGCCACCGACGCGGACGGCGCCGCCGTCGACGTCGTACAGGCGCGGGAGCAGGCTCGCGATCGTGGACTTGCCGGCGCCGGACGAGCCGACCAGGGCGACCGTCTGCCCGGGTTCGGCGCGGAAGGTGATGCCGTGCAGCACCGCGGCGCCGCCGCGCGTGTCCAGGGCGGCGACCTCCTCAAGGGAGGCGAGGGAGACCTGGTCCGCGGCCGGGTAGGCGAACCGGACGTCGTCGAACTCGACGGCGACCGGTCCCTCGGGCACCTCGACGGCGTTCGGCTTCTCCTCGATGAGCGGCTTCAGGTCGAGCACCTCGAAGACCCGCTCGAAGCTGACCAGTGCGCTCATCACCTCCACGCGGGCGCCGGCGAGCGCGGTCAGCGGCGCGTAGAGCCGGGTCAGCAGCAGGGCGAGGGAGACGATCGCGCCGGCCTGCAGGGTGCCGCGGATCGCGAACCAGCCGCCGAGGCCGTAGACGAGCGCCAGGGCGAGCGCGGAGACGAGGGTGAGCGCGGTGATGAACACCGACTGCGCGGTCGCCGTACGCACGCCGATGTCGCGCACCAGGCGGGCGCGGGCGGCGAACTCCACCGACTCCTCCTCCGGCCGCCCGAACAGCTTGACCAGGGTGGCGCCGGGCGCGGAGAAGCGCTCGGTCATGCGGGTGCCCATGGCCGCGTTCAGAGCGGCGGCCTCCCGCTGCATGCGGGCCATCCGGCTGCCCATGCGGCGGGCGGGCAGCACGAACACCGGCAGCAGGACCAGGGCGAGCAGGGTGATCTGCCAGGACAGGGTGAGCATGACGGCGAGGGTGAGCAGCAGGGTCACCAGGTTGGTGACCACGCCGGACAGGGTGTTGGCGAAGGCCCGCTGGGCGCCGATGACGTCGTTGTTGAGACGGCTGACGAGCGCTCCCGTACGGGTACGTGTGAAGAATGCGACCGGCATGCGCTGCACATGATCGAACACAGCCGTTCTGAGGTCGAGGATGAGTCCCTCCCCGAGCGTCGACGACAGCCGCCGCCCGAGGATGCCGAGCGCCGCCTCGGCGAGGGCGACGAGCGCGATCAGCAGGGCGAGGCGGACGACCCGGCCGGAGTCGTGGCCCGCCACGATCGTGTCGACGACGCGGCCGGCCAGCACGGGGGTGGCCACGGCGAGCAGTGCGGTGAGCACCCCGAGCAGCACGAAACGGGCGATGCCCGCGCGGTGCGGGCGGGCGAAGGCGGCGATGCGGCGTAGCGTCGCGCGGGCGAAGGGGCGGCGTTCCGCCTGCGCGGTCATCACGCTGTGCAGCTGCGTCCAGGCGGTGGTCTCCATGCTCATGGGGAGACGGTAGGACGCGGGACGCCGTCCGGGTCAAGCTTCGCAGGGGTTTCACCTGGGCCGAGGGGATTGTCGTCCGGTGCCGGGGGCCGGCCGTGTGCCGGGGGTGCCGGTGCGGGTGGTGGGCCGCTGGGGCAGAGTGATCCTCCCAGCCGAGGCGGCCCGGTGTGCCCGGCCGCCGCCCGAGGAAGGAGTCAGCCGTCGTGCCGGTGCGTACCGAACGCGGGGACCATGTCACCACCGTCATCCTGTCGCGGCCCGAGGCCCGCAACGCGGTCGACGGTCCGACGGCCGCCGAACTGGCCGCCGCCTTCCGAAAGTTCGAGGCCGACGACGACGCCCGGGTGGCCGTGCTGTGGGGCGAGGGCGGCACGTTCTGCGCGGGCGCGGACCTGAAGGCGATCGGCACCGGGCGGGGCAACCGGGTGGCCGCGGAGGGCGACGGGCCGATGGGGCCGACCCGGATGCGGCTGTCCAAACCGGTGATCGCCGCCGTCGCCGGGCACGCGGTCGCGGGCGGCCTGGAGCTGGCCCTGTGGTGCGATCTGCGGGTCGCCGAGGAGGACGCGGTGTTCGGGGTGTTCTGCCGCCGCTGGGGGGTGCCGCTCATCGACGGCGGCACGGTACGGCTGCCCCGGCTGATCGGCACCGGCCGGGCCATGGACATGATCCTGACCGGGCGTCCGGTGCCGGCGCGTGAGGCGTACGACATCGGTCTGGCCAACCGGCTCGTGCCCCCGGGCCGTTCCCGGCAGGAGGCGGAAGAGCTCGCGGCGTCACTGGCCCGCTTCCCGCAGGCCTGCCTGCGCAGCGACCGCGCCTCGGTGCTGGACCAGGAGGGCCTGGACGAGGAGACGGCCGTACGGCGTGAACTGGACCACGGAAAGGCGGTGTTGGCGGAGAGCCTGAAGGGGGCGGCCAGGTTCGCCGCGGGCGCCGGACGGCACGGGTCCACGACGGACTTCTGACCGGCGCCGACCGCACGGGCCGGGTGCGAACGACCCTGCCGGATGAGGCAGGATGAGCGTCCGCGCCGATCACCGCAGTCCGGGTGACCGGCGCGAACGCTTCCCGAACCCCGGACAGGTGACCCACGTGACGAGACTTCGCTTCCGGCCCCGCAGTGCGGCCTCGCGCCCGGGAGGCGCCCGGTGAACCGCGCACCGACCCTGGACGACTTCGTCCTCGCCGGAATCGCCCTGGCGGCGGGCCTGTTGCTGGCGTTCGTCGCCCGCGCGGTGCTGCGCTGGCTCGCCGGTCACGCCGAGCGGACGCGGTGGAGCGGCGACGACGTCATCGTGGACGCCCTGCGCACGGTCCTGCCGTGGGCGTCGGTCGCGGGCGGCGCGGCCTCTGCCGCCGCGGTCCTGCCGCTGACCCGTACGGTGCAGCACCAGGTGAACCAGACCCTCCAGGTGCTGCTCATCCTCGTGGTGACCCTGGCCGCGGCCCGGGTGATCTCCGGCCTGGTCCGCACGGTCACCATGTCCCGGTCGGGTGTGGCGGGTTCGGCCACCATCTTCGTCAACATCACCCGCGTGCTGGTCCTCGCGATCGGTTTCCTGGTGATGCTCCAGACGCTCGGCATCTCGATAGCGCCGCTGCTCACCGCCCTGGGTGTCGGCGGTCTGGCCGTCGCGCTGGCGCTGCAGGACACCCTGGCGAACCTCTTCGCGGGCGTGCACATCCTCGCCTCCAAGACCGTGCAGCCGGGCGACTACATCCGGCTCAGCAGCGGCGAGGAGGGCTACGTCGTCGACATCAACTGGCGCCAGACGACGGTACGGCAGCTGTCCAACAACCTGGTGGTCATCCCCAACGGGCAACTGGCGAAGACCAACATGACCAACTACTCCCGCCCCGAGCAGCGGCTGACGATCGTGGTGCAGGCGGGCGTGGGATACGACTCCGACCTGGAGCACGTGGAGCGCGTGACGGCTCAGGTGGTCACCGAGGTCATGACCGACATCACCGGCGCCGTCCCGGACCATGAGCCCGCCATCCGCTTCCACACCTTCGGCGACTCCCGCATCGGTTTCTCCGTGATCCTCGGGATCGGCGAGTTCAGCGACCAGTACCGCATCAAGCACGAGTTCATCAAACGTCTCCACCGCCGCTACCACGCGGAGGGCATCACCATCCCGGCCCCGACCAGGACGGTCGCCCTCCAGCAGGGCGCGGTACTGATACCGCAGCAGCGCAGCGGGGAGGACGCGGGGGCGGGCTACACCGGGGGCGAGTAGCGGGCGGCCGAGGGCGGGGCGGCGGCGGGGAGCCGGTCCGCGCTCGACCGTATGCTCGAAGTGACATGACCGGTTCCTCGGGTTCGCCGGACTCCCCCGGCCCCGTCTCCCCCGGCTCCCTCGACGAGCGTCTCGACACGATCGCGCGGGAGCCGTTCCGGGCGCGGTTCCACCTGCGCGGCCGGGACCTGGCCACCGCCCGGCTGAAGGGGGCGGCGACGCTGCGGTGGCACGCGTACGACCTGCTCGCCGTGCGGCTGGCTCCGGCCGAGCCGCGCAAGGACGGCAGGCAGACGCCGTACCGCGGGCACCCGGTGTTCGTCGCCCAGCACGCCACCGCGACCTGCTGCCGCGGCTGCCTGCAGCGCCGGCACGGCATCCCGAAGGGGCGCGAGCTGACCCGGGCGGAGCTGGTGTACGCCGTGGACGTGATCTGCCGCTGGATCGAGCGGGAGGTCACCGGCGCGGGCGGACTCGGGCACGGCCGCCGGGGCTGACCGCTGTGGGGCCGAAAGCACCCGGGCGGCGACGCGGGGCGCGGACCCCTGTCGATGCGGCGCCGCTCACGAGATATCTTGATGTCGAGCAATGTTGCAGACGTGGAGCGGAGCACCCGGTGACTGACTCGACCATCATCTACACACACACTGACGAGGCCCCGGCCCTGGCGACGTATTCGTTCCTGCCGGTGGTCCGGGCGTACGCCTCGCAGGCGGGTGTCGCCGTCGAGACCCGCGACATCTCGCTGGCGGGCCGGATCATCGCCGTGTTCCCGGAGTACCTGACCGAGGACCAGCGCATCCCGGACGCCCTCGCGGAACTCGGTGAGCTGGCCAAGACGCCGGCCGCGAACATCATCAAGCTGCCGAACATCTCGGCGTCCATCCCGCAGCTGAAGGCGGCCGTCGCCGAGCTGCAGGGTCAGGGCTACGCGCTGCCGGACTACCCGGACGACCCGAAGACCGACGAGGAGCGGGAGATCCGCGCCCGCTACGACAAGGTCAAGGGCTCTGCCGTCAACCCGGTGTTGCGCGAGGGCAACTCCGACCGCCGCGCGCCCGCCTCGGTGAAGAACTACGCCAAGACCCACCCGCACCGCATGGGCGCCTGGACCGGCGAGTCGAAGACGAACGTGGCGACCATGGGCGTCGACGACTTCCGCTCCACCGAGAAGTCCGTGGTGATCGCCGAGGACGGCGCGCTGCGGATCGAGCTGGTCGGCGACGACGGCACCACGACCGTGCTGCGCGAGTCCGTGCCGGTGAAGAAGGACGAGGTCGTCGACGCCTCCGTGCTGCGCGTCGGCGCGCTGCGCGAGTTCCTCACCGCGCAGGTCGCCCGCGCCAAGGCGGACGGCGTGCTGTTCTCCGTGCACCTGAAGGCCACGATGATGAAGGTCTCCGACCCGATCATCTTCGGTCACGTGGTGCGCGCCTTCTTCCCGAAGACCTTCGCGGAGTATGCCGAGACGTTCGCCTCGGCCGGCCTGACCCCGAACGACGGTCTGGGCGGCATCTACAAGGGCCTCGAGGCCCTGCCGAACGGCGACGAGATCAAGGCGTCCTTCGACGCCGAGCTGGCCGAGGGCCCGGCGCTGGCCATGGTCGACTCCGACAAGGGCATCACCAACCTGCACGTGCCGTCCGACGTCATCGTCGACGCGTCCATGCCGGCGATGATCCGCACCTCCGGTCACATGTGGGGCGCGGACGGCCAGGAGCACGACACCCTCGCCGTCATCCCGGACTCCTCCTACGCGGGCGTCTACCAGGCCGTCATCGACGACTGCCGAGCCCACGGCGCGTTCGACCCCGCCACCATGGGCTCGGTGCCGAACGTCGGCCTGATGGCGCAGAAGGCCGAGGAGTACGGCAGCCACGACAAGACGTTCGAGATCCCCACCACGGGTACGGTCCGCCTGGTCGACGCCGGCGGCGACGCCGTCATCGAGCAGGCCGTGTCCGCCGGTGACATCTTCCGCGCCTGCCAGACCAAGGACGACCCGATCCGCGACTGGGTCAAGCTGGCCGTCACCCGCGCCCGCGCCACCGGCGACCCGGCCGTGTTCTGGCTGGACGAGGGCCGCGCGCACGACGCCAACCTGATCGCCAAGGTGAAGCAGTACCTCCCGGAGCACGACACCGAGGGCCTGGACATCCGCGTCCTGTCCCCGGTGGAGGCGACGAAGCTGTCCGTGGAGCGCATCCGCCGCGGCGAGAACACCATCTCCGTCACCGGCAACGTGCTGCGCGACTACCTGACGGACCTGTTCCCGATCCTGGAGCTGGGCACCAGCGCCAAGATGCTGTCGGTCGTCCCGCTGATGGCGGGCGGCGGCCTCTTCGAGACGGGTGCCGGCGGCTCCGCCCCGAAGCACGTGCAGCAGCTGGTCAAGGAGAACTACCTGCGCTGGGACTCCCTCGGCGAGTTCTTCGCCCTGGTGCCGTCGCTGGAGCAGTTCGCCGCGGCCACCGGCAACGCCCGCGCCAAGGTCCTCGCCGACGCCCTCGACCGCGCCACGGCGACCTTCCTCAACGAGGACAAGTCCCCGACCCGTCGCGTCGGCGGCATCGACAACCGCGGCAGCCACTTCTACCTGTCCCTGTACTGGGCGCAGGAGCTGGCCCAGCAGACCGACGACGCTGAGCTGGCCAAGGCCTTCGCCCCGCTCGCCGAGACGCTGGCCGCCGCCGAGGCGACGATCGTCGAGGAGCTGAACGCCGTCCAGGGCAAGCCGGCCGAGATCGGCGGCTACTACCAGCCCGACCCGGCGAAGGCCGCCGCGGTCATGCGCCCGTCGGCCACCTGGAACGAGGCCCTGGCCTCCCTGAGCTGACGCCCCCGGGCCCTCGGGCCCGTCGTCTCCCTCCTCCGCCCCGGTCCGGCTCGCCCGCCGACCGGGGCGGAGGCGTGTCCTGGGCCATGGTGGTTCTGGGTCCACCCCTGTAGGGGTGCTGGACCGCTGGTGGGCCGAACGGGCCGTTCATAGCGTTGTGTTCATGAGGAATGACACGAACGGAGAACGAGAAGGTGCCACCCGGCGGACGGCGCTGCGTGGGCTGGGACTCGCGGTGGGGGGCGTGGCGCTGGCCACCGGACTCGGCGCCTCGCCGGCCGCGGCCGCCCCGCGTCACGGGCCCGTGACGTACGTGCTGGTGCACGGCACCCACAGCGCCGGCGCGTTCTGGATGCCGATCGCGCGGGAACTGGCGCTGCGCGGCCACCGCGTCGTCATGGTGGACCAGCCGCGGCACGGCGCGGAGGCTTTCGTGGCGGAGTCGTACCAGCGGCAGGACCTCACGGCGATGGCGGTCGAGCCCTCCCCGCTGAAGGGTCTCGGGCTGGACGACTACGAGGCGCGCGTCACGGGCATCGTGCGGCAGGCCGCACGGAACGGCCCGGTGGTGCTGGTCGGGCACAGCCTGGGTGGCGTGTCGGTCAGCCGTGTCGGCGATGCCGTCCCGCATCTGCTTCACCACATCTGCTACATGGCGGCCTTCTGTCCCAGCCGCGTCCTGCCCACGGCGGACGCCTGCACGGCGGCACCCGAGAACGCCAACGCCGTCAGCCCGGTGGAGCTGACGGTGGGTGACCCGGACCGGCTCGGGGTGTTGCGGCTGAACTTCCGTACGGGTGTCAGCGGTGAGCTGGCCCTCCTGAAGGAGATGATCTGCGCGGACTACCCCGACGCCGACTTCCGCCGGATCCTGGCCGGCATGCAGACCGACGAGCCCGTCGCCGCCTACGCGGGCCGAGCGGTCGGCCGGCCCGGCACCTGGGGACGCGTTCCCCGCACGTACCTGCGTTTCGGCAGGGACCGTACGATCGCCACCGCGCTCCAGGACAGGATGATCGCGGAAGCCGACGCGTCCACACCCGGCAATCGCTTCCGCGTGCACGATTTCCCCGAGGCCTCACACGTCGGCCCGCTGGATCCCACCCCGGTCGCGGACGTCCTGGGCACGCTCGCGGGGCGGAGGGGCTAGGTTCTGCACAGTCACCGCGACTGCGGTGCGGCGGTCGGCGGTCCGGATGTCAGTGGCGTATGGCACCTTGATCCGGGTCAGCACACCGCCGATCTTCCGGGAGCCGCCCGTGTCCTCGTTCGCCCTTCTTCCCGGTGCCCCCGACTCGCCGGTCCTGCTGCACGTCCCGCATGCGGCGCGGGCGATACCGGACGGCGTGCGCGAGGGCATCGTGCTGGACGACGCGGCGCTGGAACGCGAGCTGGACCACATCACCGACGCGCACACGGACCGGATCGCCGAGGCGGCGGCCGGGCTGGCGGGCCGTACGCCCTGGCGGTTCGTGAACCGGCTGTCCCGGCTGGTCGTGGACCCGGAGCGGTTCCCCGACGAGCGCGAGGAGATGCTCGCCGTCGGCATGGGGGCGGTGTACACGCGGACGACGCACCGGGGTGAGCTGCGGGCCGCCGGCACCGACCCGGAGCCGCTGGTCGAGCGGTACTTCCGGCCGTATGCCCGTGCCATGAGCGAGGCCGTCGCCGAGCGGCTGGCCGCCGTCGGGCGGGCCGTGATCGTCGACGTGCACTCCTACCCGGCCGAGGCGCTGCCCTACGAGCTGCACGGCTCCGGCCCGCGCCCGCCGGTGTGCCTGGGCACCGACGCGTTCCACACCCCGCCGGACCTGCTCGCGGCGGCGCGGAAGGCGTTCTCGGTGTGCGGCGAGACCGGCCTGGACAGCCCGTTCAGCGGAACGTATGTGCCGCTGGAGTTCTACGGGCGCGACGCACGGGTGAGCGCGCTGATGGTGGAGATCCGCCGCGACCTGTACATGACCGAGCCCGGCGGACCGGCGGGACCCGGCGTCGGAGTGCTCGCCGCCGCGCTGGCCGCGCTCGTCGACTCCCTCTAGGTCTCGTCGTCCGGACCGGGCCCCCGGACGGCCCCGACCTCCGGCTGGAGCACTCCGGCAGGACAGGGCGCGGAGCGCGTACGAGGGTGAGGGCATGACCGAGGAGACCAGTACGCTCACCGGCCAGGCCCCACCGCCCGTACGGGACTGGCCCTCGCTCGACCTGGACGGGACGGACTTCGATCCGGTCCTCGCCGGCCTGATGCGCGAGGGCCCGCTGACCCGGATCCGGCTGCCGTTCGGAGAGGGCTGGGCCTGGCTGGCCACCCGCTACGAGGACGTCAAGCTGGTCACCAACGACCCGCGGTTCGGCCGGAACGAGGTGACGCAGCGTCAGGTCACCCGGATGGCACCGAACTTCGCACCCCGGCCGGGCTCGCTCGCCTGGGCGGACCAGCCCGACCACAACCGGCTGCGCAAGGCCGTCGCCGGGGCCTTCACGGTGGGCGCGATGAAGCGGCTACGGCCCCGCGCGCAGCAGATCCTGGACGAGTTGGTGGACGGGGTCGTACGGGACGGGCCGCCGGCGGATCTCGTGGAGCGGGTGCTGGAGCCGTTCCCGGTCACCGTCGTCAGCGAGGTGATGGGCGTGCCGGCGGCCGAGCGGGAGCAAGTGCACGCCTGGACGCGGCAGATCATCTCCACCTCGGGCGGCGCCGAGGCCGCCGACCGGGCCAAGCAGGGCCTGTACGGCTGGATCACCGAGACCGTCCGGGCCCGCGCGGCCGACACCGGCGAGGACGTGTACTCGCTGCTGGGGGCGGCGGTGGCGCGCGGCGACATCCGTGAGGAAGAGGCCGTCGGGCTGGCCGGGCCGCTGCAGATCGGCGGCGAGGCCGTCACCCACAACTGCGGCCAGATGCTGTACCTGATGCTCAGCCGGCCCGAGCTGATGGAGCGCGTACGGTCCCGGGCCGGCGAACGGGGTCCGGTTCTGGACGAGTTGTTGCGATGGATCCCGCACCGTAGTTCGGTCGGGCTGGCCCGGATCGCACTGGAGGACGTGGAGCTGGGCGGGCATCGGATCGCGGCCGGTGAGGCGGTGTACGTGTCGTATCTCGCCGCGAACCGTGATCCGGGGGTTTTCCCCGATCCGGAGCGCATCTGTCCCGATCGGGATCCCCATCCGCATGTCGCCTTCGGGAACGGGCCTCACTATTGCACGGGGGCGCCGCTGGCTCGGCTGCAGATCGAGTTGCTGGTGGACACGGTGTTGGAGCGGTTGCCGGGGGTGCGGTTGGCGGTGCCTGTGGAGCGGGTGGAGTGGCGGCGGAAGACGATGATTCGGGGGCCTCGGGTGTTGCCGGTGGTGTGGTGAGGTCTTTTCACCCCCGCCGCCCCTTCCCGTCCCGTCCTTCGGGGGCGAGCCCCCGGGCCCCCTTTTGCGCAGTTCCCCGCGCCCCTATGGGGTGCTCCGGCCCGCCCCTTGGAGACGGATGCGGTATGTGACATAGTACTGATGTGGCTAAGCGGCTGAGCTGTGATGTCGTGGTTGTCGGTGCGGGGATGGTGGGGGCTGCTTGTGCGCTGTACGCCGGGCGGGCCGGGCTTGAGGTGACGGTGGTGGACCGGGGGGCGGTGGCCGGGGGGACCACCGGGGCCGGGGAGGGCAATCTGCTCGTGTCCGACAAGGGGCCGGGGCCCGAGCTGGAACTGGCGCTGCTGTCGGGCCGGTTGTGGGCCGAGCTGGCCGAAGAGCTGGAGGCGGCGATCGAGTACGAGGCCAAGGGAGGGCTGGTCGTCGCCTCGACGCCGGACGCGCTCACCGCGCTGCGCGGCTTTGCCGAGAGGCAGCGGGCGGCCGGGGTCGCCGCCGAGCCCGTTCCGGCGGATCGACTCGCCGAGCTGGAGCCGCACTTGACTCCCGGCCTGACGGGCGGTGTCCGGTATCCGCAGGACGCCCAGGTGATGCCCGCGCTGGCCGCCGCCCATCTGCTCCGTGCGTCCGGTGCTCGGCTCTGCACGGGCCGCGCCGTGACGGGGGTGCTGCGCACGGCGGGCGGCGCGGTGCTCGGCGTCCGCACCGACAGGGGCGACATCCACGCCCGCGCGGTGGTGAACGCCGCCGGGACCTGGGGCGGTGACGTCGCCGCGCTGGCCGGGGTCCGCCTCCCCGTCCGTCCCCGACGCGGCTTCGTCCTGGTGACCGAGCCGCTCCCCCGGACGATCCGGCACAAGGTGTACGCCGCCGACTACGTGGCCGACGTGGCCAGCGACTCGGCCGCGCTGCGGACCTCGCCCGTCGTCGAGGGCACGGCGGCGGGGCCGGTGCTCATCGGCGCGAGCCGGGAACGCGTCGGCTTCGACCGCTCCCTGTCCCTGCCCGCCGTACGGGCGCTGGCGGCCGGCGCCATCGGGCTGTTCCCCTTCCTGGAGCGGGTACGTGCCCTGCGGACGTACGCGGGCTTCCGCCCGTACCTGCCTGACCACCTGCCGGCGATCGGCCCCGATCCGCGACTGCCCGGCCTGTTCCACGCCTGCGGCCACGAGGGGGCGGGCATCGGACTCGCCACCGGCACCGGCCGGTCGATCGCGCGCGCACTGACCGGGAAGCCCGCGGATCTGGACCTCACGCCGTTCCGTCCGGACCGGTTCGAGGCGGAGGAGGGAAACGGCGAGTGAATCCCCTGGAGTTGGCCGACGCGCGGCCCGGTCCCGCGTTCACCGTGACGTTCGACGGCCGGGCTGTCGAGGCCCTGCCCGGACAGACCGTCGCCGCCGCGCTGTGGACCGCCGGCCTGACCGCCTGGCGCAGCACACGCGGGTCGGGCCGGCCGCGCGGCGTCTTCTGCGGGATCGGGGTCTGCTTCGACTGCCTGGTGACCGTCAACGGGGTGCCGAACCAGCGTGCCTGCCTGGTCCCGGTGCGGCCGGGCGATGTGATCCGCACACAGGAGGGAACGGGGCGGGACGATGACCGACACGACGACGCCTGACGGGACGATGACCGGACGGCCGCGTCTCGCCGTCGTCGGCGCGGGCCCGGCCGGGCTGGCCGGCGCCCTCGCGGCGGCCGCGAGCGGCGTGCACGTGACCCTCGTGGACGCGGCCGACCAGGCGGGCGGCCAGTTCTTCCGGCAGCCGGCCACCGCGCTGCGCGCCCGCCGCCCGCAGGCCCTGCACCACCAGTGGCGCGCCTGGCAACGGCTCCGGGACGGGCTGGAGCGGCACGTCGAAGGGGGCCGTATAGAACACCTGACGGGCCATCATGTGTGGTGTGTGGAGCGTGACTCCACGGGTACCCCCACCGGTTTCCTGATCGTGCACGCGCTGCGCGGTGCCGCGCAGGACGACGGGGTCGCCGTACACGCCGACGCCGTGCTCCTCGCCACCGGCGGCTACGAGCAGGTGCTGCCCTTCCCGGGTTGGACACTCCCCGGCGTCGTCACGGCGGGCGGCGCGCAGGCCATGCTGAAGGGGGGTCTGGTGCTGCCGGGCCGTACCGTCGTCGTCGCCGGAACGGGGCCGCTGCTGCTGCCCGTGGCCACCGGGCTCGCCGCGGCCGGCGCCCGGGTCGCCGCGCTGGTCGAGTCCGCCGACCCGAGGGAACTGCTGCGGCGGGCACCGGCGTTGGCGTCGCAGCCCGGGAAGCTCGCCGAAGGCGCCTGGTACGCGGGGCTGTTGCTGAGGCACCGTGTGCGCACCCTGGCCCGGCACACCGTGGTCGAGGCCCACGGCACCGACCGCCTGGAGGCGGTCACCGTTGCCGCGCTCGACCGGGGCGGGCGGGTACGGCCGGACACCGCACGCCGAATCGACTGCGACACCCTCGCCGTCGGGCACGGCATGCTGCCCCACACCGACCTCGCCGAGACCCTGGGCTGCACACTCGCGGGGATGGCCGTCCGGGTCGACGGCGAGCAGCGGACCGACGTGCCGGGCGTCTGGGCCGCCGGGGAGAGCACCGGGATCGGCGGGGCGGCCCTGGCGCTCGCCGAGGGGCACATCGCCGGACGCTCGATCGCGGCCCGCCTGCACGGCACCGAACCCGACCCGCGCGGATGGGCGCCGGCCGCCCGGACCCGCGCCCGGCTGCGGGCGTTCTTCGCGGCGGCCGACTCGGTGTACGCCCCGCCGGCCGGCTGGGCGGACCTGGTCGGCGACGACACGGTGGTGTGCCGCTGCGAGGAGGTCACCGCGGGCGACATCCGCGCCGCCGTCGGCTCGCTCGGCGCCGGGGACCTGCGCACGGTGAAGCTGCTGACGCGGGCCGGGATGGGCTGGTGCCAGGGCCGGGTCTGCGCGCCCGCGGTGGCCGGCCTCACCGGCTGCCCGCTCACGCCGGGCCGGCGCCCGTTCGCCCGGCCGGTGCCGCTGGGCGTGCTGGCGGCGCTGCCGGTGGACCGCCGGGAGAAGGACTGACAGCCTTCCCGGGACGGTTCGCGCGAAGAGACAACCGCTCGCACCGCCCGGATCCGCTTCCGACACAGTAATATGTCACACCCTATTGGATTGGGGACCGCACATGACCCTCTCGGAGAACCGCCCGTGGCGGGGCGTCCTCGTCGCCACCGCCCTCCCCCTGCGCGACGACCTCACCGTCGACCTCGACCGGTACGCCGAACACTGTGCGTGGCTGGTGGCGAACGGCTGTGACGGTGTCGTACCGAACGGCTCGCTCGGCGAGTACCAGGTGCTCACGCCCGAGGAGCGCACCAGGGTGGTCGAGACGGCTGTGGCCGCCGTCGGCGGTGCGCGGGTGATGCCCGGCGTGGCCGCGTACGGCTCGGCCGAGGCGCGGCAGTGGGCCGAGCAGGCGGCCGAGGCCGGCTGCGGCGCGGTGATGCTGCTGCCGCCCAACGCCTACCGCGCCGACGAGCGGTCCGTGCTCGCCCACTACGCCGAGGTCGCGAAGGCCGGCCTGCCGGTGGTGGCGTACAACAACCCCATCGACACCAAGGTGGACCTCGTGCCGGAGCTCCTGGCCCGGCTGCACGGCGAGGGGTACGTCCAGGGCGTCAAGGAGTTCTCCGGTGACGTCCGCCGCGCCTACCGGATCGCCGAACTCGCGCCGGATCTGGACCTGTTGGCCGGTGCCGACGACGTGCTGCTGGAGCTGGCCGTGGCCGGCGCCAAGGGCTGGGTGGCCGGCTACCCGAACGCGCTGCCCCGGGCCTCGGTGGAGCTGTACCGGGCCGCCACCGCCGGGGACCTGACCGCCGCGCTCCCCCTGTACCGGCGACTGCACCCCCTGTTGCGCTGGGACTCGCGGGTGGAGTTCGTGCAGGCCATCAAACTGTCCATGGACATCGTCGGGCGGTACGGCGGCGCTGTGCGCCCGCCCCGCGTCCCCCTGCCGCCCGAGCAGGAGGCCGTGGTCCGGGCGGCCACCGAGAGGGCCGTCGCCGCCGGGCTCGCCTGACGTCACGACAAGGAGACCGGAGCATGCGCAGCAAGCTCGTCCTGCACGCCGTGGACTCGCACACCGAGGGCATGCCGACCCGTGTCGTCACCGGCGGGATCGGTACCGTGCCCGGCGCGACCATGAACGAGCGGCGGCTGTACTTCCGTGAACACCGGGACGACATCAAGCGGTTGCTGATGAACGAGCCGCGCGGCCACTCCGCGATGAGCGGCGCGATCCTGCAGCCGCCGAGCCGCCCGGACTGCGACTGGGGTGTCCTCTACATCGAGGTGTCCGGGTACCTGCCGATGTGCGGGCACGGCACGATCGGGGTGGCGACCGTGCTGGTGGAGACCGGCATGGTCGAGGTCGTCGAACCGGTCACCACGATCCGGCTGGACACCCCGGCCGGCGTGGTGGTGGCCGAGGTGGCGGTGGAGGACGGCGCCGCCCGGAGCGTGACCCTGCACAACGTGCCGTCGTTCGCCGTGGCCCTGGACCGGAAGATCACCCTGCCCGACGGGCGCACGGTGACGTACGACCTGGCGTACGGCGGGAACTTCTACGCCATCCTGCCGCTGGACGCCTTCGGACTGCCCTTCGACCGCGCCCGCAAGGAGGACATCCTGCGGGCCGGGCTGACGCTGATGGAGGCGATCAACAACGAGGGGGAACCGGTCCATCCGGCGGATCCGTCGGTCCACGGCTGCCACCACGTCCACCTCTACGCGCCGGGCGCCACCGCCCGGTACTCGCGGCACGCGATGGTGATCCACCCGGGCTGGTTCGACCGGTCCCCCTGTGGCACGGGGACGAGCGCGCGCATGGCGCAACTGCACGCGCGGGGCGAACTCCCGCTGCACACCGAGTTCGTGAACGAGTCGTTCATCGGCACCCGGTTCACCGGCCGGCTGCTCGGCACGACGGAGGTGGCCGGTGCCCCGGCGGTGCTGCCGAGCTTCACCGGCCGGGCCTGGATCACGGGCACGGCGCAGTACCTGCTCGACCCGACCGACCCGTTCCCAGCCGGGTTCGTGCTCTAGGGCGGGCGCCGGTGACCTTGGTGGATCCCCTAGACTTCGATGATGCGTGACATGGCACCAGGCTCGCGGCCGGCCGAGGCACCCGAACTCCCCCGGCTGGGCGGCCGCCGCAGCAGCTTCCGGGAACGGGTCGCCGAGGCGCTGCGGGCCGCGCTGATCGCGGGCGAGCTGCGGCCGGGCGAGGTCTACTCGGCGCCCTCGCTCGCCGCCCGCTTCGGGGTCTCGGCGACCCCGGTGCGGGAGGCGATGCTGGACCTGGCCAAGGAGGGGCTGGTCGACACGGTGCCCAACAAGGGGTTCCGGGTCACCGCCGTGTCCGACCGCCAGCTCGACGAGTACACGCAGATCCGCGCGCTCATCGAGATTCCCACGGTGGTGGAGCTGGCGCGGACCGCCGACCGGGTGTCACTGGAGGCGCTGCGGCCGGCGGCCCGGGAGATCGTCGCGGCCGCGGCCGCCGGGGACCTCATCGCCTACGTGGAGGCCGACACCCGCTTCCACCTTGGGCTGCTCGCCCTGGCCGGGAACACGCACCTGGTCGAGGTGGTCGCCGACCTGCGCGGCCGGTCCCGGCTGTACGGCCTCACCGCGCTGGTCGAGGCGGGCCGTCTGCTCGCCTCGGCCGACGAGCATCTGCAGCTCCTCGACGCCCTGCTGGAGCGGGACGAGAAGGCCGTACACGCGATCATGACCCGGCATCTCGGGCACGTGCGGAGCCTGTGGGCCGCGTCGGACTGAGCGCGCGACGCGGCCCCCGGTTGTCAGCCGGTGCAGGCTGTGGGTCAGCCGGTGTAGGCCGCGAAGATCTTCGCGAACTCGTAGGGTGACTGCGGGATGTTGGTGCACTTGTACAGCGCGCCCGTGCAGGCGTTGCGGTCCCGGGTTGCCTCCCAGAAGGCGAGTTCCCCGAGGTGCTTGCCCTGGGCGAAGGCGACCAGCTGCCGGGCGTCGGCCTGGTCGTAGACGTGGCCGTCGTCGTTCTGGCCGAGCATCGGGGTGACGCCGAGCATCGCCCAGAGCTGCGCGTCGGACTTCGCCGGGTAGAGGGACTTCAGCTGGGTGAAGGTGCTCTGCGCGGCCTGGACGGCGGCGTCTCCGTAGTCGGTGCTCCGGTAGTAGTCCATGGCCATGACGTTGACGAGGTCGAGGTCGACACCGGCGTCCCGCGCGGCCTTGACCACGTTCAGCCCGTCCGAGGTGAGGCCCTCGGGGAGCACGGGCAGGGTGAGGGAGATCCTGAGACCCGGGTGGGCCTGCTGGAGGCGTGCCAGGGCCTGCGAGCGCCGGGTGATGGAGGCGGTGTCGGCGACGGCGGCGCCCTCGATGTCGAAGTCGGCGTACCGCAGGTCGTAGGCCTTGACGACGGCGTCGTACTCGGTGAACAGGGAGTCCACCGAGTCGCAGGCCTGGGCGAGTTCGATGCCGGAGGCGCCGCCGAAGGAGACCTTGACGTCGCCGCCGCGGGCCCGGATCGCGTCGATCTGGTCCTTGGCCCAGCCGTCGCGCGGGTCGTAGGCGTTGAACCACATGGCCTTGCAGCCCGACGCGGTGATGAACGACATGGTGTAACTGTCGGTGCCGCCGGCCGAGGCCATGTCGGGCATGCTCGGCGTGGGCCAGGCGCCCATGTCGATGTAGGGCGCGGTGTGCACGCCGCCGCCCGGCGGGGTGCCGCCGGAGGTGGTCGTGGTGGCGCTGACGACCGCGCTGTAGGCGGAGAGGTTGCCCGCGGCGTCCTTGGCGCGGACCCGGAAGGAGTAGCCGGTGCCGGGTTGCAGTCCGGTCGCGGTGTAGGAGGTGGTGGTGACCGGGACGGGCGTGCCGCCGTCGCGGGAGACCTCGTATCCGGCGACCGATCCGGAGTCGTCGGTGGCGGCGCTCCAGCGGACGGTCAGGGAGGAGCTGGTCGCGGAGCCGACGGTCACACCGGCCGGCACGCTCGGCGGTGTGGTGTCGCCTCCGCCCGAACCCCCGGTGCAGGGGGCGCCGTTGAGCGTGCAGTTCGCCGGTGCGCCGCTGCCGCTGGACACCCAGCCGAAGGTGACGCTCGCCCCCGGGGCCAGCGAGCCGTTGTACTCACGGTTCTTGAAGGTGTAGTGGCCGCCGTCCTGGGTCAGCAGGGCGTCCCAGTACGAGCCGACCGTGGTGCCGGCGGGCAGGTCGAATCGGACGGTCCAGCCGGACAGCGCGCTGTCGCTTCCGTTGGTGATCGTGTAGAGGCCCTGGTAACCGCCGCTCCACTCCGAGGACTTGGCGAAGGCCGCGGTCGGGGAACCCGTCGCGCCTGCGGGCGGGGCGAGTACGAGGAGCAGGGCCGTGACGAACAGGGCGAGGAGTGCGGACGGTCTTCGCATCGCTGCCTCCAGGGGGTCGGGCGCCACACGGGCGCCGAGGCCGCACAAGATTGGTCCATACCAGATGACTCCCCCTGTTGGTACAGACCAGCGGACGATCCGTCAAGACGGTGTGCGGGGAAAAGAGCGGCACGGGATGCTCCGAAAATGAGCGAGAGGCCGCTCCGAGTCCTCCTCAGAGCGGCCTCTCGACCGCGTCTTCCGCACGTCGGGACGACAGGATTTGAACCTGCGACCCCTTGACCCCCAGTCAAGTGCGCTACCAAGCTGCGCCACGTCCCGTCGCGGCCCACGCGGTGGTGTTCCGCGTGATCACGCAGGTCAACCCTACCGTACGGGCGCGGGTGCCGGGGCCGCGTCGGCTGGGGTCGCGCCCGTCGGGGTCGCCTCCGCCGGGGACGAGGTCGCGGCGGCGCGCGGGGTACGGCCCGTACGGCGTGCCGGGACCAGCAGGGCGGCGCCCGACGCGGCCAGCATCAGGACGGCGAGGAGGGCCCAGCCGTGGGTGTAGCCGGCGGCGTACGGCAGTCCGGAGGACTGGAGCCGGCCGGTGACCAGGACGCTGGTGAGGGCGGCACCGATGGAGCCGCCGATGGTGCGGATGTTGGCGTTCATGCCGGTCGCGGCGCCGGTCTGCTCGGGCGGCACACTGCCCACGACCAGGTTCGCCATGGCGGCGTAGGCCAGGCCGATGCCGAGGCCGAACAGGGCCGCGACGACACCGATCTGCCACTGCTCGTCGTGCCACAGGGTGAGGACACCGCAGGCGAGCGCACCGAGAGCGGCGCCCGAGGTGAGCAAAGCCTTGGCGCCGACGCGGGGTTCGAGGCGCCCGGCGAGGACACCGGAGAGGAACATCGCGAGGAGCATCGGCAGCATGAGCAGACCCGAGGCGGTGACGCTCGCCCCGAAGCCGTACCCGGCGGAGGACGGGGTCTGGACGAAGCCGGGCAGGAAGGACCAGATCGCGTACATGCCGGCGCCGAAGAGCAGCGCGGCGGTGTTGGTCGTCCACACCGCGGGCAGGCGCATCACCCGCAGGTCGATCAGCGGGGTGCGGGAGCGGGCCTCGCTGCGAAGCCACAGAGCGAACAGCAGCACGGCGGCGACGAACAGACCGAGCACCCGCGCGGAGCCCCAGCCCCACTGCACGGCCTGGCTCAGCGGCAGGAGCAGGGCGACCAGCCAGGCGGACAGCAGTCCGGCACCGAGCCAACTCACTTTTCCCTCGGCGCGGTTGGGCGACTCGGGGACGTAGCGCAGGGCTATCAGCACGGTCACCGCGACGACGCCGACCGGGATCCAGAACAGCCAGCGGTAGTCGAGGGCGGAGACGATGGGGCCGGCCGCCACCATGCCGACGCCGCCGCCCGCGGCGATCACGGCGGACAGGTTGCTGATGCTGCCGCTCACCTCGGACGGGGCGAACTCGTCCCGGATGATGCCGAAGGAGAGCGGGAACAGGGCGCCGCCGACGCCCTGCACGACCCGGGCGACGATCAGGACGCCGATGGTCGGGGCGAGCGCGGCGACCAGGCAGCCCGCGAGGACCGTGACCAGCACTGCGACGAGGGTGCGCTTCTTGCCGGCGAGGTCGCCGACGCGGCCGAGGATCGGGGTGAAGACCGAGGCGGACAGCAGGTACGCCGTCATCACCCAGGTGGCGGTGGACTGCGAGGTGTGCAGGGCGTGCTGGACGGTCGGCAGGGCCGGCGCGATCAGCGACTGCAGCATGGCGAACACGCCCGCACCGGTCGCGAGGACCGCGAAGGTGAGGCGGGTGGACGTGCGGGGCATGGCGGAGCCTCTCCGGAATCCGGTGACACGGAGGATGGAGGATCTGATGAGTGAGGGAGCACGGTGGGGTCACACCGGCACTGGTAAAGTGGAGGTACCCCTCCACTGTAGCGGAGGTATCCCTCCGGTTCAACTGATCGGAGGATCACCTCCGGTTTACCGAGCCCCGTCCGGGAGGCACCCAGTGACCGCCACGCCGTTGCCCGTCAGCGAGATCGTCGCCGCCCGCAGGCCGCACCGTAAGGACGCCGCCCGCAATTACGACGCCCTGCTCGGCGCTGCCCGGGAGGCCTTCGCGGAGCACGGCGCGGAGGCGTCGCTGGAGGACATCGCCCGCCGCGCGGGCGTCGGCATCGGCACCTTGTACCGGAACTTCCCCACCCGCCGCGACCTCTTCGAGACCGTGTACGCGGACGAGGTGAACACCCTGTGCCGGGCCGCCGAGGAGCTCGCCGACCGCGAACCCTGGGAGGCGCTGACGTCGTGGCTGGGCCGGTTCACGGGCTACATGGTCACGAAGCGGGCGGTGCGGGAGGCCCTGAACGACCAGTCGGACATCTTCATGGCCTGCCGCGACTCGATGTACGGCGCCGGCGGCCCGCTCCTGGAGCGCGCCCAGAAGGCGGGTGTGGCCCGCACCGACATGGACTTCGGTGACCTGCTGCGGATGGTCGCCGGGATCACGGCGACGGCGTTCGAGGACGACGCCCAGCGCGACCGGGTCCTGGCGATCGCCCTCGACGGCGTGCGCACTGCCCGCTGAGGCCCACCCACGCGTCCGGCCCCGTCACTTGATCAGCGCGTTGGCCACCACCACGAGCACACCCAGCAGCGCGTCCGTCGTGCCCAGCCGGATCGCGGACGGCCAGCTGCGGGACTGCCCGCGGGCGGCGATCAGGCCGAGGGTGAAGAGGATGACGATGTTGAGTCCGAACGCCTGGGACTCCACTCCCGTGGCCGGCCACCACCCCCAGCCCGCCCCCGCCAGCAGGAAGACCGTCGGCAGGACGACCGCGACCAGCGGCCACTCGTCGCACACGGCGCGCACGGCCTCCCAGCGGCGCTGCGGGGTGCGCTCGGCGATGTAGTGGGCGTAGCCGTGGGCGAGGGCCGACGCGAGCGCGGTGACCAGCACCCAGAGGGCGTCGTAGCGGCGGCTGGAGGCGGAGTTGTGGCCGTGCTCGATGAGCGCGGCCACCATGGAGCTGGCCAGGACGGCGCCGTAGACCCCGCCGAAGAACACCATCTCGCGGGTGTCGCGAGCGTGCGCGTGCGGCTGCGGAGCGGGGGCGGCGGTCGTGGGATGGGCCATGCCTTCCACCCTTCCGCGCCGGACGAGTGGCCGCCACTTCGCGCGATGGGCCCGACGAAGTGTCCTCCCACCAGGCCCGTTGCCGCACACTCTGTCGGCGGCGGTCCGGCGGCGGCGCTGGCTAGGGTCACCCCCATGACGCACAGCTTCGCGCTCCACATCCCCGGCGCCGACCTCGAACCCGAGCCCCTCGACCCGGCACAGATCGTCTCCGGGACCCCGGAAGTGACGGGCAGGGTGGTCTGGGAGTCGGCGGACGGCCGGCAGGTCCGCGGCATCTGGCAGATCACGCCGGGCGTGGTGACCGACACGGAGGCGGACGAGATGTTCGTCGTGCTCAGCGGCTCGGCGACGATCCAGGTCGAGGGCGGGGCGTCGTTCGACGTCGGGCCCGGCGATCTGGCGGTGCTGCGCGCAGGGGACCGTACGACCTGGACGGTGCACGAGACCCTGCGCAAGGCCTACGCGATCAATCTGTAGGGCCGGTGGGAGCCTCGGCGGACCCCTCGGTCCGCCCCCCGGCCGGGGCCGTCGTCGTCCCCCGGATCTCCAGCCTCGGTACGGCCAGCCGTACGCGCCGCTCCTCCCCCGGGCGCTCGAAGCGGTCGAGGAGGCAGCGTGCGGCGTGGCGGCCGACCTCGTGCGGGGCGGTGTCGACGGTGGTCAGCCAGACGTGCCGCAGCCGGGAGATGCTGGTGTTGTCGTAGCCGGCCACCGACAGGTCGCGCGGTACGCCGAGGCCGAGTTCCTCCGCCGCCGACAGCGCGCCGACGCAGGCCATGTCGTTGACGGCGAAGACGGCCGTGGGCCGCTCGGGGCGGCTGAGCAGCCGTACGGTCCCCCGGTAGCCGCCCTCCTCGGTGAGATCACCGGGTTCGACGAGCGGCTCGGCGCCGTGCGCGCGCATGGCCGCCTCGAATCCCCTCCGGCGCAGCGCGCCGACGGCTCCATGCCCCGCGAGGTGCGCGATCCGGCGGTGCCCGAGGCCGAGGAGGTGCTCGGTGACGAGCCGGGCTCCGTGCTCGTCGTCGCCGGTGACGACGTCCACCCCGGGGAGTTCCGGCTCACGGGCGCCCGCCACGACCACCGGCATCCGCCGGGCGAGCGCGGCGAGCCCGCCGGCGTCCGGGACCGTGCCGACCACCACCAGCCCGTCGACGCCCAGGTCCAGGAAGGGGCCCGCGAGGTCGTGTCCGGTACGGCGGTTCAGGCGGGCGTCGGCCAGCAGCATGTGCAGGCCGGCCGTGTGCAGCACGGAGTTGAGGCCGTCGAGGAGGTCGACGAACCAGGGGTTGCGCAGGTCGTCGAGGAGGACGCCGACGGTGCGGGTGCGCTGTTCGCTGAGGCTGCGGGCGGCGGCGTTCGGCCGGTAGCCCAGCTCCCGGACGGCCAGCAGCACGGCGTCCCGCTTCTCCGCGCTGACGGGGCCGGAGCCGCGCAGCACCAGCGAGACCAGCGACTTGGACACGCCGGCGCGTTCGGCCACGTCGCGGATCGTCGGCGGTCTCATGGCATGGACCGTTCCATGCCGTCAGCCGCGCTGTCAAAGGCTTGACACGCTGGGCTTGTCAGGACAAAGGTGGCCCCCACAGGATGTGGACCGGTCCAACCGCCGGTCGACGCGGGGACGACAGGCCGAGGAGAGTACCGCCATGGCGGAAGCGGCGAGGGGAGGCGAAGCGGTGGAACCGACGAGGGGTGGCCAAGCGGTGGAACCGGCGGAAGCGCTGGGTGTCGCCGTCGTCGGGTTCGGCTGGATGGGCCGGGTGCACACCCAGGCGTACGCCCGGGTCGCCCACCACTATCCCGGGCTCCCCCTGCGGCCCCGCCTGGTCACGGTCGCCGAGGAGGTGCCGGGCCGGGCCGAGGAGGCCGCCGAGCGGTTCGGGTTCGCCTCCGCCACCCGCGACTGGCGCGAGGTGGCCGCCGACCCGCGCGTGCGGGCGGTCAGCATCACCGCGCCGAACTTTTTGCACCGCGCGATCGGCGTGGCCATGGCCGAGGCGGGCAAGCACATCTGGATCGAGAAGCCGGTGGGACTCACCGCCGAGGACGCCCGGACGGTGGCCGCCGCCGTGGCCCGTGCCGGAGTGCGGGGCGCGGTCGGCTTCAACTACCGCAACGCGCCCGCCGTCGAGGCCGCCCGCGATCTCATCGCGTCCGGCGGGATCGGCACGGTCACGCATGTGCGCGTCCGGCTGTTCAGTGACTACGCCGCCCACCCCGAGTCTGCGCTGACCTGGCGGTACGAGCGCGAGCGCGGCGGCAGCGGGGTGCTCGGCGACCTGGCCTCGCACGGCGCCGACCTGGCCCGGTTCCTGCTCGGCGAGATCGCCGCCCTGACCGCCGACACGGCGGTCTTCGTGCCGGAACGGGCCCGCCCGGCCGGCGCCACCGCCGGGCACACCCGCGCGTCCGGCGGCGAGCCGGGCCTGGTGGAGAACGAGGACTACGTCGGCTGCCTGCTGCGTTTCGCCTCCGGCGCGCGCGGGACCCTGGAGGCCTGCCGGGTCTCCGTCGGCGAGCAGAACGCCTACGGCTTCGAGGTGCACGGCACTTGCGGCGCGGTGTTCTGGGACTTCCGCCGGATGAACGAACTGCGGGTCAGCCAGGGCACGACGTACCAGGACCAGCCCGTCAGCACGGTGTACGTCGGCCCGGGCGACGGGGAGTTCGCCGCGTTCCAGCCGGGCGCGGCCAACGCGATGGGCTACGACGACCTGAAGGTGATCGAGGCGTACCGGTTCCTGCGGTCCGTCGCCGAGGACAGGCCGTACGGCGCCACCCTCGCCGACGCGGTGCGCAGTGCCGAGGTACTGGACGCGATGGCGCTGTCCGCCGAGAGCGGGACGTGGGTCGACCTGCCGGTGTCGTAAGCGGGTCGCGGGCGAGTCGTACGCCTGCCGCAGGGCCCGACGCTGGCGGCGGGCGGCAGAGGACAGGGAGAGGGCAGGCATTCCATGGGACTTCTCGACGACAGGGTCGTCCTGGTCAACGGCGGCAGTCAGGGCGTGGGGGCCGCGGTCGCGCGGGCCGCCGTCCGGGCGGGCGCCGTCGTGGCCGTCAGCGGCCGCCGCGCCGGACCCGGCGAGGCCCTGGTGGCCGAGCTGACGGCGGCGGGCGGCCGGGCGCTGTACGTGCGCGCCGACCTGTCGGACGCCGAGGAGGCCAAGGCGGCGGTGACCGAGGTGGTGCGGGCGTTCGGGCGGATCGACTGCCTGGTGAACTCGGCCGGACTGACCTCCCGGGGCACGTTGCTGGACACCACTCCGGAGCTGTTCGACGCGCACGTCGCGGTCAACCTGAGGGGGCCGTTCTTCGCGATGCAGGCCGCGGTGGCGGACATGCTGGCCCGCGGGGCGCCGGGCACGATCGTCAACATCATCACCTCGTCGGCGCACGGCGGGCAGTCCTTCCTCGCCCCGTACGTCGCCGCCAAGGCCGGGCTGGCCGGACTCACACGGAACGCGGCGCACGCCCACCGCTGGGACCGGATCCGGATCAACGGCCTGAACATCGGCTGGACCGCGACGGAGGGCGAGGACGCCACCCAGCGCGCCTTCCACGGCGCCGGCGACGACTGGCGGGAGCAGGCCGCCGCCCGGCTGCCGATGGGCAGGCTGGGCCGGCCGGACGAGATCGCGGACTTCGTCGTCCTGCTGCTGTCCGACCGGTCGGGCGTGGTCACCGGATCGGTGATCGACTGGGACCAGAACGTACTCGGCGGACTCGACTGACCGTCCGTCCGGCACTTTCGCACTCAAGGAGCACCATGCGTATCGGAATCCTCGGCCTCGGCCGCATCGGCGCCTTCCACGCCGAGACCCTCTCCGGCCTTCCCGCCGTCGAGTCCCTCGTCGTGTGCGACCCGTTCGCGGACGCGGCCAAGGCGGCCGCCGAACGGTTCGGAGCCGAGGTCGCGGACTCTCCTCAGGCGTTGCTGGCCGCCGGGGTGGACGGCCTCGTCGTCGCGGCGGCCACCGACGCCCACCCGGCGCTCATCCTGGCCGGGGTCGAGGCGGGGGTGCCCGTCTTCTGCGAGAAGCCGGTCGCCCGGACCATGGTGGAGGGCAGCGAGGTCCTCGGGGCCGTCCGGGGCAGGGACGTACCGATCCAGATCGGCTTCAACCGCCGCTTCGACGCGGGCTTCACCGCCGCACGGCAGGCCGTCCTGGCGGGCGAGCTGGGGAAGCTGCACACGGTCCGCTCGACGACGCTGGACCCGGCGCCGCCGCCGGCCGCGTACGTCGCCGCGTCCGGTGGGATCTTCCGCGACTGCTCCGTCCACGACTTCGACGTCATCCGCTGGGTGACCGGCCGCGAGGTCACCGAGGTGTACGCGGTCGGCGGCAACCGGGGCGCGGAGTACATCAGGGAGGCGGGCGACGCCGACACCACCGGCGCGATCCTGACGCTGGACGACGGCACCATCGCCGTGGTCTCCAACTCGCGCCACAACGCACGGGGTTACGACGTGCGCATGGAGCTGCACGGCTTCCGGGACTCCGTCGCCGTGGGACTGGACGACCAGTTGCCGCTGCGGTCGGTGGAGCCCGGGGTGACCTTCCCGGTCGGCACCCCCCACGACTTCTTCATGGACCGCTTCACGGCCGCGTACCGCGCGGAACTCAGCGCCTTCACCGAGGTCGTGGCGGGCGGGCGGCCGTCCCCCTGCACCGTCGAGGACGCGCTGGAGGCCGGCTGGATCGCCGAGGCCTGCACGCTGTCGCTGCGCGAGCACCGGCCGGTGACGGTCGAGGAGGTCCGGGGAGCCTGATTTCGAGGGCCCGGGAGGCCTTCCAAACCCGGGAAACCCAGCACGTTCAGGAGACCGGTGCCCGCGAGCGGGTGCCGGTCTTCTCGCGTCCGGGGTTCAGAGGCAGTAGCGCACCATCCACTCGTCCGGGTCGTACCGGTCGCGCGCCGGGTCCGGGAGGGTGGCGGGGCGGGTCTCGACCGTGTCCTTTGGCCGTATGCGCTCGGGGAGCGTGCCGAAGCGGAGCCGGCGCTCTGTGGCGCCGGACAAGTCGGCCGTGCCGACTGCGGTGGCCGTACCGGCCGGCTCCTGAGCGGTGTGCCCGTGTTCGCTGCCGTGTTCCCTGCCGTGCTCCATGTCGTGTCCTCCCGTCGCGCGGGGACTCCCCGTCGTCCAGGAGAACGCCGGAGCCCGCCCTTCGGTTCCCGAAGTCACCGAGGGCGGGCGGGTTCACCGGGTCACGAGGGCCGTTCGCCGGTGGGCGTGGCGGGCGCGGTGAGGTCCTTCGACTCGGGGAGTTCGTCCACGTCGACGCCGCGCACCTGGGACAGCTCGTGCTTGAGGGCGGCGAGTTCGGCGCCGCCCGCCATGTGGTTGGTGAGTTCCTCCAGGGTGATGTCGCTGCGCGCGGCGGACAGTTCGAGGGTGCCCAGGCGCAGGACGCTGAAGTGGTCGCCGACCATGAACGCGTGGTGGGGGTTGTGGGTGATGAAGATGACGCCGAGGCCGCGGTCGCGGGCGGCGGCGATGTACTTCAGCACCACGCCGGACTGTTTGACGCCGAGCGCGGCGGTTGGCTCGTCGAGGATGAGGACGCGGGCGCCGAAGTAGACGGCGCGGGCGATGGCCACGCACTGGCGCTGGCCCCCGGACAGGGTGCCGATGGGCTGTTCGAGGTCGTCCAGGACGATGCCCATGTGGCGCAGTTCCTGGTCGGCGGTGGCCTTCATCCGGGCGATGTCGAGGCGGCGCACGGGCCAGGGGCCGCGGGTCATCTCGGAGCCGAGGAAGAAGTTCCGCCACACCGGCATCAAGGGGACGGTGGCGAGGTCCTGGTAGACGGTGGCGATGCCCCGGTCCAGTGCCTCGCGCGGGGTGGAGAAGCGCACGGGGGTGCCGTCGACGAGGAACTCGCCCTCGGTGTGCTGGTGCAGCCCGGAGATGATTTTGATCAGGGTGGACTTGCCGGCGCCGTTGTCGCCGAGCACACAGGTGACCTGGCCGGCCCGCACGGTCAGGTCGACTCCGTGCAGGGCGCGGATGTTGCCGTAGGCCTTGCCCGCGCCGCGCAGTTCGACGAGGGGGCCGCCGGAGGCGGGCGGGGTGTCGGCGACGACCGTGCCGTGCGTGCCGCTCTTGTCGCTTTTCATCGGGGTGCTACCTCCGGGTCGCCGTGCGCTGGACCCACAGATTGATCAGGACGGCGCCGAGGAGCATCACGCCGAGGAAGGCCTTGAACCAGTCGGGGTTCCAGCCGGCGTAGACGATGCCCTGGTTGACCATGCCGAACATGAAGGCGCCGAAGACCGGGCCGATCGCCGAGCCGTAGCCGCCGGTGAGCAGGCAGCCGCCGATCACCGCGGCCGCGATGTAGATCAGCTCCTGGCCCACGCCCTCGCCGGACTGGACGGTGTTGAACGAGAACAGCTGGTGCATGCCGACGAACCAGGCGCCGAAGCCGACCAGCATGAACAGGGAGATCTTGGTGAACTTCACGGGCACGCCGACGGCCCGCGCGCTCTCCTTGTTGCCACCGACCGCGAAGATCCAGTTGCCGTACTTCGTGCGCAGCAGCACCCAGGTGGCGATGGCGGCGAAGACCAGCCACCAGACCACCGTGATCTTCACCTCGACCCCGGCGACGTCGAACGACGACGCGAAGATCTTCTTGGCCTGGCCGAAGCCGTCCATGTCGCTGATGTCGTCGGTGGCCACGTTGCCGGTGACCAGCTTCGTCACCGCCAGGTTGACGCCCTGAAGGATCAGGAAGGTGCCGAGGGTGACCAGGAAGCTGGGCAGTCCGGTCTTCACCACCATCCAGCCGTTGAAGGCGCCCACGGCCAGGGACACGACGAGGGCGACGATCACGCCCACCCAGACGTTCATGGTGAGCTGGTAGCTGAACATGCTCGCGGTCAGCGCGGAGGTGATCACGGCGACACCGGCCGACAGGTCGAACTCGCCGCCGATCATCAGCAGCGCCACCGGCAGCGCCATGATCCCGATGGTCGACGACTGGTAGAGGACCGTCGCCATCGAGCTGCCCTGCCGGACCGAGGGCGCCGCGATCTCGAAGAAGACCAGGACGGCCACGGCCCCCAGGAAGACGCCGACCTCGGGCCGGGCCAGCAGCCGCAGCACCAGCGGGCGCCGCGTGGTGCGGCCGTCGGTCTGCTTGGGGCCGGGGGCCGGCGGTTTTCCCACCGCCGGCCCTGCCTGCTGGGCCATGCTCATCACCGGGTGCCCTTCGCGGCGAACCGGGCGACCTGGTCGACGTTGGACTTGTCGACGAAGGCCGGGCCGGTCAGCACCGGCTGCTCCCCGCCGCCGCTGTAGTTGCCGTTGTTCTTGTAGAGCCAGAGGGAGTCCACCGCCAGGTAGCCCTGGAGGTACGGCTGCTGGTCGACGGCGAACTGGATGGTGCCGTTCTTGATGGCTCCGGTCAGCTGCTTGTTCAGGTCGAAGGTGGCGACCTTGGCCTTGCTGCCTGCGTCGGACACGGACTGCACGGCGGTCAGCGCGTAGGGGGCGCCGAGCGCGACGATGTAGTCGATGGAGTTGTCCTGCTTCAGCTTGGCCGTGATCGTCGACTTCACGGACGGCATGTCGGTGCCGTTCACGTACAGGGTCTCAGTCGTGCCGGAGAACGTCTTCTTCATGCCGTCGCAGCGCTGGGTGAGGCCCACGTTCCCCTGCTCCTGGATGACGCAGACGGCCTTCTTGGCGCCGACCTCGTTGAGCTTCTTGCCGAACGCCTCGCCGGCGACCGACTCGTCCTGGCCGAAGAACTCCAGCAGGCCGAGCTTCTTCCAGTCGCTGACGCCCGAGTTCAGTCCGACCACCGGGATGCCGGCCGCCGTGGCCTTGCCGATGACGCCCTTCATCGCGTCCGGCTTGGCGAGTGTGACGGCGATGCCGTCGACCTTCTGGTCGACGGCGTTCTGCACGAGGTTGGCCTGGTTGCCGGCGTTCGGGTCGGCGGAGTAGACGAGCTTGATGTTGTCCTTGGCGGCGGCGGCCTCGGCGCCCTTGCGGACGATGTCCCAGAAGGTGTCGCCCGGCGACTGGTGGGTCACCAGCGCGACCGTCATCCGGGGGGTGTCGGCCTTGCCCGCGGAGGCGTTCGACCCTCCCTCTTCGGCCTTCTTCCCCCCGGAACTGCTGGAACAGCCTGCGAGGGTGAGGGCTGCCGCGGCGGCCACGGCCACGACCGGGGCCAGTCTGCGGGAGCGGGGGTGGGAAGAGCGGTCCATCGTTCCTGCACCTCACTGTTGCAACGGGGGATACGGGGCCTGCATGGATAAGAACGCTGTCGCGTTGACGGGATCAAAGTCGCTGCCGGGCCCGCTGTCAATACTTTGTTAAGACATCATTTCACGAACAGGTCAGAATGTAAGTACAAACTAGGGGCAGCTGTCCCCGCACCTCCATCCGTCCAGTACACCGCGCCACGCGTCGCGCTACCCCTTCGAGTTCCAGTCGCTGGTCAGACCCCGAACCGGAACCCCCGAGTTCGCACAGCCCCCGCGGCCGGCAGCGCCGCGGGGGCTCCCCATTGTCCGCGGGCGCGGTAACACCGCTGGTGACGGTGACGGTTACGTTTCGGGTAAGACACCCACCAGAGCGCTCAGACCTATTGACGCATGAGCGGACATGGCGCTGTTATTACGCCCACGATGTTCGGTCGAGTTGGTTTCTGATCGGTTTCGATGACCTTCCAGAGGCCGGCTCATCCCCTTGGCCGAACCCTGCATGCCTCAGGAGCCGTCATGCGCCACTCTCCTTCCGGTCTCGCTCTCCCGGGTCCCAGCCGCCGTTCGCTGTTGCGCTCGGCCGGCGCCGCCGCCGCCCTCGCCGGCGCCGGGATACCCCTGCTGTCCGCGTGCGGCGGCAGCGGTTCGTCGTCGGACCCGAAGACCGTCTCCCTCGGCTCCAACGCCTCCGACGCCGTGCCGAAGAAGGCGTTCGCCGAGATCTACGCCGCCTTCAAGCAGAAGTCCGGCATCACGGTCGACGTGAACACCAAGGACCACAACACCTTCCAGGAGCAGATCAACTCGTATCTGCAGGGCACCCCGGACGACGTCTTCACCTGGTTCGCCGGATACCGCATGCAGTTCTTCGCGGCGAAGAAGCTCGCCACTCCCATCGACGACGTGTGGGCGAAGATCGGGGCCAACTTCCCCGACGCGATGAAGAAGCTCAGCCAGGGCGAGGACGGCAAGTACTACTTCGTACCGCTGTACACGTACCCGTGGGCCGTCTTCTACCGCAAGAGCGTCTTCCAGCAACACGGCTACGAAGTCCCCGCCACCTGGGACCAGTTGGTCGCCCTGTGCAAGAAGATGAAGAAGGACGGCCTGGTCCCGATCGCCTTCGGGGACAAGGACGCCTGGCCGGCGATGGGCACCTTCGACCAGATCAACTTCCGCCTGAACGGCTACGACTTCCACAAGCAGCTCATGGCCGGCAAGGCCTCCTGGACCGACGCCAAGGTGAAGGCCGTCTTCGACCACTGGGCCGAGCTGCTCCCCTACCACCAGGACGGCGCGATGGGCCGTACCTGGCAGGACGCCGCGCAGGGCCTGGTGGCCAAGAAGTCCGGCATGTACGTCCTCGGCTCCTTCGTGGCCCAGCAGTTCACGAACAAGGCAGACCTGGACGACCTGGACTTCTTCGCCTTCCCGGAGATCAACTCCGCGTACGGGCAGGACACGGTCGAGGCCCCGACCGACGGCTTCATGCTCAGCAAGAGCCCGAAGAACCACTCCGCCGCGGTCAAGCTGCTGCAGTTCCTCGGCACCCCGGAGGCCGAGGCGACCTACCTCAAGGCCGACTCCAGCGTGGTGGCCGCCTCCAGCAAGGCCGACACCTCCACGTACACGGCGCTGCAGAAGAAGGCGTACACGATGATCAGCGGCGCCAAGAGCCTCACCCAGTTCATGGACCGCGACAGCCGCCCGGACTTCACCTCCACGGTGATGCAGCCGGCGCTGCAGAAGTTCATCCAGAACCCCAAGGGCGTGGACAGCCTGCTGTCGTCGATCGAACGCCAGAAGAAGACGATCTTCGCCTCCTCGTGAACGATCCCATGACGACACAGATGTCGACAGAGATGTCACAGACACCGACGACGCCGGCGCAGACCCCGGAGGCGGCCGCCGCGCCGCCTCCGGGCCCCGTGCCCGGCAGACAGCGGGCCAGGCAGGGGCACCGGCGCCTGCTGACCCGCCGTGACCGGATCACGCTCGGCCTGATGGCGGGCGTGCCCACGGTCCTGCACGTGCTCCTGGTCTGGGTCACCGCCCTGGCCTCCATCGCGCTCGCCTTCACCAGCTGGGACGGCATCGGGTTCGACTCGATCAAGTGGGTCGGCCTGGACAACTTCAAGCACCTGTTCGAGAACAACCCGCAGTTCTGGCCGGCCGTCCAGCACAACCTCATCTGGTTCGCGGTGCTCATCGCGATCCCCACGCCGCTCGGCCTGTTCCTGGCCGTGCAGCTGGACAAGAAGATCCGGTTCAGCCGGGTCTACCAGACCGCGTTCTTCCTGCCGGTCGTCATCTCCATGGCCTGCATCGGCTTCGTCTGGCAGCTGGTCTACAACCCGGACACCGGCCTGATCAACAGCCTCATCGGGGCCAACAAGCCCGGCCACTACATCGACTGGATCGGCGATCCCGACCTCAACCTGTGGGCCGTCCTCATCGCCGCGTCCTGGCGGCACACCGGCTACATGATGATCCTGTACCTGGCAGGCCTGAAGGGCGTCGACCCCTCCCTGCGGGAGGCCTCCTCGCTGGACGGCGCCAACGAGTGGCAGACGTTCAAGAACGTCATCTTCCCCACCCTGCGGCCGACCAACACGGTCGTCCTCGTGGTCACCATCATCGAGGCGCTGCGCGCCTTCGACCTCGTCTACGTCTTCAACAAGGGCGCCCAGGGCACCGAGTTGCTGTCGATCCTGGTCACCAACAACATCATCGGCGAGTCCAGCCGGATCGGTTACGGCTCCGCCATCGCCGTCGTCCTGCTGGTGATCTCGCTCGTGGTGATCATCCCCTACCTGGTGGCCACCTTCCGGAAGGAGCGGCGATCGTGAGCGCCTCCACCGTCGCGCCGGTGCGGCGCACCCCCGTCCGCCCGGCGCGGATCCTGCTGCACGTCTTCCTCGCCGGCGCGGCCCTGGCCTGGCTCGCCCCTCTGCTGTGGGCCGTCTTCTCGGCGCTGCGCCCCTACAGCGAGACCTCCGACCGGGGGTACGTGTCCTGGCCGCACAAGCTGAGCCTGGACAACTTCACCAACGCGTTCCAGCAGTCCGACATGCTGCACTACTTCGGCAACACGCTGCTGATCGCGGTGCCGGCCGTGCTGATCACGCTGTTCCTGTCGTCGATGGTGGCGTTCTACGTCAGCCGCTTCGACTTCCGCCTCAACCTCGCCCTGCTGCTGGTGTTCACGGCCGGCAACCTGCTCCCGCAGCAGGTCATCATCACCCCGCTGTACCGGCTGTACCTGCTCACCAACCTGCCGGGCATCACGGAGAGCGGCAAGCTGTACGACTCCGCGCTCGGGCTGGTCCTCATCCACGTGGCGTTCCAGTCGGGGTTCTGCGCGTTCGTGCTGAGCAACTACATGCGCTCGCTGCCGCACGAGCTGACCGAGGCCGCGCTGGTGGACGGGGCGTCGGTGTGGCGGCTGTACTGGCAGATCACCCTGCCGCTGTGCAAGCCGGCGATGGCCGCGCTGGCGACCCTGCTGTCGATCTGGATCTACAACGACTTCTTCTGGGCCCTCGTGCTGATCTCCACCGGCGAGAACATGCCGATCACCTCGGCGCTGAACAACCTCTCCGGCCAGTACTTCACGGACCCCAACCTGGTCGCCGCCGGTGCGCTGCTCACCGCGATCCCGACCCTGGTCGTGTACTTCGTGCTCCAGCGCCAGTTCGTCAGCGGCCTGACCCTGGGCTCCAGCAAGGGCTGAGGCGTCCCTCGGTGAGTCACCTCGTGCTGCGCCGCGAACCGGCATCGGTGCCGGACCGCTCGGCGAGCGGTCCGGCGGCGGCGCGGAACAGCACGAAGGTCACGGAGCACCACGAAGGCCGCCCGGGCGATGCCCGATGCGGCCTTGTGAACGAACGGCTGTCCGCCGACTGCCTCGACAGTCGGGACGACAGGATTTGAACCTGCGACCCCTTGACCCCCAGTCAAGTGCGCTACCAAGCTGCGCCACGTCCCGGTGCGCTCACTCGCGGTGACCCGCGTGATCGCGCGAACAGCACCTTACCCCACGTGCGGCGCCCCGCCGAAGAGGGGCCGGACGAAGGGGTGGGACGGGGGACAATCGTCGTATGAGCGACGCAGGCGCAGCGGCGGGACGGGGAGCGGGCACGCGGGACCGGGACACCGAGGGGCGGGCGCGCAACGCCCGGCCCCGGGACGGTCTGGGCCGGCCGCTGCCGTACGGGTCCGAGGGCGTGGACCGGCAGCCGGAAGGGGTCGTACGGTCCCCGGAGCAGACCGTCCGCGAGGCGCAGGCGCTGCTGGACGCGGGCAGGCCGTTCCACGCGCACGAGGTGTTCGAGGATGCCTGGAAGGCGCGCCCCGGGGGCGAGCGGACGCTGTGGCGGGGCCTGGCCCAGCTCGCGGTGGGCCTCACCCACGCGGCCCGCGGGAACGCGACCGGCGGGGCCCGGCTGCTGCGGCGGGGGGCGGGCGCGGTGGAGGAGTGGGCGGCCGGGCGGGGCGAGGACCGGCGGCCGTCCGGGATGGACCTGTGCGGGCTCGTCCGCTGGGCGCGGGAGCTGGCCGACCGGGTCGGGGCGCCCGGTGCGGGGCCCGTGGACGCCGCTGCGGAGGCACCCCGGCTGCGGTCCTGAGCAGGTCCGGAAACGAGGCGCCCGCGCCCGCTTCCGGGCGGTCGTCGCAGGCCGTGTGGAGGCGGTGCACGCACTGTCAGTGGCATGGGGCAGACTCGGGGACGTGCGAAAGATTCATGTCATCGGTATCGGCGCGGGCGACCCAGACCAGCTGACCCTCCAGGCGGTCAAGACGCTCCGGAGCACGGACGTGTTCTTCCTCCTCGACAAGGGCGAGGCGAAGAGCGACCTGACCCGGCTGCGCCGGGACATGCTCGACGCACACCTGCCCGAGGGGTCGTACCGGGTGGTGGCGGCCCGCGACCCGGAGCGGGACCGCGCGGCGGGCGGCGCGGCGTACTCGCCGGCCGTGGAGGACTGGCGCGGCGCCCGCGCCGGGATCTACGAGCGGATGATCGCCGAGGAGCTGCCCGAGGACGGCACGGGCGCGTTCCTGGTGTGGGGCGACCCCTCGCTGTACGACAGCACGCTCGGGATCCTCCAGGAGGTGCTGGAGCGCGGCACGGTGGCGTTCGAGTACGACGTGGTGCCCGGCATCAGCAGCGTCTCCTCGCTGGTCGCCCGGCACCGCACGGGCCTGAACCGGGTCGCCCGGCCGGTGCAGATCACCACCGGGCGGCGGCTGGCCGAGGGTTTCCCGGAGGGGGTGGACGACGTGGTGGTGATGCTGGACGCGCACCAGGCCTTCCGGGAGTACGCCGGGGACGACATCGACATCTACTGGGGGGCGTACATAGGCACCCCGGACGAGATCCTGGTCTCCGGCCCGCTCGCGGAGGCCGGCCCGCGCATCGAGCGGCTGCGGGCCGAGGCCCGGGAGCGCAAGGGCTGGATCATGGACACGTATCTGCTGCGCAGGAACCCCGCCGAGTCCTGAGGGTCAACGAGGCCCGGGTGCCGGGTCAGGGTGCCGGGTGTCCCGCGCCGCCGAGACCGAGCCGGTCCAGTACGGCCGCCACGTCGGACAGTGCCGTCAGGCCGGGCGGGAGCGGCGGGCGGCGCACGACGACGACGGGGAGCGCGCGTTCCCGCGCGGCCGTCAGTTTGGCCGCCGTCGCCTCACCGCCGCTGTCCTTGGTGACCAGCACGTCGATGCGGTGGGCGCGCAGCAGTGCCCGCTCGTCGGCGAGGGTGAACGGGCCGCGGGCCAGGACGACTTCGGTGTCCGGCGGCAGCGGCGGCCCGGGCGGGTCGACGGAGCGGACGACGAAGTGCAGGTCCGTCAGACCGGCGAAGGCGGCGAGGCCGAGGCGCCCGGTGGTGAGGAGCACCCGGCGGCCGAGGCGGGGCAGGACTTCGGCGGCGGCGTCCAGGGACGGGACCGTGTGCCAGTCGTCGCCCGGCCCGGGCCGCCAGCCGGGGCGGCGCAGGACGACTGCGGGCACGCCGGTGCCGGCCGCCGCGCGTGCCGCGTTGGCGGTGATCGCCTCGGCGAAGGGGTGGGTGGCGTCGACGAGGGCGTCCACGGCGTGCTCGCGCAGCCAGGCGGCGAGGCCGGCGGCTCCGCCGAACCCGCCGACGCGGACGTCCCCGGGGACGGCGCCCGGCCGTGCCACCCGGCCGGCCAGGGAGGTGGTGACGCGGACTCCCGGCAGGGCGGTGAGGGCGGCGGCGAGCCGGCGGGCCTCGGTGGTGCCGCCGAGGACGAGGACGTGCGGGGCCATGGCAGGCAGCGTACGGGTGGGCGACGGGCGGCCCGGCCGGGGGTGGGTGAGCGGATCAGCAACTGCACGCCGCCCACCACGGTGGCCGCGATCACCAGTTGTTCGAAGAGCCGCTGGTTGATGCGGTGCACCGCCCACTTGCCGAGCAGTGCGCCGGGGACGACGAAGACCACGAGGGCGGCGTCGAGCAGCAGCGAGTGACCGCCGATCAGGCCGAGCCCGGCGCTGAAGGGCACCTTGGAGACCCTAGCGTCCCTGCCGGTCGCCGTACTGGGTGCGCAGTTCCCGCTTGAGGACCTTCATGCTGGGACCGAGCGGCAGCGCGTCCGCGAACTCCACGCGGCGCGGGTACTTGTGCCGGCCCAGGTGGTCCTTGGACCACTCGGTGAGCGCGGCGGCGTCGAGGCGGCCGTCCGCGGTGGGCACGACGACGGCGCACACCTCCTCGCCGTGGAGTTCGTCGGGCAGGCCGATGACGGCCACCTGCGCGACGGCGGGGTGGCGCATCAGGACCTCCTCGACCTCGCGAGGATAGACGTTGTAGCCGCCGCGGATGATGACGTCCTTCTTGCGGTCGACGATCCGCAGGAAGCCCTCGTCGTCCTTGGTACCGAGGTCGCCGGTGCGGAACCAGCCGTCGACCAGGGCCTCGGCGGTGGCCTCGGGGCGGCCGAGGTAGCCGGAGAAGACGTTGTGGCCGCGGATGACGACCTCGCCGAGTTCACCGGGCGGCAGGAGTTCCACGCGGCCCTCCACCTCGGCGCGGGCGATCTCGACGTCGACGCCCCACAGCGGGTGGCCGATGGTGCCGGCCCGGGTGCCGAACACGGGCTGGTTGACGGTCGCCGTCGGTGAGGTCTCCGACAGTCCGTAGCCCTCGTAGATATGCGCGCCGAACGCGGCCTCGAACCGCTCCAGTACGGCCACCGGCAGTGAGGCGCCGCCGGAGATGCACACGCGCAGCTCCGGCAGGGCGTCCGCGTCGGCCGCCGCCGCGGCGAGGGCGACGAACATCGTCGGCACGCCCTGGAAGGTGTTCACGCCCTCCTTCACCATGAGGTCGATGGCGCCGGCCGCGTCGAAGCGGGGCAGCAGGACGAGCGTGGCGCCCGCCCGCCAGGTGGAGTTGAGCGAGACGGTCTGGCCGAAGGCGTGGAACAGGGGCAGGGCGCCGAGCGCGACGTCGTCGGGGCGGATGTCGTTGGCGTCGAAGGCGTTGACGGTCGCGTTCATCACCAGGTTGAAGTGGCTGAGGACGGCGCCCTTGGGTACGCCGGTCGTGCCGCTGGTGTAGAAGATCACGGCCGGGTCGTCGGCGGCGCGGGTGACGTAGGAGGGCAGCGCCTCGGCGTCCGCGGCGAGAGTGTCGAACTCCTCGCCGAGGACGACGGTGCGCACGCCCAGCGCGTCCGCGGCGGCCCGCCCGGTCTCGGCCTGGGCCGGGTGGACGAGCAGCAGGGCCGCCCCGCTGTCCTTGAGGACGTGCTCGACCTCGGGCGCGGAGAGCAGCAGGTGGACGGGGACGACGACCGCGCCGGCCGCCGCGGCGGCGTAGTACGCCACCGGGAACTCTGCGGTGTTGGGCGCCATCAGGGCGACCCTGTCCCCCGGCCGGACACCGAGTCCGGCGAGCGCGCCGGCCCGCGCCCGGGCCCGCTCCCACACCTCGGCGAACGTCAGCCGCAGGTCCCCTTCGACCAGGGCGGTCTTCCCGGGGCGGCGCCGGGCGTTCTCGGCGAGTATGGCGGCGACGGACAGGCTTGCCATGGTGTGGTGCTCCGTTCCTCGTGTGTCTGGTCCCGCGTGGGGCGCCGGGAGCAGGGTGCTACTGCCGTTCGACCAGCACCGCGCTGCCCTGTCCGACTCCCACGCACATCGTCGCAAGGCCGCGCTCGGCGCCGGTACGCCGCATCCGGTGCAGCAGGGTCGTCAGGATGCGGGCGCCGGAGCAGCCGAGCGGATGGCCGAGGGCGATCGCGCCGCCGCTGGGGTTGACCAGGTCCGGGTCGATGCCGAGCTGGTCGACGCAGGCGAGGGCCTGGGCGGCGAACGCCTCGTTGAACTCGGCCTCCTGGACGTCGCCGATGTCCCAGCCGACCCGGGCGAGCGCCTTGCGGGTGGCGGGCACCGGGCCGAGGCCCATCACGTCGGGGTGGACGCCCGCGGAGGCGCCGGCGACGTACCGGCCGAGGGACTCCAGGCCCAGCTCGTTCAGGGCCTCCTCGCTGACCAGCAGCAGGCCGGCGGCGCCGTCGTTCATCGGGGAGGCGTTGCCCGCGGTGACCGTGCCGCCCGCGCGGAAGACCGGCTTGAGGCGGCCCAGCTTCTCCAGCGAGGTGTCCTCACGGACGCACTCGTCCTCGGCGACGACGACGCCGTCGGGCCGTTCGACGGAAAGGATCTCGTCGTCGAAGTGGCCGTTCTTGCGGGCGAGGGCGGCCCGCTGGTGGCTGCGGAGCGCGAACTCGTCCTGCCGTTCGCGACAGACGCCGTGGCGGGCGGCGACCTCCTCGGCGGTCTCGCCCATGGACAGCAGCCCGTGCAGGTCCTTCATCGCCGGGTTGACCAGCCGCCAGCCGAGCCGGGTGTCGTAGGTCTCGATGCGGTGCGGCAGGGCCTCGTCGGGGCGGGGCAGCACGAAGGGGGCGCGGCTCATCGACTCGGAGCCGCCCGCGACGACGACGTCGGCCTCCCCGGCGGCGATGGTGCGGGCGGCGGCGGTGACCGCTTCGAGGCCGGAGGCGCACAGCCGGTTGACGGTGGCGCCGGGTACGGTCTCGGGAAGGCCGGCGAGCAGCGCGGCCATGCGGGCGACGTTGCGGTTGTCCTCGCCGGCCTGGTTGGCGGCGCCCCAGTAGACGTCGTCGATCCGGGCGGGGTCGAGGGCGGGCACCTCGGCCACCAGACGGCGGATCACGTGGGCCGCGAGGTCGTCGGGCCGCACGGAGGACAGGGCTCCGCGGAGCTTGCCGATGGGGGTGCGGCGGGCGGCCGCGAAGTGGACGGGACGCACGGCTTGGACTCCTGACCGACGACGCTGTGGATCAGCACGGACCGAATGGTTGTTCCGCAGAGCCTTAATTAGCACTGCTAGTTTTGGACTATAGACCGCCGACCGGCTCCCTGGGAAGATCCCACAGAACCTTCGCCGAGCCGCTGGAGCAGACATGGCCGACACGCGCGAGCACACCCTGACCGGGACCCGGGGCACCCTCGCGGTCCGCGAGTGGCCGCACCCGGCGCCCCGCTACCTGGCGCTCGTCGTGCACGGCTACGGCGAGCACGCCGGACGGTACGCCGAGCTCGCGGAAGTCCTGGGCGGCCACGGGGCGGCCGTGTACGCACCGGACCACATCGGTCACGGCAGGTCGGACGGCGAACGGGTGGTGGTCGAGGACTTCGAGGACGTGGTCACCGACGTGCACGCGGTCGTCGGCCTGGCCCGCGCCGCGCACCCGGGGCTGCCGCTGGTCGTCGTCGGACACTCCATGGGCGGGCTGATCGCGGCACGCCACGCCCAGCGGTACGGCGCCGGGCTGAGCGCGCTCGTGCTGTCCGGGCCGGTGATCGGCGACTGGGAACTGCCCGGCCGGCTACTCGCCCTCCCCGAGATCCCGGACACCCCGATCAGTCCCGCCGCGCTCTCCCGCGACCCCGCCGTGGGCGCCGCGTACGCCGCCGATCCGCTGGTCTGGCACGGACCGATGAAGCGGCCGACCCTGCGGGCGTTCGTACGGACCCTGGAGAGCGTCGAGAAGGGCGGCGACGTCGGCCCGCTGCCGGTGCTGTGGCTGCACGGCGACGACGACCGGCTGGTACCGCTGCCGGGAAGCCGGACCGGAGTGGAACGCCTCGCCGCGGACCGGCTGACCGAACGCATCTTCCCCGGGGCCCGGCACGAGATCTTCAACGAGACGAACAGGGCGGCCGTCTTCGCGGAGCTGATCGGCTTCCTGGACGAGGCGCTGAAGCGCTGACCGGTGCCGCACGCCGTGCGGTCCTCCTCCGCTGATCAGGGTCGTTTTGCTCCCCGCCGCCCGGGCACCCGCTCTCCGGGACGTCCCGGGCGCCGCGCAGCGGCCCGCCCCCGACGTCCGGACGACGCAGTACGACGACGGAAGGGATGAACCGCGCCATGACCGTGGTGAGGAGCACGCTGCCCGAGGAAGCGCTCGGGGTCACCGGAACCGCCCTGCAGGAGACCCTGGTGGACCTGCTGGGACTGTCGCTGATCGGCAAGCAGGCGCACTGGAGCATCGTCGGGCCCCGGTTCCGCTCGATCCACCTCCAGCTGGACGAGGTCGTCGCCACCGCCCGTACCCACTCCGACACGGTCGCCGAACGCGCCGCCGCGCTGGGAGTGCCGCCGGACGGCCGGCCGGAGACGATCGCCGCGACCTTCGCGCTGCCCGGCACCAAGGACGGCTGGCTGCGCGACACCGAGGTCGTGGAACTGCTGGTGTCGGGGCTGGGGACGGCTATCACGCGGCTGCGCGAGCGCATCGACGCGACCGAGAAGGCCGACCCGGTCACCCAGGACCTGCTGATCACGATCACCGCCGACCTGGAGAAGCAGCGCTGGATGTTCCAGGCCGAGAACCACCGGCCCGAAGACACCGCCTGAGCCGCCGGCCGGACGCGGCACAGGAACCGCGCCACAGGAACCGCCGCGGCACAGCGAACGCGCCACAGGAAAGGGGAAACCCATGGCCGACTCCCTCGAACTCGAAGCGCTGTGGGAGGACTTCCACCGTTCGGTGAACATGACCTCGCAGGAGCTGGCCGCCTGGCTCCGGGTCCGGGACGCGGGCGAGGAGACCGAGCCCCTCCCGGACGAGGCGGGCACCGCCACCGGTCAGCACGTGCTGGCCATCCTGCAAAAGCGCCGCACCGACCTCACCGACGACGACGTACGGGTGATGTACCGCGTCGTCGACACGGTCGGTGACCTGGTCGACGTGGCGGACGAGCCCGAACCGGAGACCACCCGCCGCCGGCACCGGCTGATGACGCTGGGCCACGATCCGCTGAAGCCGTAGCGGCCGTGAACCGCGACGAACGCGTCGTCGACGCGCTGCTGTCGGAGTACGGGCAGACGTACGCCGAGGAGGCGGGGATCCGGCTGAAGGACACCCCGCAGCCGCTGTACCGGCTGCTGGTGCTGGCCCTGCTGCTCAGCGCCCGCATCCGGGCCTCGGTGGCGGTGGCCGCCGCCCGGGAGCTGCACGAGGACCACCTCGACAGTCCCCGCCGGATGGCCGACGCGGACTGGCAACAGCGGGTGGACGCGCTCGGCCGGGGCGGATACCGCCGCTACGACGAGCGGACCGCCACCCAACTCGGCGACGGCGCCGAGCTGCTGACCGAGCGCTGGGGCGGCGACCTGCGCCGGCTGCACGAGGAGGCGGACGGCGACACCGGTGAACTCCGGCGCCTGCTCCGGGAGGAGCCGGGCGTCGGGTCGGCCGGCGCCGACATCTTCCTGCGCGAGGCACAGCGGGTGTGGCCCGAGGTCGGCCCGTACTTCGACGACAAGGCGCTGGCCGGCGCCGGCCGCCTCGGGCTGCCGAAGGACACCGGTCGGCTCACCCGGCTGGCCGGGGACGCCGAACCCGCCGTGCTGGCCGCCGCGTTGGTGCGGGCCGCCCTGGACAAGGAGGTCGTCGAGGACTGCCTGCGCCGGGCCGCATGATCGTGTCAGACTGCTCGCACGCGCCCAGGTGACCACCGGGGCCCGGTCGAGCGGAGGAGCAGCACGTGACGGGGACCGAGCAGGCCGCCCAGGGCATCGACACCACCCGGCCGCACCCGGCCCGGGTCTACGACTGGTACCTCGGCGGCAAGGACAACTACCCCGTCGACGAGCAACTCGCCCGCCGCATCACGGAGATAGACGGCGGGGCGCCGCGTGCCGCCCGCGCCAACCGGGCGTTCATGCGCCGGGCCACGCGCGCGCTGGCCGAGGAGGCCGGCATCCGGCAGTTCCTGGACATCGGCACCGGCATCCCGACCGAGCCGAACCTGCACCAGGTCGCCCAGTCCGTCGCGGCGGACGCCCGCGTGGTCTACGTCGACAACGACCCCATCGTGCTGGCCCACGCGGGCGCGCTGCTGCGCGGCACCCCCGAGGGCGTGACCGAGTACGTGCAGGCCGACGCCCGCGACCCACGCTCCATCCTCGACCAGGCCGGCGCGATCCTGGACCTGGACCGGCCCGTCGCCCTGTCGCTGATCGCCCTGCTGCACTTCCTCGCCGACGAGGACGGCGCCCACGACGTGGTGCGCACCCTGGTCGACGCCCTGGCGCCGGGCAGCTGCCTGGTGCTGTCGATGATGACGGCCGACTTCGAACCGGAGAACGTACGGCGGGGCATCGCCGCGTACGCGCAGGGCGGGGTGACGCTGGTGGCGCGCTCGCAGGACGAGGTGGGCGCCTTCTTCACCGGACTCGACCTGCTGGAGCCGGGGATCGTGTCCGTCGCGGACTGGCGGCCCGAGGATGCCCCCGAGGCCGACGGACCGATCTCCCTGTACGGCGCCGTCGGCGTCAAGACGGCCTAGGGACCCTCGCTACAGCGGTACGCCGAGGACCCTGGCGACCGTCCGCAGCACCCCGTTGTCGTTGTTGGACGGAGCGAGGTGCCGGGCCCGCCGGACCACCTCCGGGTGGGCGTTGGCCATGGCGAACGACCAGTCCGCCGCGTCGAGCATCTCCAGGTCGTTGAGGTAGTCGCCGAACACCATGGTCTGCGCGGGCGTGATGCCCAGCTCCCGCTGGAGGCCGCGCAGCGCGGCGCCCTTGTCGGCGGTGGGGTTCATGACGTCGACCCAGTGCTCGCCGGAGACGACGACCTGGTGGGTGGCCGCGACCCCGGCGAGGGCGGGGGCGGTGGTGTGCTCGGCGGAGCCGAAGTCGAACAGCGCCACCTTGATCACGTCGTCGTCGACGGCGGTGACGTCCTCGACGATCCGGTGCTCGACGTAGTACTTGCGGACCTCGGCCAGGAACGGTTCGTCGGTCCGCTCCACGTAGGCCGCCCGCTTGCCGCACACCACGGCGCCGGCGTCCACGCCGTTCGCGACCAGCCGTCGTACCGTCCGCGCGACCTCGGCGGCGACCGACCTGTCCAGCGGGTCGGAACTCAGCTCGGCCCCGTCGCGCACCACGTACGTGCCGTTCTCGGCGATGAACACCATGCCGTCGGCCACGTCCGCGAACTGCCGGGCCAGCGTGGCGTACTGCCGGCCGCTCGCCGGACTGAACAGCACACCGCGCCGGCGCAGTTCCGCGAGCATCGGCCACAGCCCCTCGGGGATCCGCTTGGCGTCGTCCAGCAGCGTGCCGTCCATGTCGGTGACGACGAGCCGGATGTCCGCCGCGCCGGACGGCGGGCAGGGGGTGTCGATCAGGGGCGCGGGCGTGGCGGGCATGTCCTTCTTCCGGTCGGCGGCAAGGGGCGTTCTCCAGTGTCGCGTACGGCAGATTCCGGCCAGGGCGGCGGGGGTGGGGCCGCGCGGGCGCACCTTCGCGCCGACGTGCGCGTTCACCGGACAGCGGGAGTGACGAGCGGCACAATGACGGCGGAGCACCGCACGGCCGGCCAGGACCGTCGAGGAGGACGTATGACCACCCTTGCCGACCCCGTGCCCGGTGGGCGCCCCGGCGACCTGCGCCGGGTCGCCGCGCTCACCGCGGACCTGACCGCGCGGGACGTGCACGGGATCGTGCTGGCGTACGTGGACACGACGGGTGTCTGCCGGGTGAAGACGGTCCCGACGGCGCGGCTGGAGCGGGCCGTCTCGTGGGGCGTCGGAATGTCGCCCGTGTTCGACACGTTCCTCGCCGACGACTCGATCGTCACCACCGACGTCCTCGGCTCCCCCGACGGCGACCTGCGCCTCTACCCCGACCTCGACCAGCTGGTGCCCCTCGCCGCGCAGCGCGGCTGGGCCTGGGCGCCGGTCGACCGGATCACGCAGGAGGGCGAACGGCACCCGGGCTGCGCCAGGACCTTCCTGCGCCGGATCGTCACCGACGCCGCCGAACGGCACGGCATCGCCTTCAAGGCGGCCGTCGAGATCGAGTGGTGCGTCGGAGTCGGCCCGGCGGCGGACGGCGCGTTCGTCCCGGCGGTGCGCGGCCCGGCGTACGGAGCGATCCGGCAGACCGGGCTGAGCGACTACACCGCCGCCCTGCTCGCCGCGTGCGCCGCGCAGGACATCGACGTCGACCAGCTGCATCCCGAGTACGCGCCCGGGCAGTTCGAGATCTCGGTGGGCGCGCTGGACCCGGTGGCGGCGGCCGACCGGAGCGTGCTGGTCCGGCAGACGATCCGGGCGGTGGCCGAACGGCACGGACTCACGGTGTCCTTCGCGCCCGCCGTGTCCGCCGAGGGCGTCGGCAACGGCGGCCATCTGCACCTGTCCGCCTGGCGCGACGGCGCCAACCTGCACGCCGGGGGCGAGGGCCGGTACGGCATGACGGCCGAGGCGGAGTCGTTCACGGCCGGGATCCTCGCCCGGCTCCCCGCACTGACGGCCGTCACCGCGCCGAGCCCGGCCAGCTATCTGCGGCTCAGGCCGTCGCAGTGGGCGGGCGTCTTCACCGCGTGGGGCCGGGAGACCCGGGAGGCGGCACTCCGGGTGGTGACCGGCACGGCGGGCCGCCGGGCCCACGACGCCAACCTGGAGGTCAAACCGGTCGACCTGGCCGCCAACCCGTACCTGGCGCTCGGCTGCGTGATCGCCGCCGGCCTCGACGGTGTGACCGCCGCCCTGCCCCTCGGCGAGGAGATCACCGGCGACCCGGCCCGCTACGGCCCCGACGAGGCCGCCGCGCTCGGCGTACGGCGGCTGCCCACCTCGCTGCCCGAGGCGGTCGAGGCGTTCCGCACCGACGACGTGCTGCGGGCCGCGCTGGGCCCGGTCCTGGCGGACGCGGTGACCGCCGTACGGCTCGGGGAGACGGCCGCCGTGGACGGTCTGGACGATGCCCGGGTGGCGGCGGCCTACCGCTGGGCGTACTGACGATGGCGGCGCCCGGTCCGGTCCACGAGGCGCTCGCCGCGCTGCCGCTGGTGGACCACCACTGCCACGGCGCCGTCACCGCCGATCTCGGCCCGGCGGAGTTCGAGTCCCTGATCACCGAGGGCGAGTGCTGGCCCGGCATGTCGACGTTCGACAGCCCGGTCGGCGTGGCCGTGCGCCGGCACTGCGCGCCCCTGCTGGACCTCCCACGGCACGCGCCCGCCGCCGGCTATCTGGCCCGGCGCGCCGAGCTGGGCTGGCGGGAGGTCAACCGGCGGTTCCTCACCGCGGCCGGTGTGGAGGCGTTCTGCGTCGACACCGGCTACGCCCCGCACCCCGTCACCTCCCCCGCCCGGCTGGCCGCGGCCTCGGGTGCGGCCGGCTACGAGGTCGTACGGCTGGAGCAGCTCGCGGAGACGGTGGCCGCGCGGGGCGTGGAGCCCGGCGAGTACGCGGCCGTGGTCCGGGCGGCCGCCGAGGAGGCGGTAGGCCGGCCGGGCGTGGTCGGCGTGAAGTCGGTGGCCGCGTACCGCACCGGCTTCGCCCTGGACCCGGCCCGCCCCGGCACCGCCGACGTCACGGCCGCCGCCGGGCGGTGGCTCGCCCGCGGCGGCCGCCTGGACGACCCGGTCCTGGTACGACATCTGCTGTGGACCGCGGTCGACCTCGGCCTGCCCCTCCAGCTCCACACGGGGTTCGGTGACTCCGACGTCCGCCTGCACCGCGCCGACCCGGCCCTGCTCACCGACTGGCTGCATCTGACCTCCGGCACGATCGACGTCCTGCTGCTGCACTGCTGGCCGTACCAGCGTCAGGCCGCCTACCTGGCCACAGTGTTCGAGCGGGTGCACCTGGACGTCGGACTCGCCCTGCACTACACCGGCCCGGCACGGGCGCGGGCGGTGCTCGCGGAGGCCCTGGAGATCACCCCGTACCGCAAGCTGCTCTACAGCTCGGACGCGTACGGCGTGGCCGAATTCCACCACCTGGGGGCGCTGTCCTTCCGGCAGGGTCTGGCCGACCTGCTCCAGTCCCGGGTGGACGCCGACGAGTTGAGCCTGCCCGACGCCCTGCGGTACGCGGCCTGGGCCGGCCGCGACAACGCCCGACGCCTCTACGGCCTGACCGAAAACGAACCTGCCCGCGACAGCAGCGGACGCCCCACCCGGAAAGTATGATCAAGCAATGTCTGACATGACCGAAACCACGCCCGGCTGGCTGACCACGGACGAGCTGGAAATGGCCAGGGCCCGGATGCCGATCCTGTACGTCGAGGCCGTGCCCGTGCGCGTGGACGACAGCGGCGAAGTCACCAGCATCGGGCTCCTCCTGCGCATCGGCCCGGACGGAACGGTCAGCCGCACCCTCGTCTCCGGCCGTGTCCTGCACCACGAGCGGGTCCGCGACGCGCTGCTGCGCCACCTGGAGAAGGACCTGGGCCCGGTCGCCCTGCCGCGCGTCCCGTCCTCCCTGCAGCCGTTCACGGTCGCCGAGTACTTCCCGACAGCCGGGGTCACGGCGTACCACGACCCGCGCCAGCACGCGGTGTCCCTCGCCTACGTGGTGCCGGTCACCGGTGACTGCCGGCCCCGGCAGGACGCGCTGGACCTGGTGTGGTTCAGCCCGCAGGAGGCGGCGTCGCCGGCCGTGCAGAACGAGATGCCGGGCGGGCACGGGGCACTGCTGAAGCAGGCCCTCGCGCACGTCGGCGTCGTGTCCTGACCCCTGAGCCGGGTTTGTCGGCGCCCCAGCGGCAACACCTGCACCAGAAGCGCCAAAACAATGGCAAAGGAGTCTGGGGAAACGGCCATTGGCCGTGCGAAGGTGCGGGCCATGAGCACAGAGCACGTCCTCGACCAGCGGCCCCGCAGCCATGCCCGCCTCCTCGCACCGGCGAACAAGGTGCCGGAGGTGACCGTCTACTTCTGGATCATCAAGGTCCTCACCACCGGCATGGGCGAGACCGCGTCCGACTTCCTGGCCCACCTCTTCGGGCCGGTCCCGGCGGTCGGGCTCGGAGGGGCCGGGCTGGTGGCGGCGCTCGTGCTCCAGTTCGCCGTCCGCCGGTACGTGGCGTGGATCTACTGGACGGCCATCGTGATGGTCAGCGTGTTCGGCACGATGGCCGCGGACGTGCTGCACGTCGGCGTCGGGGTCCCCTACGCCCTGTCCACGCCGGCCTTCCTGCTGGTCCTGGCCGCCGTCTTCGCCCTCTGGTACGCCAGTGAGCGGACCCTGTCGATCCACAGCATCCGCACCCGCCGCCGGGAGACCTTCTACTGGGCGGCCGTCCTGGCCACCTTCGCCCTCGGCACCGCGGCCGGCGACCTCACCGCCTCGATCGGGCTCGGCTACCTCGGCTCGGTCGTCCTGTTCGCCGTGGCCATCTGCGTCCCGGCGCTCGCCCACCGGGCCGGCACCCTCGGCGCGGTGACCGCGTTCTGGACGGCGTACGTCATCACCCGCCCGCTCGGCGCCTCGATCGCCGACTGGATGGCGGTGCCCAAGTCGCGCGGCGGTCTGGACTGGGGGCTGGGCCCGGTCACCCTGTCGTGGACGGTGGCGATCCTCGGGTTCGTGGCCTACCTGGCGGTGTCGGGCCGGGACAAGGAGCGGCTGGGCTGACCGGCCGGGACACGCCAAAGGGCCCCCGCGAGCTGCTGCCCGCGGGGGCCCTTCACACCGTCGGGACGACAGGATTTGAACCTGCGACCCCTTGACCCCCAGTCAAGTGCGCTACCAAGCTGCGCCACGTCCCGGTGCCGTTTGACCTGGGGATTCCCCGGTCGAAACGCGCAGGGAAACAATACCGCACTCGGGTCGGTGGTCGCGCACTCGTTTTCCGGGACGCGAGGCGTCTTTTTTTCCGGTACGCGGGGCGTCTTTCCGGGACGCGAGGCCCGGGGAGCGTACGGGATTCAAGTCAGGGGTGCCGCGTCGGCGCGGGGCAGGTTCCGTATCGCCGGGACCGCCAGCAGCGACGCGGCCACCACCAGGCTCATCGCCCCCGAGACCAGCAGCACGTGGCCGGTGCCGAGCGCGCCGGCCGCCGGTCCCGCCAGGGCCTGGCCCACCGGCATCATGGCGAGGGAGCCGGCCACGTCGTAGGCGTGGATGCGGTTCAGGGCGTCCGCCGGGACCTGGGTCTGCACGCTGGTCGCCCACATCACGCCCCAGAACGACATCCCGGTCCCGGCGAGGGCCGCGCCGGCCGCCATGGCGGGGACACCGAGGCCCGCGCCGACGGTCACCGGGAAACCCACGAAGGCGAACAGGGCGAGCCCGCCGGCCCGCAGCATGCGGCGCGGGCGGAGCCTGAGGGCCAGCAGCCCGCCGACCACGGTGCCCGCGCCGAGGGCGGAGTTGACCAGGCCGTAGGCGCGCGGGCCGTGGTGCTGAACGACCTCGGCGGCCACCAGCGGGACCGTCGGCCCCCACACGGCGATCATGTACAGGCACCAGACCGCGATCACCCCCCACAGCCAGGTCCGGGACCGGAACTCCCGCCACCCGTCGGCCAGGTCCGCGCGGAAGGCGCGCAGGCCGGCCCCGGCGGCGCGGGCACCGGCCGGCAGCGGGGGCAGCCGGAGCAGCAGCAAGCACAGGGCGCTGATCGCGTAGGTGGCGGCGTCGGCGGCGATCACGGCCCCCGACGAGGCGAAGGCGACCAGGAGACCGGCGACGGCGGGGCCGGCGAGCTGGGCGGCGGACTCGGCGACGCGGACCGCGCCGTTGGCGCCCTGGACGTCGCGGGCGAGGCGGGGCACGGTGCTGGCCACGCCCGGCTGGAAGACGGCCCCGGCCACGCCGTTGACGAACCCGATGGCGCAGATCTGCCACAGCACGACGTGCCCGGCGAGGAACAGTGCCGCGGCGAGGGACTGCGTGCCCAGCCGGACCAGGTCGGCGCCGATCATCAGCTTGCGCGTGCTGAACCGGTCGGCGATCACCCCGCCGAAGACGACCAGCCCGGCGAAGGAGGCGGCCTGGGCGGCCATGGCCAGTCCGACCGCGCCCGCCCCGTACCCCGAGGTCAGCAGACCGGCGGCGAGCGCCACGGGCAGCATGGTGTCACCGAGCCGGGCGACGGCCCGGCACACGAAGAACAAGGCGAAGTCCCGCGACCACACGGCCCGCGCGGCCCCGGCGTTCGCGCCCGGCACCCCCCGCCGGTGCGCCACCCCGCCGCGCAGCGCACCACCGCCGTGCGGCCTCCCGTCGCCGAGCCGCGCCAAGCCGGCGGCCGGGACCGCGCCGCGCTCGAACTCGCCGCCGCGCGGTGCGCGCGCGGGCACGTCTCCCGCATGCCCGCTCGGCCCCGCCTCGCCGCCACGCCGCGCCTCGGTGTCGCCCGTCATCCCTCGCGCTCCCTCCCCTGACCGCCGTCGCACACGCGTCCCCGGCGCACGGCTGACCCGCTTTCCTGGCCGATGCCGCCGCGCCGGGCGGCCGGCGCCGCAGGCACGCGCTGCGGCAGGTGCCCGGGGGCCGTCCCCTGCCGGCCCGGCGCCCCAGGGCTCCCGCGTCCCGAGTCCGCGTCTCCGGCCGCATGCGATGCGCGGCGTGTCGCCACAGCCCGGCCCGGCCGCCGCCCGCATGCCCCCGGCACGGAATGCGCCGCGTGCGTCGCGCGGGATCATGTCATGCCGGTCCTCCGCGCGCCGGGGTATTTCAGGGGTCGCGCGAGACGCCCACCTCGGGGTACGCGTCCAGGAGCCGGGGCGGGGCCGCCTGGCGCCAGGAGTCGGCGAGGATGTCGCGCAGTTCGTCCTCGTCGTCCAGGGCGGCGAGTCTCGCTCTCACCCAGGCGAACTGGGCCTCGTGACCGGCGATCCAGAACTTCTCCGGCTCGGCCAGCACCAGTTCGTCGCGCTCCTCCTTGGGGCAACGCACGGCGAGGGACGTCTCCTCCTCGGGCAGCGTGGCGAACATCTTCCCGGCGACCCGGAAGGTGGGCATGCTCCAGGCGATCTTCTCCGTGGTGTCCGGCAGGGACAGAGCGATACGGCGTACATCCTCGGCATCCGGCATGCCACGCACCGTAGCCCGTGCCACTGACAGTCACCCCGGTGTGCTGCGTCGCTCAGTCCTGGGCCGCCGCTCCCAGGGCGTCCAGCACCGGGCGGATCAGCGGATGCCCCTCGGCCCCGCGTCGTACGGCGGCGAAGACGCGCCGGGTCGGGGCCACCCCGTCGACGGGGCGGACGACCACACCGGTGAGATCCATGCCGCGCAGCGCGGACCGGGGCACGAGGGCGACGCCCGCGTCGGCGGAGGCCAGCGCGACGACGGCGCGGAAATCGTCGGAGGAGTGCTCGAGGCGGGGCTGGTATCCGGCGCTCTCGCAGGCCAGGACGACCACGTCGTGGCAGGGGTTGCCGGGGTAGGGGCCGATCCACGGGTCCTTCGCCAGTTCGGCGAGGGGGACCTCCTGGGCGTCCGCGAGCCGGTGTCCGAGGGGTACGACGGCGTCGAAGGGCTCGGCGTACAGGGAGACGTGGGTCAGCCGGGGGTCGTCGGCGGCCGGCGCCCCCCGGTACTCGACCGCCACGGCGACGTCGACCTGCCGGTCCAGGACCATGGGGAGGCTGGCGTCGCCCTCGGCGTCCTGGACGCGGATGCGTATGCCGGGCGCGCTGTGCGCGAGCCGGGCCACGGCGGGCGCGACGACCTGGGCGATGCCGGTCGCGAAGGCGGCCACGGTCACCGTGCCGGCCTCCCCCCAGCCGTACGCGGCCAGTTCCGCCTCGGCACGCTCCAGCTGGGCGAGGACCGCGTTGGTGTGGCTGAGCAGGATCTCGCCGGCCGGGGTGAGCCGTACGCCCTTGGCGCTCCGCTCGACGAGCCGGTGTCCGGTCTCCTGTTCCAGGGCCGTGAGCTGCTGGGAGACGGCGGAGGGGGTGAGGTAGAGCGCGGCGGCCGCCGCCGTGACCGTGCGGTGGTCGGCCACCGCACGGAGGATGTGGAGCCGCCGTGCCTCGATCATGCCCCCATTATCCCAGGGCGTCGGTCCTGGTCAGGCCCTCAGCTCCGCGCGCGCTGCGATGAACGCGTCGATCGCCCGGTTGACGTCCTCGGTGGAGTGCGCGGCGGACAGCTGGACGCGGATGCGGGCCTGGCCCTGCGGGACGACCGGGTAGGAGAACCCGATCACGTACACGCCGCGCTCCAGCAGCAGCTCGGCCATGCGGCCGGCCTCCGACGCGTCGCCGATCATGACGGGTGCGATGGCGTGGTCGCCGGGGAGGATGTCGAAGCCCTCCTCGGTCATCCGGTGGCGGAACAGCGCGGTGTTCTCGGCGAGTCGGACCCGTAGGTCGTCGGCCGACTCCAGCAGGTCGAGAACCTTCAGGGACGCAGCAGCGATGACCGGGGCGAGGGTGTTGGAGAACAGGTACGGGCGGGAGCGCTGGCGCAGCAGGGCGACGATCTCCGCGCGGGCGGCGACGTAGCCGCCGGAGGCACCGCCGAGGGCCTTGCCGAGCGTGCCGGTGATGATGTCGACACGGTCCATGACACCGTGCAGCTCGGGCGTACCGCGGCCGGTGGGGCCGACGAAGCCGACGGCGTGGGAGTCGTCGACCATGACCATGGCGTCGTAGCGGTCGGCGAGGTCGCAGATCTCCGCGAGGGGCGCCACGTAGCCGTCCATGGAGAAGACGCCGTCGGTGACGATCAGCTTGCGCCGGGCGTCGCCCGCGGCCTTGAGCTGCGCCTCCAGGTCGGCCATGTCGCGGTTGGCGTAGCGCAGGCGCTGGGCCTTGCTGAGGCGGATGCCGTCGATGATGGAGGCGTGGTTGAGGGCGTCGGAGATCACCGCGTCCTCGGGGCCGAGGAGGGTCTCGAAGACACCGCCGTTGGCGTCGAAGCAGGAGGAGTAGAGGATCGTGTCCTCCTGCCCGAGGAACGCGGCGAGGCGAGCCTCCAGCTCCTTGTGCACCTCCTGGGTGCCGCAGATGAAGCGGACGGACGCCATGCCGTAGCCCCAGCGGTCCAGGGCCGCGTGGGCGGCGGCGACCACGTCGGGGTGGTCGGCGAGGCCGAGGTAGTTGTTGGCGCAGAAGTTGAGGACCTCGCCGGGGCGGCCGCCGGCCGTGACGTTCACGGTCGCGGACTGCGGGGTGCCGATGACCCGCTCGGGCTTGTGCAGTCCGGCGGCACGGATCTCGTCGAGGGTGGTACGCAGGTCGTCGCGCACGGAGTCGAACATGGGGGGGCTCCTGAAGGTGCTTGCGGAGGGCGGGAGTTACTCGGGATACCGCTCGGGAGTTACTCGGTCCAGTCCAGAATGATCTTGCCGCTCGTCCCGGACGCCGCGTCCGCGAAGGCGGCCTCGTGGTCGCGGTAGCCGTAGCGGCCGGTGATCACGGGAGCGAGGTCCAGGCCGCCCTCCAGAAGGACGGACATCGCGTACCAGGTCTCGAACATCTCGCGGCCGTAGATGCCCTTGATGGTGAGCATCGAGGTCACGATCCGGGACCAGTCGACCGGGAACTCCTCGGCGGGCAGGCCGAGCATGGCGATGCGGCCGCCGTGCGTCATGTTGGCGATCATGTCCCGCATGGCCTCGGCGCGGCCGGACATCTCCAGGCCGATGTCGAAGCCCTCGCGCAGCCCCAGTTCGCGCTGGCCGTCGGCGATCGTGGACCGGGAGACGTTCAGCGCCAGGCTGACGCCGATCTTGCGGGCCAGCTCCAGGCGCTCCTCGCTGACGTCGGTGATGACGACGTTGCGGGCGCCGGCGTGCCGGGCGACGGCGGCGGCCATCAGGCCGATCGGGCCGGCCCCGGTGATCAGGACGTCCTCGCCGACCAGCGGGAAGGACAGCGCGGTGTGCACGGCGTTGCCGAACGGGTCGAAGATCGCGGCGACGTCGAGGTCGACGGGGACGCGGTGCACCCACACGTTGGACGCCGGCAGGGCCACGTACTCCGCGAAGGCGCCGTCTCGGCCGACTCCGAGCCCGAGGGTGGCGCGGCACAGGTGGCGGCGGCCGGCCAGGCAGTTGCGGCACTTGCCGCAGACCAGGTGGCCCTCGCCGCTGACCCGGTCGCCGATGCGGATGTCGGCGACGTCGCGGCCGGTCTCGACCACCTGGCCGACGAACTCGTGTCCGACGATGAGGGGGGTGCGGATCGCCTGCTGCGCCCAGCCGTCCCAGGCCCGGATGTGCAGGTCGGTACCGCAGATACCGGTCCGCATGACCTTGATCAGCACATCACCGGGTCCGATGGCGGGCTCGGGTACGTCCGTGAGCCGGAGTCCGGGCTCCGCCTTCTCCTTGACCAGCGCCTTCACGCGTGCCGCTCCTGTGGGGTGAGGTCCCGACCGCGGGGCATGCCGAAGGCGCCCGCGCCGGGTCAGAGGGGTGGAATCACCCTGCAATCTGCCGTATCGGGGGCCCCGGGGTCCATCGAGCTTTTCTTAACCGCCGCCTCAGCTTTCCTTCACGCCCCGCACGAGCCGGCTCGTGCGGGCAGCCCGGCCGCGGTGCCGGTCATGGCGGCAGGCCGTCCTCGGCCGACCGTTCGAGGCGTACGGCGAGGTCGGCGGCCAGCGCCTTGATGGTCTCCAGGCCGGTCTTCCCCCAGGCCCGCGGCGCCACGTCGGACACGCTCACCGTGCCGAGGGCCATGCCGGAACTGTCGAGGAGCGGGGCGCCGAGGTAGGAGCGGATGCCGTACTCGTCGACGACCGGGTTGCCGGCGAACCTCGGATAGTCGCCGACGTCCTCCAGGACCAGCGCCTTGCGGCGAACCACGACGTGCGGGCAGAAGCCGTGGCCGCGCGGCAGGACGCGGCCGACCTCGGGGCTGGTGCCGTCCTCCCGGACCACGGGCGGGAACGCCGGGACACGCAATCCGGCGAAGAACTGGTGTTGCTCGCCGATGAAGTTGACCATGGCGTAGGGCGCGCCGGTGAGCTGGGCGAGGTGGTCGGCGAAGGCGTCGAGGGCGGGTTCGGGCCGCTCGCCGAGGCCGAGCCGGCGCAGCCGGTGCACGCGGGCGGGGGCCTCATTGTCCTCGGGGGTGAGCAGCAGGCCCCTGACGGGCCGGGGCGGCTCATAGCTCATGTCCGGGCTCCGTCGCGGTGGGCGAACCTCATGTGCGGGCTCCGTGGGCGTGGGTCGGGGTGACGGATCGTGGGCGTGACGCGCCGTGGCCGGCGGGCCGGCTGCGGGGCGGGGGCGGACGGGTCACAGGTGGGCGCTGCGGCTCGGGGCGGGCGCCGGGGTGTGGGCGAGGAGGTGGCGGACGAGCACCAGCAGGGTCTGCACGCCGGAGCTGGAGATGCGGGCGTCGCAGCGGACGACCGGGATCCGCGGGTCGAGGTCGAGGGCGGACCGTACCTCCTCGGGGTCGTAGCGGTAGCCGCCGTCGAACTCGTTGATGGCGATGATGAAGGCGAGGCCGCGTTCCTCGAAGAAGTCGACGGCCGCGAAGCACTCCTGGAGGCGGCGGGTGTCGGCGAGGATCACCGCGCCGAGCGCGCCCTCGGACAGTTCGTCCCACATGAACCAGAACCGCTCCTGTCCGGGCGTGCCGAACAGGTACAGGACGTGCTGCGGGTCGAGGGTGATGCGCCCGAAGTCCATGGCGACGGTCGTCTCGACCTTGTTCTCGATGCCGTCGAGGTTGTCCGTGGCGGCGCTGACCGTGGTGAGCAGTTCCTCCGTGCTGAGCGGGGCGATCTCGCTGACCGCGCCCACGAAGGTCGTTTTGCCGACCCCGAACCCGCCCGCCACCAGGATCTTGAGCGCGGTCGGGAACGGGTCAGAGCTGTCGTCGTAGTCCATCGAGCACTGCCTCCAGCAGAGACCGGTCAGTCGGGTTGTGGTGGAAGGCGGGGGGCTTGGTGGTCAGCGCCCCGCAGTCGACGAGGTCGGACAGCAGCACCTTGGTGACCACCGCGGGCAGGGTGAGGTGGGCGGCGACCTCGGCGACCGAGACGGGGGCCCGGCACAGGTCGAGCGCCTGGGCGTGCTCGGGGCCGAGGTAGCCGAGCGGGGTGACGCCGGTGGCCATCACCTGGGACATCAGGTCGAGGGCGATGCTGGGCTCGGTGCGGCCGTTGCTGACCGTGAAGGGGCGCACCAGGCGTCCGGCCGCGTCGTCGAGCCAGGGCCCGTCGCCGGCTGTGGCCACGCTCAAGGCCTCGTCGCCGTGGGTTCGACGGCGTGCTGCCGGGGTGCGGTGACCAGGTAGGGGCGGACGCTCTTGACGAGCATGGCCATCTCGTAGCCGAGCACGGCCGCGTCGGCCTCGCGGCCGGCGAGCACGGCGAGGCAGGTGCCGGAGCCGGCGGTGGTGACGAACAGCAGGGTCGAGTCGAGTTCGACGACGACCTGCCGTACGTCCCCGCCGTCGCCGAACCGGACGCCCGCGCTGCGGCCGAGGGAGTACAGGCCGGAGGCCAGGGCCGCCATGTGGTCGGCGCTGTCCGGGTCGAGGCCGTGCATGGACTTCACGAGTCCGTCGCAGGACAGCAGTACGGCGCTGGCGGTGTGCGGGACGCGTTGCACGAGGCCGCTGAGCAGCCAGTCGAGGTCGGATGCCTGGGCGGTCGGCGCATCGCTCGCCATGGTGGATCGACTCCTTGGGGTACGAAGGTCTGTGGAAGCGGGGGGTGGGTGGGTGAGGTCGCCACAGCTTCAGGCGTCGGGCGTCATCCGGCCGGTGCGCTCCCGTCGGCACGACCGGAAGCCTCGGTCCCGGGCGCGGGGGCGTGCGCCTGGGGGCGGGGTATGGGTGGCTGGCCGGGTGCGGCTGGAGCCGCCCCCGACGGGCCGTCACCCGCCGGCTCCTGGAACGAGACGGGCAACGCCCTGATGCGGGGCTGGTGTGCGGCGCCGCTGCCGTCGGGCGCCGGGGCCAGGTGAAGCGTGTCCAGCGCCGAAGGCGTCGACTCTCCGCTGGGCCGCCCGCGTCCGAGCACTGCCCCGTCGGAAGACTGACTCCGCCGCGGAAGTGCCGGCGCTGCCGGCAGACTCCTACCGTGCTGCGCACCCTCGGCCCCGGACGACTGGGACGCCGGGTCGTACGGCAGCCATTCGGCTGCCGACGGCGGTACGGCCCGGGCGCGTACGGGGAGTTCACCGCCGGAGCGTTCGCCGGACGGCTGCGCGGCCGGATCGTACGAGAGCGGATCGGCTACCGACGGCGGCACCACCCTGACCCGTACGGGCAGTTCGCCGTCGGCGGGTTCGCCGGCCGGGGTCGCGGGGAGCGCTTGCGGTGCGGTGGGTTGCCACGGGGCCGGGTCCAGGTGGCCGGCGGCCTCGCCCGTGGGCTCGCTCCAGGGGGGAGCCGCGTGCGCAGGCTCCTCGTGTCCGGGCTGGTCCAGGTGCTGCTGTGCCTCGGCCAGGCCGATACCGCGCTGGAAGGCCGCCATCAGGCCGGGGTCGTGGCCCGCGACGGTGTCGGTGTCCGGGCGGGGGGCGGGCCCGCCCCGCAGTTGGGGCACGATGTGCTCCTGGGCGCGGCGGCGGGGCAGTCGGGGCTTCTCCATCGTGCCGCGTACGGCGCCCGCGCGCGGGGTGGGCGCCAGTCCGGCGTGGGCCTCGACGGTCACCCGGTCCTCGGCGCTGACGCCGGGCACGGCCTCGGCGGGGTTGGCCCGCCGCTCCCCGGCCCCGCGCACGGGCAGCGGGGCCGGCGCGTCCCCGGTCCGCCCGTTCTCGCCCTGCGCGTCTCCGAGCGGCCCACGCTCGGGGTGCACGGACGCGAGCCGGGCGGCGCCGTCGGTTCCGTCGCCCACGGCCTCGCTCGGGGCGGCGCCGTTCCATGCGATCCCGTTCAGAGGTGCCCCGTTCGGGGCGGCGCCGTTTCTGGCCGCCGGGGCGCCGCGTCCGGGTGTGCGGTGTGCGTGCCGTCGGCGGCCGGCGGCGGGGGGCCGGACGTGGGCGCTCGGCGCGGCGGACCGGGTGTCGGCCGGCGCGGCGCCCGGCCTGTTCGCCCGGTCGTCGTCCGCCTCCACCGCCCCTGCGCCACCCGTCCCCGCCGTGGCCCGGCCCAGCGTGCCGCCGACGGAACCAGGGTGGGCGCCGGCCGGCACCGCCTGCTCGGTCACCGCCGCTTCGGGACGGGCGCCCTGCGGGGAGTGCGGCGCCGGCACCGCCGGCTGCCCGCCGATCGCCGCGTCCTGCGGTCCCACCGCTCCGGTCCTGGCCGGCGGCGCGGCCGGTGCCGTGCCCAGCAGGGCCTGGGGGACGACGAGTACGGCCTGTACGCCGCCGTAGATGTTGGTCTGCAGGCGCACATGGATGCCGTGGCGGCGGGCGAGTTGGGAGACGACGTAGAGGCCGATGCGGCCGTCGGCCAGCAGGCTGGCGACGTTGACCTGGTCGGGGTCCGCGAGCAGGGCGTTCATCCTGCTCTGTTCGCCGACCGGCATGCCGAGCCCGCGGTCCTCGACCTCCACGGCGAGCCCGGAGGTCACCAGGTTGGCGCGGAGCAGCACCTGAGTGTGCGGGGCGGAGAAGACCGTGGCGTTCTCGACGAGTTCGGCGAGGAGGTGGATCACGTCGGCGACGACGTGCCCGCGCAGTTCGCCGTCGATGGGCGGCACCAGCTTGACCCGGGAGTACTGCTCGACCTCGGCGATGGCGGAGCGCAGCACCTCGGTCATGTCGACCGGGTTGCTCCACTGCCGGCGGGAGACGGCGCCGCCGAGGACGGCGAGGTTCTCCGCGTGCCGGCGGATGCGGGTGGCGAGGTGGTCGACGTGGAAGAGGCCCTTGAGCAGGTCGGGGTCCTCGATCTGGTTCTCCAGGTCGTCCAGGATCGAGATCTCCCGGTGCACCAGGGACTGGAGCCGCCGCGCGAGGTTGACGAAGACCTCCAGTTTCTGCTCGCTGCCGGCCTGGCTGGAGAGCTGGGCCGCCTGCACGACGGCGGTGACGGCGCCGTCGTGCGCGCGGGCCAGGTCGGCGGCGAGGAGTTCGAAGTCGTCGGCGTCCTCGGGCGGCCCGCGGCGCGCCGCCCGGTGCGGCGGGTCCTCCCCCTGGCGGAGGGCCTCGACGAGGTCGAGGAGATCGGCCTCGCCGCGGGCGGCGGTGCGGCGCAGGGCGCCGATCCGGTCGGCGACCTGGCGGGCGGCACGGTCCGCGGCCACGGCGGCGGTCAGCACACCGGCGACGGTCACGGCGACCGCGCCGGCGAGCACCGCCCACAGGGTGGGCCCCGGGTGCGTGCCGGTGGAGCGGACGCTGAACAGCACGGCCGCGCTCGCGCTGAGCGCGACCGCGACGGGCGGCAGCACCGCGAGCCGCATCAGCTGTGGCCGTATGTGCGTCTCGGGCAGTGCGGGGGCGGGTCGGGCGACCGGCCGCCCGTGCCGGCCGCCCTCACGGCGGTCGGGTCGGGCGGCCGGTGCGCGGAGGTGAGACATCTGCGTCCTCGTACTGGTCCGTCGGGCTGCCATCCGGACACTCACAGTAGTCGCCAGAGCATCATGTGCGGTGGGCAGTTGACAAAGTCCCCCGCGGACAGTCCCGCTCTGGTATGAGGCTTCGTACGACAGACCGATGACCTTTTCGGACGGGTGAAGCAGACCCGAAAGGATTCGATACGACCTGGTCAAAAGCGATCAGCGGCAGAAGGGGTGCCTGGAAGGTCTCGTGCGCCCCCTGCCGCGCCGCACGCCCTGATGCGCGCCGCCTCTCACCCGGGGCGGCACGCGGCACCCGCGCCCACACCCGCAAAACCGTCACTCACAGTATCGGCACTGGCTTGTGCTCAGGGGCATTGTCAGTGGTGCTCCGTACGGTGAACCCATCATCCGAACGGACCGGCGTCCGCGGCGGGTTGCCCGACCCGCGGCAGACGTCCGCGCGCCCATGGGCACACAAAGGGGATTGACACGATGAGCGCCACGGTAAGGGACCGGCTCAAGAAGCACTTCGTGAACCACGTCGCTCTCGTCATCGACAAGTCCGGTTCGATGAGGGGGCATTCGGAGCAGCTCATCCGCGTGGTGGACGAGTTCGTGAAGGGCCTGGCGGAGGAGTCCGACCGGCTCGGCCACGAGACCCGGATCAGTCTCTACGCCTTCGACCACCTGGTGGAGAACCTGGTGTGGGACATGGACGTGAAGCACCTGCCGTCCATGCGCGGCCTCTACACCGTCGAGAACGGCGCGACCGCACTCATCCAGGCATCGGTGAAGGCGCTGGACGACCTCGGCCACATATGGGAGGAGTACGGCGAGCACAGCTTCCTCCAGGTCGTCGTCACCGACGGCGAGGAGAACGCCTCGGGCGCGGACCGGACCGGCTCGCGCCACGATCACCGGCCCGACGGCCGCGCCGTCCTCGACGAGTGGCGGGGCCGGATCGCGGACAAGCTGAACAGCCTGCCCGACCACTGGACCTCGGCCATCATGGTGCCCAACTCCCTGGCCAAGCGCACCGCTCAGCAGTACGGCTTCCCGACGGGCAACATCTCGATCTGGGACGCCGACTCGGCGCAGGGCGTCGAAGAGGCGATCGGCGCCGTCAAGTCGGCCGCCACGCGGTTCCTGCGGGACCGGGAGCAGGGCGTGCGCGGAACCAGGAACCTCTTCGCCATGGGCCAGGACCTCAGCACGGCCGACGTGAAGTCCAGTCTGCGGGCCCTCGACCCCGGCAACTACGTGCTGATCCCGGTGGACCAGCAGACGCCGATCCGCGACTTCGTCACCAGCGCCGGACATCCGTACAAGACGGGCTGCGCCTACTACGAGCTGTCCAAGCGGGAGAAGATCCAGGCCAACAAGAAGATCGCGGTGGCGGAAAAGGACGCCACCAGCGGCCGGATGACGGGAAGGGTGTTCACCGGTCCCGCGGCCCGCCGGCTCCTGGGCCTGCCGGAGACGGAGGTGACGGTGACGCCCGGCAGCAACGCGGAATACACCGTGTTCGTCCAGTCGACCTCGGTCAACCGCAAACTCCTCCCGGGAACCAGGCTCCTGGTCCTCCTGTAAGGCGGGTCAGTGGCCCTCCGCGACAGCGACGCGGCCCGACCGCAGGGAGGCCCGCACCCGCGTCGGGCTGCCGAGGGAGTGCGCGAGGGCGAGGAGTGTGTCGTCCGAGACCACCCGCAGGCCGTACTCCGCGAGCAGGGCGGCCAGTTGCTCCGGCCGCCACAGCGAGCGCCACGGCTCGCCGGAGGTGACCGAACTGCCGAGCACGCGGGCCAGCAGCCGCCCGGCGGCCGCCTTCACCGACGGCGTCTGGTAGTTGACGACGAGCGCGCTGCCCGGGGCCGTCCGGGCGGCGAGCGCGGCCACCGTGGCCCGCACCTCGTCCCGGGTGAGGTACGGCACGACGCCCTCCCACAGCCATGTCGTGGGCCGGGCCGGATCGTGCCCGGCGGCGTCCAGGGCCGCACCGAGGTCGTCGACGGCGAAGTCCACCGGAGTGAACCGTACGAAGCGGGCCGTGACGGGCGGTCCGGCGGGGCCGGGGCCGTCCTCGTCCACCGTGCGGTCCGCCGGTGCGGCAGCGGCGAGGCGGGCGCGCTTGTCCTCCTGGGAGGCGGGATGGTCGACCTCCCACACGTCGGTGCCCGCCAGTTCGGGCAGCCGCCAGGCGCGGGTGTCCAGGCCGGCGCCGAGGATCACCAGCTGGCCGGTCACGCGGGCGCGCAAGGCCTCGTCGATGGCCACCGTCCGCGGCACGACCACCTCGGCGCAGGCCCGCACGCTCTCGTACGCGGTGCGCGCCCGCATTCCGTCGGGCGGAGTGCTCGCGCGTACCTCGTCCACGGGCACGCGCTCCGGGGCCCGCAGCAGCCGTACCGCCATCGGATCGGCGAACCGACCCGGAACGGCCCTGCCGTCCGCGGCCGCCCGGCCCTGGCAGACCAGCACCGCCGTCCGGCTCGCCGTACGCCCGCTCTCGTTCATGGGACCGCATTCAACACCAGCCTCCGGGGGCGCCGAACCATTCCGATAACATGTTCGAGCTTGCGATGATTGGCGTCGTCGCTGCTCGTCCGTCAAACCCGAATCGAATCGGCCAAACGATTGATGTCCAGAGCGTCGCGGGTGATGTCACACATAGGCGGCAGGTCCGCGTCGGCCCTGGGGGGGCAACGGCGGGCCGTGCTGTGGACCGCGGCGGGGGCGGCGCTTCTCGGGCTCCTCACAGCCATGGAGATCGTCGCGCGCCGCTACGGCGAACCGGGGCCGATGTCCACCCTGGCCCGCGGTCTGTTCCTCGCCCCGAAGCCGGGTCCGCTGTACGGCGGTCTGGCATTGATGATGGTGGTGCTCACCTGGCGGCAGCGGTTCGTCGCCGCCGGTGCCGCCATCGGCATCGACCTCGTCTTCGTGCTGGTGCGCTGGGCGGCCGGCGCCAGGCCGAGCGACGGGCACGGCTTCGGCAACGGTGCGCTGTGGGTGATGGTGGGCTGCGGGGTCTTCGCCGTCACGCGCCGCACCGGCGCCGACCGCGTGCTGCTGCTGAAGGGCGTCGGTCTTGGCCTGCTGCTGGCGGCCGGCCGCAAGACCGGCGACACCTGGCTGCTCATCACCTCCAAGACCCGCCCGGCGGTGCTCGACCAGTACGTGGCGACCGCCGACCACGCGCTGGGCAACCCCTCCTGGCGGATGGGCCGGGCCGTCCGGGCCACCGACCCGTTCGGCCCGCACCTCCTGCACCTGGTCTACGCCCAGCTCGCGGTGGCCGCGATCGTCGTCGCGCTGTACCAGCTGCGGAACGTGGCGGCCGAGGGGCGCTTCCCGCGCCATCATCTGGTGCGCACCTTCCTGGTGATAGGTCTCCTCGGCCCGGCCGTCTACATGATCTTCCCGGTGGTCGGGCCGGTCTTCGCCTACGGCCCCGGCGCCTCCGGCACCGGCGGCGTCGAATGGGCGGTGGCCAACCTGTGGCCGCACACGCCGCCGCCGGTCGGCTCCCCGCACCCGGTGCCGTACGACGGGATCACGCCCCGCAACTGCATGCCCAGCCTGCACACGGCGTGGGCCACCGCGATCTTCATCCACACACGCGCCGCCCCCCGGGCCCTGCGGTACGCGGGCACGTTCTGGCTGGTGGCCACGCTCAGCGCGACCCTGGGGTTCGGCTACCACTACGGCGCGGACCTCATCGCCGGCGTGGTGTTCGCGCTCACCATCGAGACGGCGCTGCGCTCGCTCGACCGCGGCTGGGACCGGGCGGGCGTACGGCTGGTCGTCTACGGTACGACGGTCTTCGCCGCGCTCCTGGTGTCGTACCGCTGGCTGCCGGAGGAGATGGCCGCGCGGCCGTGGCTGTTCGGGCCCCTTCTGCTGCTGGCGCTGATCTCCGTGGTCTCCGGCTACGTGCGGACCACCAGACAGTGGGAACGGCCCACGGCACCCGCACCACGACCGGAGTCGCAGCTCGAACCGGTGTGAGCCGCCCTCCCGCTGTGCCGGGTTCAGCCCCTGGCCGTCACCGGTCGCCCGCGAGGTCGAGATCCGCCGGCCGCTCCCCGGCGGGCGCCTCCACCGGGCGGGCGGCGCGCCAATGGTGGGCGATCGGCCGGGAGACGGTCCGCCACCAGGGCTCGCCGGGCACCTTTCCGCCGGGCTCGAAGGGTTCGCCGGGCCGCGGGAGCGCCACCGGCTGTCCGGCCTCGTCCCCCGCGTCCTTCGTCCACTCCCCCGGCTCGGCCCAGGCGTGCGGGGCGAGGTTGAACGTGCCCCAGTGGATCGGCAGCAGCACCCCGTGCGGGGCGCCGCCCTGGAGGTCGAGGTGGGCGCGCAGGCCCTCCTCGGGGGTCATGTGGATGTCCGGCCAGAACGGGGAGTACGCGCCGATCTGGATCATGGTGGCGTCGAACGGGCCGTGGGCGGCTCCGATGTCCTTGAAGCCCTCGAAGTAGCCGGTGTCCCCGCTGTGGTAGATCCGGTGCTCCTTGCCGGCGACGGCCCAGGACGCCCAGAGGGTGTGCTGGGTGTTGCGCAGGCCTCGGCCGCAGAAGTGGCGGGCGGGGGTGGCGGTGAGGGTCAGGCCGCCGACCCGCGTCGACTCGTGCCAGTCCAGCTCGCTCAGCCGCTCGGCGGCCACCCCCCAGTGTTCGAGGTGGGCGCCGACGCCGAGGGGCACCGCGAACAGGGTGTCCGTGCCGGCCAGCGCCAGAATCGTGGGCATGTCCAGATGGTCGTAGTGGTCGTGGGAGATGACCACGACGTCGACCGGGCCGAGGGCTGCCAGCGGCAGCGGCACCGGGTGCAGCCGCCAGGGCCCGACGAAGGGGAACGGGGAGCAGCGCTCTCCCCAGACCGGGTCGAACAGGACCCGGTGGCCGTCGATCTCCGCGAGCACGCTGGAGTGGCCCATCCAGGTCAGCCGCAGCCCCGTGGCCGGAGGTCTGGCCAGGTCGGCGTAGGTCGTCGCGTGCACCGGGACGGTGCCGCTCGGCGCGCGCAGCGGGCGCTGCTGCTTGTCGAGGAAGACCTTCGCGAGGTCGCGACGGGACCCGGAGGGGACGGTACGCGCGGTGCCGCCCGGGTTCTGGAAGACGCCGTCCTTGAAATGCGGGGAGCGGCGGATGCGTGCCATGCGCTCACCGCCGGGATCCGCGCCGAAGGCGGCGGGCCGCAGCCCTCGGAGCCCGGAACTCTGGGAACGCGGACCGGTCACGGTACCTCCAGGTGGAGTCGCTGAGGACTTCCATTATGGTCGGCCCGTCCGACAAGCAGACCGACGGCGCCCCGCCCGCAACGTCCCCGCCACTGGCCGGACACGGTCGGTGTCGCACTGGTGACGGATTAGGGTGGCCGGGTGGCGAGAGTGCGGTTGAGCGTTGCGGAGCGGCGCGAGGAGCTGCTGCGCGCGGCAGTCGAGCAGATCGAGGTGCGGGGCGTGGCGGCGCTCAGGATCGCCGACGTGGCGTCCGCGCTCGGGGTGAGCAACGCGCTGGTGCTGTACCACTTCTCCACGAAGGAGCAGCTGGTCGCCGCCGCGTTCGCGCACGCGGCGGAGGGCGACCTCGCGCACCTGCGGGGGCTGCTGGGCCGGCGGACGTCGGCGGTGCGCCGGCTGCGGTCGGCCGTCCGCTGGTACGCGCCGTCGGGTGCGGCCAAGGGCTGGCGGCTGTGGATCGAGGGCTGGGCGGTGTCACTGCGCGAGCCGGCTCTGCGCGAGGTCACCCGGGAACTGGACCGGCAGTGGAAGGCGGCGATCGCCACGGTCATCGCCGAGGGCGTCGCCGCGGGCGAGTTCGCGTGCGCCGATCCCGAAGGTACGGCCCTGCGTCTGACGGCCCTCCTGGACGGACTCGCCGTCCAGCTGACCTCCTATCCGGGCGGCGTGCCCCGCACCCGCGCGCAGGAGTGGGGCGAGGCGGCACTGGCCAGGGAACTCGGGCTGGACCAGGAGGCTCTGAAGGGCTGACGTCCCTCGGTGCGCGCGGGGAGGGCCGGCCGGTGCCCCGCGGCGCGCCGGTCGGGCGCCGCGGGGCTCGGTGAGTGGGGGTGTCAGGCCACCGACGCGATTCGCATCTTGATGTCGTCCGGCGACAGCGTGCCCTTCGCCGTGACGTGGTCGCCGGAGGACTCGCCGCGCAGCCGGCGGCCGATCCACGGGACGAGGTACTCGCGGGCCCAGTGCACGTCGTCGCGGCGGACCTCCAGCGTGCCGCGGGGCGGCAGGGGCGGCCAGGGCTGCTCGGGGTCGGCCGGGATCTTCAGGCCGAGGGCCTGGCCGGCGCGCAGGGCCACGCGGGTGTGGCCCTCGGCCGACAGGTGGAGCCGGTCGTCGTCCCACGCCCGGCGGTCCTGCACGGACTTCAGGGACCACAGGTCGAGCACCGGGCAGCCGTACCGGTCGGCGACGGCCCGCACGTGCCCGTTGTACGTGGCGATCTTGCCCCGCAGGTGCTTGAGCACCGGGACGCCACGCGTGTCGAAACCGGTCGTCACGAGGACCGTGCCCGCCGCCTCGGCCAGCCGGGACACGGACCGCTCGAAGCGTTCGGCGACCTCGTCCGGGTCGGTGCCGGGGCGAATGATGTCGTTGCCGCCGGCGCAGAAGGAGACCAGGTCCGGGGCGAGTTCGAGCGCCTTGGGGACCTGGTCCGCCACGATCTGGTCGAGCAGCTTCCCGCGCACCGCGAGGTTGCTGTACCGGAAGTCTCCCTCGGGCCGCCGGTCGGCGAGCAGGACCGCGAACCGGTCGGCCCAGCCGACGAACGCCCCGTCGGGCCCCGGGTCGCCGACGCCCTCGGTGAAGCTGTCCCCCACCGCCACGTACGACCCGATCGACCCGATCACCGATGTGTTGTCACTCTTCGAATCGTCTGCCACGTCGGACCATGATTCACCTTCGGATGTGACTTACGCGACCGTAGGCGGGGGTTGACGGACGGTGAGAAGTCCCACTGCTTATTCATTTGCCATTCAGGAATACTCCGGGTCAGCCGACGGTGACCCCGTGCTGGCGGAGGTAGGCGACGGGGTCGATGTCCGAGCCGTAGTCCGGGGTGGTCCGGATCTCGAAGTGCAGGTGCGGTCCGGTCACGTTGCCGGTCGCGCCGGACAGGCCGAGCTGCTGTCCCTCCGTCACGCTCTGCCCGGCGGAGACGGAGAGCTGGGAGAGGTGGGCGTACTGGGCGTAGTGGCCGTCGTTCAGCTTGACGACGACCTGGTTGCCGTACGCGCCGCCCCAGCCCGCGGAGACGACCGTGCCGGCGGCGACGGACTTGACGGTGGTGCCGGTCGGGACGACGAAGTCGACGCCGGTGTGGTAGCCGCTGGACCACATGCTGCCCGCCACGTGGTAGCCGGTGCCGATGGTGGCGCCGGTCACCGGGAGCGTGAAGCCGGTGGAGGGGGTGGTGGCCGTGGGCGGGGTCTGCGGCTTCGACTGTGTCTGTGTCTGCGGCTTGGACGGGTGGGTGGACGGCGTCGTGGAGTGCGCGTCGGAGGACGGGTGGTGTGTCGCCGTCGCGCGCTTGCCGAGCGTGAGCTTCAGGCCGGGGTGGATCAGCGACGGGTCGTCGCCGACGACCTGCCGGTTGTCGTCGTAGAGCCGGTGCCAGCCGCCGCGGACGTCATGGGCGTCGGCTATCTTCGCCAGGCAGTCGCCGGACTTCACCGTGTAGGTGCGGACGCCCGGAGCGCGGTGCGCGGCCGCCGGCTTCGCGGCGGTCGCCTTCGTCGCCGTGTCCTTGGCGGCCGGGAGGGACTGGGCGACGTGCGCGGAACCGGACTGCGGGGTGGCGGCGTGGGCTCCGGCGGCCCCGACGAGCGGCAGGGCGAGGGCGGCGCCGCCGGTTCCGGCGACGGCGATGGAGCGGGTCAGACGCTGGGTCTTGGGACGACGGTGCTTACCCTTCGCGGGCATGGCGCATTCCTCTCCGGCGCCTGCGAGGTGAGCTGTCGGGTTCGGGCTGGAGCTGCCCGGCCGCGCGGTGCGCGGCTTCACCCCGAGCCTGTCGCGGAGACCGGGACAGGCAGTCGTACCTGGTGGGTCCCCCGCTCCTGCCGTACACGGGTCATGTGTGTGGGGACTCCGGGCGGCGGCAGGATTCGGCGTTCCGTCCGGAATTGGTGGCGAACGTAAGCGAGCGGGACGCACTGCGACAAGGAGCCGGTTCCCGCCTCCGCCGTTTCGGATGATCGGATACCTGAAAGCGCGGTCACCGTGCGTGCATGTCCGCGCTCTCGCTCGCCTCAATTGCCGCCGGGCGCCCGGACATTACGTGAGCATGACGTGCGACGGTCGGTCACCACTATGACGCTCCTCACGCACGCCACACCCACCTCCCCCTATTCCACAGCGAGTTGGAACGAAGCCGTAAATTCGGACAGAAGGCTCAGATGCGACGCAGGCGGAGAACCGTCGCATCGAGATCGCCGCGCAGCCGGGTCCGCAGCCCGTGGTGCAGGAGGACGGCACCTCGGTGCACTTCGCCCGTTTCACGGCATTCGTACGACGCGGCCGGGTCGAGTCCGCGCAGCCGCAGGGCCGGGACCGGTTGGCCGTAACGCTGCGACTGGAGCCAGGCGAGCACCACGGTCTCGTCGCCGAGGACGTACTGGACGGCGCTGAGGCCGCCCGCCGGTGGGCGCAGCCGGTACAGGTCGCCGTGCTGGACGACGGGCCGGATCTCCTTGTAGAGGTCCACCCAGGCGCGGGCCTCGGTCAGCTCCTCCTCACTCCACCCGGTGAGGTCGCCGCCGACGCCGAGGACTCCCGCCATGGCACTGACGAACCGGAAACGCAGGCTGCTCACCCGGCCGTTGAGCTGGGTGTTCGGGCTGTCGGTGACCCAGGCGGCCATGACCCGGGCGGGGTGGACCTGGCTGAACCCGTACTGGATGGCGAGCCGGTCCAGCGGGTCGGTGTTGTCGGAGGTCCACACCTGGTCGGTACGGCTCAGCACCCCCAGGTCGATCCGGCCGCCGCCGCCCGAGCAGGACTCGAAGGCGACCTCGGGGTGCGCGGCGCGCAGCCGGTCCAGCAGGGCGTACAGGGCGTGGGTGTGGTCGGTCCACAGGCGCTGCGGATACGGCTCCCCCGGCCAGCCGGCGTCGGTGAAGCAGCGGTTGAAGTCCCACTTCACATAGTCGACGGGTGCGCTGGAGAGCAGAGTGTGCAGCTGCTCCCACAGGTACTCCTGGACATCCTCGCGGGCCAGGTTGAGGACGAGCTGATTGCGGAATTCCGTCCGCTTTCGCCCCGGTTGGTACTGCACCCAGTCGGGGTGTGCGCGATAGAGGTCGCTGTCCGGGTTGACCATCTCGGGTTCGACCCAGATGCCGAACTGCATGCCGAGGCCGTGCACCTGGTCGGCGAGGGGCTTCAGGCCGTGCGGGAAGCGGTCGGAGTTGGGCGTCCAGTCGCCGAGTCCGGCCCGGTCGCTGGTGCGGGCGCCGAACCAGCCGTCGTCCACGACGAACAGCTCGACGCCGATGGCGGCGGCCCGCCGGGCGAGCGCGGCCTGCTGCTCCTCGGAGATGTCGAAGAAGGTGGCCTCCCAGGAGTTGAACAGCACCGGCCGGTCCCGGTCCGCGTCCGGGATCACGTGCGCGCGCTGGTAGGCGTGCCAGGTGCGGCTGGCCCCGCCGAAGCCGCCGTCGCTCCACAGGCCGGCGAAGACCGGGGTGGTGTACGAGCGGCCCGGCTCCAGGAGCAGCAGACCGGAGTCGTCGTGGCCGGCGCCGCCGGTGATCTGCACGCGCGCGTCCGGTAGCTGGGCGACAGCGATCCGCCAGGAGCCGGACCAGCCGAGGGCGCAGCCGTAGACCTCGCCGCGCTCCTCGGTGGCGTCGGTGTCGAGGGCGACCCAGGGCAGGTGCTGGTGTCCGGTGTGGCCGCGGCGGCTGCCGATGACCTTCTCGCCGTGGGTGAGGAGCGCGCCGGTGAGCAGGGACTCGGCGGCCCAGCGGCCGTGCAGCTGGGAGAGCCTCCAGCCCTCGCGGTCGGGCAGGGTCCAGGCGGCGGCGTCGGCGCGCAGCAGCTCCACGGGCTCGGGGCCGCCGTTGTGCAGGGCGACCCAGCGCTCGACGACGTCGCCGCGCATCCGGTAGTGGAGGGTGATCGCGAGCCCGTCGTCGTCGAAGCGCAGCCGCAGCACGTCGTCGTCCGTCTCGTACGACACGAAGCGCCACTCGGTGCCGCGCCGCTCCCCGGTGCGGACGGACAGGGCGGGGCGGGTGAAGCGGGGGCCGCCCTCGACGGGGTACTCCTCGCGGCCGTCCAGCGGAGACTCGAAGGGGCGGTACGCGGGCAGCGGGTCCGCCGCCAGGGCCTCGGCGTCGGCGAGGGCGATGCGCGGGCCCCAGTGCAGGTGGAGCAGCTCGTCCGCCTCCGTGAGGTGGAGGGCATAGCTGCTGCCGGGGCCGGACAGGAACCACGTACGGCCGTGCTCGGCGATCTCCACCATCTCCGCCATCTCCGTCATCAAGACCTCACAGGTGTCAACAGGACCGATCAATCCCGAACATCATCGGGTGTGAGGTACGCCCTGACAATGCCTGTGGACAACTCATTGCCCGAGGAAATCGATGTCGTATCGTCGACGGGTGCCCGTCGGCGAGCCGCGCCGGCGGCGCCGACCGGGAGGAGCCCCCGTGACGCAGCAGGTCCCGTCGACCGAGCCCGAGCTGGCCGGAGTCCGTAACTTCCGCGACGTCGGCGGACTGCCGGCGCGGGACGGACGGCGGGTGCGCCACGGCGTGCTGTTCCGCAGCGGGCACCTCGCCCACGCGACCTCCGAGGACGCCGCGTTCCTCGCCTCGCTGGGCCTGCACACGGTCTTCGACTTCCGCAACGCCGCCGACCAGAAGCTGGAGGGGCCGGACGTCGCGCTCCCCGGGGTGCGCAACGTGAACCTTCCGCTGAGCGACCCGGCGGACGGCGCGGAGTTCTGGAAGATGGTCCGCGACGGCGACCTCGACCAGCTGCGCGGGATCCTCGCCGACGGCAAGGCGGCCGGCCGGATGATCGCCTCCTACCGGCAGATCGTCAGGGACCGCACCGCCGAGCACTCCCGGGTGCTGCACGCGCTCGCCGAGGACAGCGTCCCCGCGCTGATGCACTGCGCGGCCGGCAAGGACCGCGCGGGCATCTCGATAGCCGTGACGCTGCTCGCCGTGGGTGTGGAGCGCGAGGGGATCGTCGCCGATTACCTGGAGTCCAACGCCAGGCACCGCCGCTACAAGGTCCACCGCAGCGGCAGCGCCGAGACGGCGTACACCCCCGAGGTGATGGAGCTGCTCAGCCCGCTGTTCGAGGCGCGCGCCGAGTACCTGGCGGCGGCCTTCGACAGCATCGAGGAGCGGTGGGGCGGGACCGAGACCTATCTGGAGGAGGGCCTCGGGCTCACCGCGCCCACCAGGGAGCGGCTGCGCGAGCGCCTGCTGGACTGAGCAGCCGCCGTCTGATCTCAGCTCTTGGCGCCCAACGTGAACAGCAGGTACAGGAACGCGGCCAGGAGATGACCGACGGCGATGTAGATGATCAGCCGGATCCACACGGATCGGGGGAACTTCTCCTCGTAGTCGCTCATGGCAGCTCTCCGGTCGGCGGGCCCAGGCACAGCGTTGCCGTGGGGCTCTGCAGCAGGGTGTGGACGAACAGCAGCTCGACGCCGTCGTGGTCCTCGGCGGCGAGGCGGTGCGGGGTGAGTGAGTCGAAGTGCGCGCTGTCGCCGGGTGCGAGCAGGTGCGCGCTGTCGCCGAGGCGCAGCCGGAGCCGGCCTCTCAGGACGTACAGCCACTCCTCGCCCGGGTGGACGCGAACGACGTCCCCCTGGGTGCCGTAGGGGACCTGGACGCGCAGCGCCTGCATGCCGCGCCCGGGGGCTCCGGCCTGGACGTAGGTCCAGCCGCCCGCCCGGGTCGGTTCCATGTCGGCGCCGCGCAGGACGGCGTCCCGGTCGGCGGGGGCCTCGCCGAGGAGTTCGGCGACCGTCGTACCGTAGATGCGGGCGAGCCCGAGCAGCATCGGCAGCGAGGGCTGCCGCCGCCCGGTCTCCAGCCGCGACAGATGCGCGGGCGAGAGCCCGGCGGCCTGCGCCGCGGCCTCCAGGGTGAGGCCGGCACGCCGCCGCAGGGCGCGCAACTGCGGGGCTACGGCGGACAGCTCGCCGCCCGGCTGTTCCGGTCGGCCCGCGTCTGAGGCGTTCATGCCTCCATTCAGCCCGAGCCTTGCCCTATCGGCAAATTTCTTGCCTGTGAGGCAAACCCCTGCCAGTCCGATCCCGCCCTGCGCAGCGCCTGCTAAGCTCGGCCCAAATTTTGAACACGTTCAAAAAAAGGGGAGCGCATGTCAGGAAGCACCGCACGGGACGGAGTCGAGTCGCCTGCCGTCCTGTTCGGCCCCACCTCGCTCGGACTGGGCCTCGCGGCCTCGGCGGGCCTGTGTCCCTGGCTCTTCTTCGGGCTGTTGCCCGTGATGCTCATCTGCGGGGCACTCGCCTTCGCCTTCGGCCTCTCGGGTATCTACTCCGCACAGCGTGGCGTCGGCCGGATGTGGATGGCCACCACCGGGACCGTCCTGGGTGTGACCGGCTTCGCCTGGCCCGTCGTCCTGTTCGCCGGGTCCCGGTACTACTGACCGGTGTCCCGGAACACCCGCGCCCCGCGCCCCACGGGGTCGGTACGGGGCGCGGGCCCGGGTCGCCGGCTCAGCGGTTGGCGACCGCCTGTCTGATCAGGGTCTTGCCGAAGTCCCACATCAGGGTGCCGCCGTTGTGGGCGTCGTCCATCACGGCGGTGAAGGCGGTGACGAAGCGGTCGACATCGGCCTCGTCGATGATCAGCGGCGGGATGAGCTTGATCACCTCCAGGTGGTCGCCGGAGACCTGGGTGAGGACGCGGTGCCGCTGGAGCAGGGGGACGACCACCATCTGGGCGAACAGGCCCTTGCGGGCGGCCTGGAGCATGGTCCAGCGGCTGCGCAGTTTCAGTGAGCTGGGCCGGCCGAACTCGATGCCGATCATCAGACCCCGGCCGCGGACGTCGGCGAGCAGTTCGTAGGTGTCGATCAGCGCGGTGAGGCGGGACTTGAGCAGCTCTCCGGTCCTGCGCACACCCGCGACGATCTGCTCGTTCTCCATCACCGACAGCACGGCGAGCCCGCACGCCATCGCCTGGGCGTTGGAGCCGAAGCTCGCCGAGTGGACGAGCACGCGGTCCATGGACGAGTAGACCTTCTTGAAGATCTCGTCCGTGCCGAGGGTGGCGCCGACCGGGACGTAGCCGCCGGAGAGCGCCTTGGCCACGCACACCAGGTCCGGTTCGACGCCGTCCTCGTGCTGGTAGGCGTAGAAGTCGCCGGTGCGGCCGAGGCCGGTCTGCACCTCGTCGGCGATGAGCAGCGCCTTGTGCCGGTGCAGCAGTTCCTGCGCGGCGCGCAGATAGCCGGGCGGGGCCTCGTGGACGCCCTTGCCCTGGATCGGCTCGACGATGAGGGCCGCCACGTCGCCCTTCCTCAGCTCGCGGGCGAGCGCGTCGAGGTTGCCGAGGGGGACGGCGGTGTCGGGCAGCAGCGGGGCGAAGCCGTCCCGGAAGCCGTCCTCGCCGTTGACGGACAGGGAGCCGGTGGTCAGGCCGTGGAAGGCGTGCTCGCAGTACAGGACGCGGGGCTTCCCGGTGGCGTACCGGGCGAATTTCAGGGCGGTCTCGACGGCCTCGGTACCGCTGTTGCCGAAGAACACCCGGTCCAGGTGCGGGCTGTGCGCGAGCAGCCGCTCGGCGAGCAGGCCGGGCAGCGGCTGGCAGTCGAACCGGGTCAGGTCGGCGAGGTCGAGGTCGAGGACGTCGTGCAGCGCCTTGCGGACGACCGGGTGGTGACGCCCCAGGCCCATCACGCCGAACCCGGCGAGCATGTCGAGGTGGTCGTTGCCGTCCGCGTCGAAGAAGTGGGCGCCCTCGGCCCGCTCGTAGACCTTGTCGAAGCCGATGGTGTGCAGCATGCGCGGGAGCTGCGGGTTGAGGTGCCGCGCGTGCAGGTCGTAGCGTTCGGCTCCGCGCTCGGCGAGGAGTGCGCCGAGGTCGAACTCGGTGGTCATCGAGTGTTCTCCAGGTTCTCGAGTCTCGGCTCGCCCGCCCGGCCGGCGTCCATGACGGCGAGGCTCGCGCCGATCCGGCCGGCCACCTCGACCGGGGTGAGCCCGATGTCGGCCAGCACCTCGGCGCGCTTGGCGTGGGCGAGGAACTGGTCCGGGATGCCGAAGCGCCGTACCGGCACGTCCACGTCGGCGTCGCCGAGGGCGAGTGCCACGGCCGAACCGACCCCGGCGGCGCGGCTGTTGTCCTCGACGACCGCCACCAGCCGGTGTTCCGCGGCCAGGCCCGGCAGCGCGGGGTCGACCGGCTTGACCCAGCGCGGGTCGACGACCGTGCAGCCGATGCCGCGCGCCGCCAGCAGGTCGGCGGCCTGGAGGCAGACCGGCGCCATCACCCCGACGGCGACCAGCAGCACCTGGGGGTCGTCGGCGCGGTGCAGGACGTCCATGCCGCCGACGTGGTCCACGGCCGGGATGTCCGGGCCGACGGACTCCTTGGGGAAGCGGACCAGGGTGGGCGCGTCGTCGACGGCGACGGCCTCGCGCAGCTGGGCGCGCAGCTGGGTGGCGTCGCGGGGGGCGGCGATGCGCAGGCCCGGCACGACCTGGAGGACGGACATGTCCCACATGCCGTTGTGGGAGGCCCCGTCGACACCGGTGACCCCGGCCCGGTCCAGGACGAAGGTGACGCCGCAGCGGTGCAACGCGACGTCCATGAGCAGTTGGTCGAAGGCGCGGTTGAGGAACGTGGCGTAGACGGCGACGACGGGGTGGAGTCCGCCGGTGGCGAGTCCGGCGGCGGAGACCGCCGCGTGCTGCTCGGCGATGCCGACGTCCCACACCCGGCCCGGGAACCGCTCGGCGAACCGGGCGAGGCCCACCGGGTGCAGCATGGCGGCCGTGATCGCCACGACGTCGTCGCGCTCCTCGCCGATCCTGACGATCTCGTCGCCGAACACCGACGTCCAGGACGGTCCCTTGGCGGGCGCGAGCGGCGCGCAGGTGAGCGGGTCCATCACGCCGACGGTGTGGAAGTGGTCCTCCTCGTCGGCGAGGGCGGGCTCGTAGCCACGGCCCTTCTGCGTGAGGCAGTGCACCAGGACGGGCCCGTGGAAGCGTTTGGCGCGGCGCAGCGCGGACTCGACGGCGAGGACGTCGTGGCCGTCGATCGGGCCGACGTATTTCAGGCCGAGGTCCTCGAACATGCCCTGCGGGGCGAACGCGTCCTTGAAGCCCTTCTTCGCTCCGTGCAGGGACTCGTAGACGGTGGCGCCGACGACCGGGGTCCGCAGGAGCACGCCCTTGCCCCAGGCGAGGACCTTCTCGTAGCCGTCGGTGGTGCGCAGGGTGGCCAGGTGGTTGGCGAGGCCGCCGATCGTGGGGGCGTACGACCGCTCGTTGTCGTTCACCACGATGATCAGCGGGCGGTCCCTGGCGGCCGCGATGTTGTTCAGCGCCTCCCACGCCATGCCGCCGGTCAGCGCGCCGTCGCCGATGACCGCGACGACGTGGCCCCGCTCCCCCCGCACCTGGTTGGCCTTGGCGAGTCCGTCGGCCCAGCCGAGCGCGGTCGAGGCGTGGCTGTTCTCGATGACGTCGTGCTCGGATTCCTCGCGGGAGGGGTAGCCGGACAGGCCGCCCTTGCCGCGCAGCTTGGAGAAGTCCTGGCGCCCCGTCAGCAGCTTGTGCACATAGCTCTGGTGGCCGGTGTCCCACAGGATCCGGTCGACCGGCGACTCGAAGACCCGGTGGAGCGCGATGGAGAGTTCCACCACCCCCAGGTTGGGTCCCAGGTGGCCGCCGGTCCGCGACACCGCCTGCACCAGGAACTCACGTATGTCGTCCGACAGTTCACCGAGTTCCGCCTCGGACAGCGCCTTCAGGTCGCGTGGTCCCCGGATGCTCTCCAGAATGCTCACGCTCGGGCCCCCTCTCGGTCCGTGCTGATAGTGGACTCAACTCGCCCTCAATTCGTCTGCTCGGCGAGCTTCATGGCCTCTTCGATGAGGGTTTCCACGATCTTGGACTCGGGGACGGTCTTGATGACCTCGCCCTTGACGAAGATCTGGCCCTTGCCGTTGCCGGAGGCGACGCC
>NZ_JBEYVS010000028.1:0-120609 GCF_040644095.1 Streptomyces sp. NPDC047028
GCCATCTAGGGCAGCCAGCATGAAAACCATCCCTGCCCCACCCGCGCCGTCCCAGAGTCGCGAACTCACGGGACGCACTCAAGAAGGTAGGGCGGTATGACGGGCGCCGTCGGTGTGCGGTTCGTGCAGAAGGTGTCGTCCACCCGGGGGTTCGCGAAGGTCGCCCCGCATGTGGTGCCCGCGCTGGACCGGGCCGTGCACCGGCTCACCCGGGGCCGGGTCCTGCTCAGCGCGCGGATGCTGCCCGGGGTGATCCTCACCTCCACCGGCGCCCGCAGCGGGCAGTCCCGCCGGACCCCGCTGGCCTGCATGCCGGAGGACGGGGACGGCGGCTGGCTGCTGGTCGGCTCCAACTTCGGGCGGACCGGCCACCCCGCCTGGACCCACAATTTGCTGGCCCACCCGGACGCCTCGATCAGCTGGAAGGGCGCGGAGATCCCGGTCACGGCCCGGCGGCTGACCGGGGAGGAACGGGCGGCGGCCTGGCGGGCACTGCTCGCGTTCTGGCCGCCGTACGCCACCTACCAGGCCCGGGTGGAGCGTGAGATCCGGGTGTTCCGGCTCACCCGGCGGTAGTGCCCTCAACCTCGCGGCTCACAGGCGTTCCACCAGCAGCATCGCCCCGATGCCCAGCATGGCCGCGCCCGAGGTGCGGGTGACCGCGCGGGCCGCCGCGGGGCGGGCGGCGAGGAGGGCGCGGGCGAGGAGGCCGACGGTCAGGTAGACGGCGGCGCAGCAGGCCATGTGGAGCAGGCCGAGGCCCGCCGTCTGCACGGGCACGGGCAGGTGGTGGCCGCGCAGGGTCAGGAACTGGGGGAGCACGGAGAAGTAGAGCAGCAGGCCCTTGGGGTTGAGGCCGCTGATCGTCGCGCCCCGCAGGAAGGGCCGGTCCCCGACCGGCTCGGCACCCCCGGGATTCCGGTCGGCCGCGGCGGCCGGGACCGCCGGGCGGCGCAGCACGCTCCAGCCCAGCCACAGCAGGTACCCGGCGCCCGCCACGGTCAGCGCGGTCAGCAGCCGGGGCGAGCCCGCCACCAGGACGGCGAGGCCGGCCGTCGCCAGGACCGTGTGGAGGGCGTAACCCGAGACCAGACCCGCCACCGCGCGCGGCACCGGGCTGCCGCGCAGGGCGGTCGCGATGACGTACGCCCAGTCGGCGCCCGGCACGCACACCAGCAGCAGGTCGAGCGCGAGGAAGGAGAGGAGGTGTGCCGAGTCCATACCGGCGACATTAGGCGTGAATGGCCCGAAAGTGTTGCCTAAGTTTGCTGCCAGGCGGCCGGTGTGGGGAAAGATCTGCCCCATGGACGACGTAGACCGGAAAATCCTTGCCGAGCTGCAACAGGACGGGCGGCTGACCGTGACCGAGCTGGCCGCCCGCGTGCGCCTCAGCGTCTCGCCGTGCCACCGCCGGCTGCGCGAGCTGGAGAGGTCCGGGGCGATCGAGGGCTACCGCGCGGTGGTGGACCCGGCTGCGCTCGGTCTGAACTTCGAGGCGCTGGTGTTCGTCTCCATGCGCCAGGAGGACCGGGACACGGTCGCCGACTTCGAGCGGGCGGTCGGCGAGCTGGAGTACGTGCTGGACGCCCAGCGTCTCTTCGGCGAACCCGACTACCTGCTGCGCGTCGCCACCGCCGACCTCGCCGCCTTCCAGCGGCTCTACGACGACCGGCTGGCGACCCTGCCGGGCGTGCAGCGGCTCACCTCGACCCTGGTGATGAAGCACGTCGTACGGGACCGGCCGCTGCCGGCGGGACGGCAGCCCTGAACGCGGGCGTGCCCCGAGACGCGGCAGGCGGTGGTTCACTCGCGTGAACCACCGCCCGCCAGACAGGACTTGGAATCCGGACAACCCGAAAGGGGAGGAGGCGCCGCCTACTTCGTCGGCTTCTTGCCCGTCACGCCCAGGTGGACCAACAACGCCAGGTTGGGCTTGAGTTCGGCCTGCTTCACACCCCAGGAGGAGAAGCCCTTCTGGTGCGAGGCGACCGCCGCCAGCATCGCGACCAGGGAGCCGGCCACCGCAGCCGGGTTCACGTCCTTGTCGACCCTGCCCTTGGACTGCAGTTCCGCGATGGAGTCGGCGAGGGAGTTGTTCACCGAGTTCAGGATCTTCATCCGGATCTTGTAGAACCGTTTGTCCCCCTCGGCGGCACCGAGGTCGACCACGCGCAGGATCGCGTCGTTCTTTCGCCAGAACTCCAGGAACCCGTCCACGAGTTCCTGCGCGGTCTGCCAGCCCGCCTTGCCGGTCCACGCCCGGCCCGCCAGCAGCTCGGTCAACCCGGCGCCCTCGGTGGCCATTTGCTCGGCGATCTCCAGGACGGCGCCCTCGACGTCCGGGAAGTACTGGTAGAAGGTCGCGGGCGAAGTACCCGCCTTCCGGGCGACATCGATGACCTTGACGTCCCGGTAGGGGGAGGAGCTGAGCATCTCGCTGAGGCAGTCGAGCAGCTTCTGCCGGGTCGCCTGCCCACGCCGGCCGGCCACGCGGCCGTCGACGGTACGCACTTGTCCTGTCATGTCGTCAGCTTACCGAGGGGTGATCGGAGCGCTATTCGGCCGACTGCAAATGGGGTGCACGGGGGTATTGGGGGTGGTGTGCCTGGTCTGCGGGGTGCGCGCGGCCCGGTTACTTTGACGACATGGCCGAAAACAGGGCATCGGGGAATGAAGAGGGGCAAGCGGCGGCGACCGAGGAGAGCGCGACCGGGACCGGGGAGCCGATCGAGCCGCCCGCGGAGGCTTCCGCCGGGCCGCGTACGGAGGCGTCCGCCGTGACTCCCGCCGAGGCGTACGCCGAGGGTGTCCCCTGTTGGGTGGACGCCCAGCTCGCCGACGTGGAAGCGGGCCGGCGGTTCTACGGCGACCTCTTCGGCTGGTCCTTCGAGGAGGCGCACGGGACGTCCGTGTGGGCCCTGCTGGACGGTGAGCCCGTCGCCGCGCTCGCCCCGAAGACGGACGGCCGTATGCCCACCGTCTGGACCGTGTCCTTCGTGACGCCGGACGCGGCCGCCCTGAGCCGGCGGATCACCGCGGCCGGCGGACAGCTCGTGATCCCGCCGACGCCGGTGGGCGAGCTGGGCACCGCCGTTCTCGCCACCGATCCCGAGGGCGCCGTGTTCGGCCTGTGGCAGGCGGGCAGCCATCCCGGATTCGGTCGCCGCCGCGAGGTGGGCACCTTCGTCTGGGCCGAGCTGTACACCCGGGACACCGCCGCGGCCAACGCCTTCTACGGCGACCTCTTCCACGACGCCCTCTTCGGCGAGGGCGCCCGGCCCGACTTCGGCCGCGCCGACGTCACCGACGTCTACCCGCCCGAGATGCCCCCGCACTTCCTCACCCACTTCCGGGTCGCCGACCTCGACGAGGCCCTCGGCGCCGTCCAGCGGCTCGGCGGCCGGGTGCAGGCTCCGCCCTTCGAGACGTCGTACGGACACGTGGCCGTCGTCACCGACAATCAGGGAGCATCGTTCGCACTCCTGCGACGGTGACGCGCACGCGGCGGTGACGCACACCACCGCTCCGGCGGTGCTATGACCGTATCCGTCCTGAGACACCCCGATTAATCACCGGGTTCGCAACCAGCGCCCCGGCCAGGAAGAATCGGGGTGCGTGCCGCCGGGGCGGTGCGGTGGTGAGACGCTGCACTCCGCTCGCGTACATATGTGGGTGGCGCGGCGCGTACGGGGAGGTGGCAGGCAAGTGGTGGATCAGCTGACGCAGCACGATCCGCGGCGGATCGGGCCGTTCGAGGTGCTGGGCCGGCTGGGCGCCGGCGGCATGGGGCTGGTCTATCTCGCACGCTCGGCATCCGGCCGGCGCGTGGCGATCAAGACGGTCCGCACCGAGCTGGCCGAGGACCAGCTGTTCCGCGTCCGCTTCACCCGCGAGGTGGAGGCGGCCCGCGCGGTCTCCGGGTTCTACACCGCGGCCGTGGTCGACGCCGACCCGCGCGCCGCCGTGCCCTGGCTCGCCACCGCGTACGTGCCCGCGCCCTCCCTCGAGGAAATAGTGAACGACTGCGGGCCGCTCCCGGCCCAGGCCGTGCGCTGGCTCGCGGCGGGCGTCGCCGAGGCCCTGCAGTCCATCCACGGCGCCGGCCTGGTCCACCGCGACCTCAAGCCGTCCAACGTGCTCGTCGTCGAGGACGGCCCCCGGGTCATCGACTTCGGCATCGCCTCCGGTGTTTCGAACACCCGTCTGACGATGACGAACGTCGCCGTCGGCACCCCCGCCTACATGTCGCCCGAGCAGGCCAAGGACTCCCGCAGCGTCACCGGCGCCAGCGACGTCTTCTCCCTCGGCTCCATGCTGGTCTTCGCCGCCACCGGCCACCCGCCCTTCCACGGCGCCAACCCGGTCGAGACGGTGTTCATGCTGCTCCGCGAGGGCCCCGACCTCACCGGCCTGCCCGACGAGCTGCGCCCGCTCATCGAGGTCTGCATGCAGATGGAGGCCACCGGACGCCCCAGCCCGGCCGACCTCCAGGCCCAGCTCGCCCCGCACCTCTTCGGCTCCGGCACCGACGACAGCGGCACCGCCTCCGCGTGGCTGCCCGAGAAGGCCGTCGCCCTCATCGAGGCCCGCCGCGGCGGCCGCCCCGCCGTGCGGCCCGCCCCGGCCGGCCCCACCGGCCCGCGCAGCGCCGGCCGGAACCCCGTCCCGCCGCCACCGTCGTACGACCCCGCCCCCGTCGGCGCCCCCGACACCGGCCCCGTCCACCTGGCCGGCGCCAAGGTGCCGATCGGCCCCGGCCCCCGGGTCGCCGACGCCCGCGCCGCCGCCGTCAAGGCGCCCCCGCCGGAAGCCGGCCTGGTCGCCAGCTGGTCCCGCCCCCGCCCCGGCGTGGGCGGCGCCGACCCGGCCGTGGCCGCGCCGCCGCCCCCGGAGACGGCGAGCGGCTGGCGCCCCTGGCGGTTCCGCATGTCCAACGACGTCTGGGGCACCCCGGCCGTCGACGGCGACCTCGTCTACGTCACCTCCTTCGAGGTGCACGCCCTGGACGTGGCCACCGGCCGGCGCCGCTTCAAGACCCGGGACGTCGCCTGGTCGATGGCGGTCGCGGACGGCCGCATCCACGCCTCCGACGGCCCCACCCTGTTCGCCCTGGACGCCCGCGAGGGCGGCGACCTGTGGCGGCTGAACACCGACGGCTGGGTGTACTCCCTGCAGGCCGACCGCGGCACCGTCGTCACCGGCACCCGCGGCGGCGGCGTCCAGGCCTGGGAGGCGTCCGGCGGACAGAAACTGTGGGAGATCAGCGGCTGCCAGACCGACTTCGAGTCCCCCGAGGCCGGGCCCGCCGTCCACGACGGCACCGTCTACGTCTGGCAGGACGCCCGGCTGCGCGCCCTGGAGGCCCGCACCGGCGAGGAACGCTGGTCGTACCCCATCGGTGACGCGGCCTCCTGCGGCGGCGTCCCGGTCCGCATCACCCCGGCCCCCGACGGCTACGTCTACGTCGCCGCCGGCACCCGGGCCCTCGCCGTCGACGTGGCCAGCGGCAGGGTGCGCTGGCACTTCGAGGCCCCCGCGGTCTTCCTGTGCCCGCCCGCGTTCACCCCCGGCCCGGCCGTGACCGGCGGCGGCATCTACCTCGCGGACTACCTCGGCACCGTCTACGCCCTCGACGCCACCGACGGCCGCGACCGCTGGCGCATCGCCACCGAGTCCCGTGCCTCGATCGAACCGGTGCTGGTGGCCGCGGGCCACGTCCACGTCGGCAGCGGCAAGGGTCTCTACACCCTGGACGCCGTCACCGGCACCCCCAAGTGGCGCTTCCAGGCCGGCGGAGACGTCGTCGGCGCCCCCTCGGTCGCCGAGGGCCGCATCCACTTCGGCTCCACCGACCACCTCCTCTACACCCTCAAGGCCGACGACGGCCGGCTCCGCTGGAAGCTCGCCACGGGCGGCGAGATCACCGGCTCGCCCGTCGTCAGGGACGGGGTGGTGTACGCGTGCAGCAAGGACCGCTGCGTGTACGCCCTGGACGCGGAGAAGGGCACGGGCACGGCACGTACGACGTGACGCCGGGCCGGGGGAGGCCGTACCACCCGGCCTCCCCGCGCCGAGTACCCGATGGTCGCCGCGCGGTGACATGGTCGTGACACCCCATCGCTAGCCTTCCCACATGCAACGACGTGGTCAGACTCTCAAGCTCGCAGCGGTGTCGTCCCTGGTCGTCCTCGCCCTGACCGGCTTCACGAGCCGCCACCACAGTCACGGGCACGGCGGAGGCGGCGGTTGCAGCAGCTCCCACCAGGACCACGACACCGTCACGCACCACCACTACTACGACGACGATGACGACGACTACACCGGCGGGAGCACCTCCTCCGGCACCGGCGGCTACACCAGCACCCCCACGCCGACCGGCACCGACAGCGCCACGGACGTCACCGCCCAACTGATCAGCTGCGCCACGGAGAAGGCCCCGTACGCCACCGTCGAGGTCACCAACGCGGGCTCCACCGGAGGCGACTACACCGTGCACGTCGACTTCGAGGACGCGCACGGCACGACCGTCGCCCAGAACGACGCCACCGTCACCGTGCCCGCCTACGACTCCGCCCGCGTGCGCGTGAAGCTCTCCGACACGGCCGGCGTCAGCACGGCCGGGCTCGCCGCGAAGGTCGACCACTGCGCGCTCGACCCGGAGGTACGGCCGGCCGCCTGACACCGGCCGCGGCCGTCACCGCGGCCGTCACCGCGTCCGGAAGCCGCCGCCCCGCCGCCGTCCGGCGAACAACTCGGCCTGCCGCTCGGTCGGCAGGTTCCCCAGCGCGATGAGCGCCGGGGCCTCGGCGAACCCCCGCTCCCGGGCCGCCCCCTTGGCCGCCCACAGGGCCCGCACGGTCCCCTGGACCCCCTCCGCCGGATACCCGGCGATCACCTCCGCGCAGCCGACCGCCGCCGCCAACGCACCGCTCGCCCCGGTCACTTCCGACACCAGCCCCACCTGATGCGCCCGCTCGGCGGTCATCCGCTCGGCGGTGCCCATCAGCACCATGCGGGCGACCTCCCCGTACGGCATCCGCTGGGCCATCAGCACCGACTCGTAGGCGCTGACCATGCCGTAGGCGGTGTGCGGGTCGAAGAACGTGGCGGTGCTGTCGGCGACGACGAAGTCCGACTCCCCGAGGAGGTAGAACGCGCCGCCGCAGGCCATCCCGCGCACGGCGGCCACCACCGGCTTCCACAGACCGCACGCCTTCGGCCCGATCCCGAGCAGCGGATCGTCCGCCATGTACGGCGACGACGGCTGCGGCACGACCACGTCCCGGTCGATCCCCGTACAGAAGGCCCGCTCCCCGGCGCCGGTGAGCACGACGGCCCGCACCCGGTCGTCGAACCGCAACGCGCCCCAGATCTCGCCGAGTTCGCGGACCATCTCCAGATCGACGGCGTTGAGCCGCCCGGGCCGGTCCAGGGTGACGACGGCGACACCGGAGTCCTCGTCGACGTCCAGGCGAACGGTCTTCACGACAGTACCCATTGCGGCGTCCCGTCCGCGAACACCACATGCACCCGCGCCCCGATCCGGACCCGCTCGGGACCAACGGAGTCGAGCCCGGCCCCGGCCCGCTCCACCAGGTTTCCCACGAGCCGTATCCGGGGCGCGTCCTCCAGTTCCACGACGACCACGTGGTACGGCGCCTGCTCCGCGTACTCGGGCAGCAGTGGTGGATGCGGCACGACGTACGACCACACCCTGCCCCGCCCCGAGACCGGCCGCCACTCGCTCGCGAAGGACTGGCAGTGCGGGCAGCACGGCCGGGGCGGGAAGCGGGCCTCGCCGCAGTCGGAGCAGGTCTGGACGCGCAGTTCGCCACGTGCGGCGTACTCCCAGAAGGGCGCGCCGTCGGCGTCGGTGACGGGCTTCAGCATGCGGCTCAGCTCCTCAGCAGCAGGGCGGAGGTGGGCACACCCTCGCCGGCGGTGACCAGACAGGTGGTGGCGCCCGGGACCTGCGCGGTACTCGTGCCGCGCAGTTGCTTCACGCCCTCGTTGATCAGGTTGAAGCCGTGCACGTACGCCTCGGACAGTCCGCCGCCCCCGGTGTTGAGGGGCAGCCGGCCCCCGATCTCCAGCGCGCCCTGCTCGGTGAACGCCCCGCCCTCGCCCCGGCCGCAGAAGCCGTACCCCTCCAGGGAGAGCGGTACGAGGGCGGTGAAGGCGTCGTAGATCTGGGCCACGTCGACGTCGTCCGGGGTGACGTCGGCGTGCTTCCACAGGTGCCGGGCGGCGGTCCAGGCGGGACCGGTGAGGGGGTCGTCGTTCCAGTAGTTGACCATGCCGTGGTGCTGGGCGGGCAGCCCCTGGGCGGCGGAGTGGACGTACACGGGCCGCTGCCGGCAGTCCCGCGCCCGCTCCCGGCTGACGATCACGCAGGCCAGCGCGCCGTCCGTCTCCAGGCAGTTGTCGAAGAGGCAGAGCGGCTCGCTGATCCACCGGGAGGTCATGTACATCTCGCGGGTGAGCGGCCGTTCGTACATCACCGCCGCCGGGTTCTGGTTGGCCCGGTTGCGGCAGGCGAGGGCGACGTTGAAGAGGTGGTCGCGGGTGGCGCCGTACTCGTGCATGTAGCGGCGGGCCAGCATCGCTATCTCGTCGGCGGGCCGCAGCAGCCCGAAGGGCCGGGTCCACTGTCCCGGAGTGGGCAACTGCACGGCCGTGTTGGTCCACGGGCGGGCTCCGCTGCCCCGTTTCCGGGACCGCCAGGCGACCCCGACCGTGGCCTGTCCGGCGGCGATGGCCGCGGCCAGGTGGGCGACGGTGGCACACGAACCCCCGCCCCCGTAGCCGACCTTGCTGAAGAAGGTGAGGTCCCCGAACCCGACCGCCTTGGCCAGCTCGACCTCGTCCGTCTCCTCCATCGTGTAGGAGGCCAGGGCGTCGACCTCGCCGGGCGCGATCCCCGCGTCGTCCAGGGCGGCGAGCACGGCACGGCAGGCCAGGGTCCTCTCGTCCTCGGCCAGTCGCCTGGCGAACGCTGTCTGTCCGATCCCGACGATCGCGGTGGCGTCTTTGAGCCCCGGTCCGGCCATGGGTGCACCTGCCTTCCTCTCCTGACAGATCGTCAGGTTACAGCTAATCTGACGGTCAGTCAGCTACACCGGAGGGGGCTGCGATGAACGACTGGGGCACCATCCCGGGCCTGGTACGGCACTCGGCCGAGCGGTACGGGGACACCGAGGCGGTGGTCGACGGCCGGACGAGGATCACGTACGCCGAACTCGGCGCCCGCGTCGAACGCGCCACCGCGGCCTGCCTCGCCCACGGCGTACGGATCGGCGACCGCGTCGCCGTCTGGGCCCCCAACTCCCTCGACTGGATCACCGCCGCCCTCGGCGCGGTCTGTGCCGGCGCCGTCCTCGTCCCCCTCAACACCCGCTTCAAGGGGGCCGAGGCGACGGACGTCCTGCGCAGGAGCGGGGCGAGGCTGCTGTTCGTGACGGGAACGTTCCTGGGTACGTCGTACGTGGCGGCGCTGCGGAGGGCGGCGGGACCCGCGGAGGGCGAGGGGCGGCCCTTGCGTGAACTCCCCGCCCTGGAAAGGATCGTGGTCCTCTCGGGCGACGCGCCGCGGACCTTCCTCACCTGGAAGGACTTCCTGGCGGCGGGGGAGGCGGTCGGACCCGTCGAAGTACTGCGACGCACCGCGGCCCTGACCCCGGACTCCCTCTCCGACATCATCTTCACCTCGGGCACGACCGGCCGCCCCAAGGGCGCGATGATCACGCACGGCCAGACCCTGAGGGCGTACGACATCTGGGCCGAGCTGGCGGGGCTGCGCGCCGACGACCGCTACCTCATCGTGAACCCGTTCTTCCACACCTTCGGCTACAAGGCGGGTGTCCTGGCCTGCCTGATGCGCGGGGCGACGATGATCCCGCAGCCGGTGTTCGACGTGGAGACGGCACTGGCGAACATCGCCGCCGAACGCGTCTCGGTCCTCCCGGGCCCCCCGACCCTCCACCAGTCCCTCCTGGACCACCCCTCCCGCGACGCCCACGACCTCTCGGCCCTGCGCCTGGTGGTGACCGGCGCCGCGGTCGTCCCGCTCCATCTCGTGGAACGCCTCCGCCACGAACTCGGCGTCGATACCGTCCTCACCGCCTACGGCCTCTCCGAGGCGAGCGGCATCGTCACGATGTGCCGGCGCGGCGACCCCGCGAAGGTGATCGCCTCCACGTCGGGCCGAGCGATCCCGGGCACGGAGCTACGCCTGGTGGACGGGGCCGGTCTTCCGGTGCCCCCCGGCACCACGGGCGAGATCCTCACCCGCGGCTTCACCGTCATGCGCGGCTACTACGAGGACGCCTCCGCCACCGCCGAGGTCATCACCCCGGACGGCTGGCTGCACACCGGCGACGTCGGTGTCCTGGACGACGCGGGCAACCTGCGCGTCACCGACCGGATCAAGGACATGTTCATCGTCGGCGGCTTCAACGCCTACCCGGCGGAGATAGAGCAACTCCTCGGCACCCACCCCGACGTGGCCGACGTGGCGGTGGTCGGCATCCCCGACCCCCGCCTCGGCGAGGTGGCCAAGGCCTACGTCGTCCGCCGCCCCGGCTCCCTGCTCACCGCCCCCGACCTCACCGCCTGGTCCCGCCGCGAAATGGCCAACTACAAGGTCCCGAGAGCAGTGGAGTTCGTCCCGACCCTCCCGAGAAACGCGAGCGGCAAGGTCCTGAAGGGGGAGCTGCGGAAAGTGCGCCGCTCCTGACCCCGGACACAGCTCGGCCGCGGCGGCTCCCCCTCCGCGCCGCCGCGGCCGATCCCCCGTCGTTCGTGGAAGTGTGTGGACGTGCTACGCCTTCTCGGTGCCGGCGTGGTTCTCCAGGGTCTTGACGATGTTCTCCTGGACGAGACCGGCGTGGTTCTCGAGCGGCTTTATGGTCCCGCCGTCCGTGGTGCCGCCGGCGTGGTTCTCCAGCGGGTCGACGGTGGAGCCGTCGTCCGGGCTGCCGGCGTGGTTCTCCAGCGTGCTGATCTTGTGCTTCGGCGAGGTCTCGCTCATCGTCGGCAACTTCCTTCGCGTCGTAAGGTGATGGGCCCGCCCGGCGACTCCCCCGAGGGCCTCCGGACGGGCGTCAAGGCCGTTCACCCTAACGGTGGGGCCGAGTGCCGGGACCGTCTGCCCCCCGACGCGACGGACCGGCACTGATGAGAATGACGGGCGGCGATAAACAAACAATGAACGGCGCCCTCCGGTGACCGTCAGGCCGCGGTGGCGGGGCGCAGCAGCGCCCTCACCTGCTCGGCCTCGGCCGCCCCGAACTTCTCGTGCACGGTCAGGGCCTCGCTCCAGCAGGCGCGGGCCCGGTCGGTCTGACCGAGCCGGTCGAGGGCCTGGCCCAGTACGGTGAGGACGTTGGCCCGCATCCAGTCGCCCCCGATGACCTGGAGGGCCAGGGCCTGCTCGGCGTGGCGTGCCGCCTGCGCCGCCTGCCCGGCGCCCAGATGGGCCTCGGAGATACGGAAGTTGGCCGTGCCCTCCCAGAGCCGCTGCCGGTTCTCCTGGAACAGCCGCAGGGCCTCCTGGAGTTGTTCGAGGGCCTCCGGGCGCCGGCCGGCGGCGCTCAGCGCGATACCGAGGGCGAGCCGGGCGTTGGCGACCCGCAGGGTCAGGCCGAGCTGGTCGTATATCGCCAGGCCCCGCCTCGCCAGTTCGACGGCGCTGGTCAGCCGCCCGAGTTTGACGTGGATCCGGGACAGGTTGCACAGCGCGCTGGCCTCGCCCGGCAGGTTGCCGTCCGCGCGGTAGTTGGCGATGGCCTCCTGGAGGTGCCGTTCGCCGTCGTCGTTGCGCCCCTGGTAGAGGGCGATGATCCCGCGGTCGTTGGGAGCCCAGCAGCAGGGCGCGAGGTCACCCGCCTCCTGTGCGCACAGGATGGCCAGCCGGGCCTCCTCGTCGGCCTGGGTGAACCGGTCGGAGACCAGGAGCGCGTTGGTCAGCGCGGTGCGCGCACGGCCCTCGGCGCGGCGGTCGCCGGCCTCCTCGGCGGTGTCCCGCAGGGCGATCGCGGTGCTCTCGTACTGGTGGGAGTTGGCTCCGGACTCGGTGAGGTCCTTGGCGACCCACAGCAGGTCCACCGCCCGGCGCAGCATGCCGTGTCCCGCGCCCTGGCGCACGCAGGCAAGGAGGCAGTCGCCCTCCGCGTACAGCCAGTCCACGGCGGCCTTGGGGCCGGTGAAGGCCAGCCCCGGGTACTCCGTGGCCTCCAGGTGGTCCACCAGGCGGTCACCGGGGCGTTCGATGGCGTACACCCCGGCGGCCGTCGCCAGGTAGAAGTCCAGCAGCCGCGACAGTGCCGCGTCCCGTTCGCTGGGGGGCTGTTCGTCGCGTTCGGCGCAGGAGCGGGCGTAGAGGCGGACGAGGTCGTGGAATCGGTAGCGGCCGGGGGCGGCGGACTCCAGGAGGGAGGTGTCGACCAGGGACTCCAGGAGGTCCTCGGTGTCCTCCGGGGGGAGGTCGAGGACGGCCGCGGCGGCGGCGAGGGACATGTCGGGGCCGTCGGCGAGGCCCAGCAGGCGGAAGGCGCGGGCCTGGGCCGGCTCCAGCTGGCCGTAGCCGAGTTCGAAGGTGGCCTTGACGGCGAGGTCGCCGGCCTGGAGTTCGTCGAGGCGGCGGCGTTCGTCGGCGAGCTTGGCGGCGAGGACGGAGACGGTCCAGGTGCGGCGGGCCGCCAGCCGGGAGGCGGCGATGCGGATGGCGAGGGGCAGGAAGCCGCAGGCGGCGACCACGTCGAGGGCGGCCTCGCGTTCGGCGGCGACCCGCTCCTCGCTGACGATCTTCGTGAAGAGGGCCAGCGCCTCGTCGGGGGACATCACGTCCAGGTCGACCAGGTGGGCGCCGGCCAGGTCCACCATGCGCACGCGGGAGGTGACCAGGGCCGCGCAGCCCTCCATGCCGGGCAGCAGCGGCCGTACCTGGGCGGCGTCCTTGGCGTTGTCCAGCAGGACCAGGACCCGGCGGCCGTCGAGGACCGAGCGGTAGAGGGCGGCCCGCTCCTCCAGGGAGTCGGGTATCGCGGAGTCCGCGGTGCCGAGGGCGCGCAGGAACGAGCCGAGGACCGTCTCCGGTTCGGCGGGGCGGTGGCCGGCGCCCTGGAGGTCGACGTAGAGCTGGCCGTCGGGGAAGGCGGTGCGGGCCCGGTGGGCGACGTGCACGGCGAGGGTCGTCTTGCCGACGCCGCCGATCCCGGCGAGCGCGGACACGGCCATCACGCGGCCCTCCGCCTCGGACGCCGACGCCAGCACCTCGCTCAGCTCGTCCACGACGGCGCTGCGTCCGGTGAAGTCGGGTACGGAGGCCGGGAGCTGGGCCGGGCGGACGGGGACCCGGGCGGGTTCCGCGACGGGTGCCGAGGGTGCGGCGAGGGCGGGGTCGGCCTGGAGGATGCGCTGCTGGAGTTCGCTCAGTCCGGGGCGCGGGTCGACGCCCAGCTCCTCGGCGAGTAGGCGGCGGGTGTCGGCGTAGACGGCGAGGGCCTCGGCCTGGCGGCCGCTGCGGTACAGCGCCAGCATGAGGAGTTCGCGCAGGCGCTCGCGCAGCGGCTGGGCGGCGGTCAGCGCCGTCAGCTCGGAGACCGCCTCGGCGTGGCAGCCCTGCTCCAAATCCATGTCCAGGCGGGATTCGAGGAGTTGGAGCCGCCATTCCTCCAGGCGGACCCGCTGGGCGTCGGCGTACGGGCCGGGTATGCCGGCCAGCGCCTCGCCGTCCCACAGGCCGAGTGCACGGCTCAGCAGCTCCCGGGCGTGGGTCAGGTCACCGGCGCCCCGAGCCTTCTCCGCCCCGGCCGCCAGCTCCTGCGCCGCCGCCAGGTCCAGCGCGTCCTCGCCGAGACCCCGGACCGCGTAGCCCCCGGACTCGCTGACCAGGACGCCGCGGTCGAGCACCTTGCGCAGCCGGGAGGCGTACGTCCGCACCGCGGCCAGTGCCTGGGAGGGCGGCTCGGTGCCCCACAGGGCGTCGATCAGCTCGGCCGCCGTGGCCGTACGGCCCTCGCGCAGCAGCAGGGCGGCGAGCAGGGCACGCTGCTGGGGGGAGCCGGTGTTCAGCGCCTCCTCGCCGTGCCAGGCCCGCACCGGACCGAGCACGCTGAAGCGCGCCGCCACCGGATCCGTGGCGTTCACGGATCCGGGACGCCGCTGCTCCGGCACTCGCGGCCCATCGTCCATGCGTTCGCCCCCCTGGGTGTCACGAACAACTCCGCCAGTTTGCCTTGTTCAGGGCGGTTGCGTCAGCCGTGCGAGACACCGATCACAGCCAGGCACACGGGAGTCCACAAGGCCCTCACACGCTCTCCGCACCCGCGGGGGCGGCCGGGAGGGCCGAACCGCTAGCTGACGCCCCGTCAGATCGGCGCTACCGTGAGCGTCATGGACACCGACACCACCGGCACGACCGACGGCTCCGCCTTCCCGCTGATCATCTCCGTCGACGACCACACGGTCGAGCCCGCCACCGTGTGGCAGGACCGGCTGCCGAAGAAGTACCTGGACACCGGGCCCCGCACGGTCCGCGCCCCGGTCAGGGAAATGACCTTCCTCGGCGGGCACTTCAGGCCCGTCATGGGCGACCCGGGCAGCACCGGTGACGGTCCCGTCGGCGACTGGTGGGTCTACGAGGACCTGCACCGCCCCCTCACCCGCCTCGACACCGCCGTCGGCTACGGCAGGGACGAGATCAAGCTGGAGGTCATCACCTACGAGCAGATGCGCCCGGGGTCGTACGACGTGCCGCAGCGCCTGGCCGACATGGACGTCAACCACGTTCAGTCCGCGCTCTGCTTCCCCACCTTCCCCCGGTTCTGCGGCCAGACCTTCACCGAGGCCCGCGACAAGGAGCTCGCGCTGCTGTGCGTGCGCGCCTACAACGACTGGATGGTGGAGGAGTGGTGCGGCCCCGAGGCGCACGGCCGGCTCATCCCGCTCACCCTGATCCCCCTGTGGGACGCGGAGCTGGCCGCCGCCGAGGTCCGGCGCAACGCCGCGCGCGGGGTCCGGGCCGTCGCCTTCTCCGAGATACCCCCGCACCTGGGCCTGCCGTCCGTCCACGGCGACGACTGGGACCCCTTCCTCGCCGCCTGCGCCGAGACTGGCACGGTCGTCGCCATGCACATCGGCTCCAGCAGCCGTATGCCCAGCACCTCCCCGGACGCACCGCCCGCCGTCGGCTCCACCATCACCTTCGCCAACTGCTGCTTCTCGATGGTCGACTGGCTGATGAGCGGCAAGTTCGAACGCTTCCCGGGTCTGAAGGTGATGTACGCGGAGGGCCAGGTCGGCTGGATCCCGTACATCCTGGAGCGCGCCGACGTGGTGTGGGAGGAGAACCGGGGCTGGGGCGGGGTCGCCGACAAGGTGCACCGGCCGCCGTCCGAACTCTTCGCCGACCATGTCCACGGCTGCTTCTTCGACGACGCCTTCGGGCTGCGCAACCTCGACGCGATCGGCGTCGGGAACGTGCTGTACGAGACCGACTACCCGCACTCCGACTCCACCTGGCCGAAGTCCCGGGAGGTCGGCGAGGCGCAGATGGGGCACCTCCCGGCGGACGTGGTGGAACGGATCGTCCGGGGCAACGCCATCGACCTGCTCGGCCTCACCGAGGACGGCCTCTGGCAGGGGTCCCGGTGAGCCTGGCGTACGGCATCCAGCTGCCCGTGCAGTCCCAGAGCACCCTCTACACGGAGGGCTGGGAGGCCGCCGCCGGGGCCGCCGACCTGGTCGAGGTGGCCCGCGCCGTGGACCGGGCCGGCTTCGCCTACCTCGCGGTCTGCGACCACGTGGTGATCCCGCGCCGGCTCGCGCCCGCGATGAGCACGGTCTGGTACGACCCCGTCGCCACCCTCGCGCACCTCGCGGCCGTGACCGGCCGGGTGCGGCTGCTCAGTCATGTGGCCGTCGTCGCCCTGCGGCACCCCCTCCTCAGCGCCAAGCAGTACGCCACCCTCGACCACCTCTCCGGCGGCCGCCTGATCCTCGGGGTCGGGGCGGGGCACGTGCGCGAGGAGTTCGAGGTGCTCGGCGTCGACTTCGGGCGGCGCGGGGCGCTGCTCGACGAGACGATCGACGCGCTGCGGGCGGCCCTCGGGGAGGAGGAGTTCCCCGAACACCACGGGGGCTTCTTCGACTTCGCCGGCCTCGGGCAGCGGCCCCGGCCCACGCAGACGGCCGTACCGGTGTGGGTGGGCGGTTCGTCCCCCGCCGCCGTGCGCCGGGCCGCGCTGAAGGGCGACGGCTGGCTGCCGCAGGGGGACCCGCGGGACCGGCTGCCCGGACAGATCGCGAAGCTGCGCGCGCTCCGCGAGGAGGCCGGTGTCAAGGAGCCCCTCACCGTCGGTGCGATCACCGAGCCCCTGTACGTCGGCACCGCCGGCTGGGACGTCGGGCGGCGCACCCTCACCGGGCCGCCGGAAGAGATCGCCGAGTCGCTGCGGGCGTACCGCGCGATGGGCGTGGACCAGATACAGGTGCGGTTCCGCAGCCGGAACCGTGACGAACTCATTGACCAGATCGCCGTGTTCGGGGCGGCAGTCGCGCCCGAACTGGACTGAGGAGTCGGCATGGGCAAGCTGGACGGGCGGGTCGTCCTCATCACCGGGGCGGCACGCGGGCAGGGCGAGCAGGAGGCGCGGCTGTTCCGGCAGGAGGGCGCGCGGGTCGTCGTCGCGGACGTGCTGGACGACCTCGGGGAGGCGCTGGCCAAGGAGATCGGCGCGCTCTACGTCCACCTCGACGTGGGCACGGAGGACGGCTGGCGGGAGGCCGTCGCGGCCGTCAAGGAGGCCTACGGCCGGATCGACGGGCTGGTCAACAACGCCGGCATCCTGCGCTTCAACGCCCTCGTCGACACCCCGCTGGACGAGTTCATGCAGGTCGTCCAGGTCAACCAGGTGGGCTGCTTCCTCGGCATGAAGACGGTGGCGCCCGAGATGGAGGACGGCGGCACGATCGTCAACACCGCCTCCTACACGGCGGTCACCGGGATGCCGGCCGTCGGCACGTACGCCGCGACCAAGCACGCCGTGCTCGGGCTGACCAGGGTCGCCGCGATGGAGCTGGCGGGCCGCCGCATCCGGGTCAACGCCGTGTGCCCCGGGGCCATCGACACCCCCATGTCCAACCCGGCCCGACTCGACCCGGACGCCGACCCCGAGGAGATGAGCCGCGCCCTGGACCAGCTGTACCGCAAGCTCGTGCCGCTCGGCCGGGTCGGGCAGCCGGAGGAGGTGGCCAGGCTCGCCCTCTTCCTCACCTCGGACGACTCCTCGTACATCACGGGGCAGCCGTTCGTGATCGACGGGGGGTGGCTGGCGGGGGTCAGTGTCATCTGACTGCCAGTCAGCTATTGACGGTGGCTGCGGCCGGTGCGACAGTCGGCCGACAGGCTGAAACTGACGGTACGTCAGAAAACTCACTCGGGACGGTGAACCGCCTTGGAATTCGGGCTCTTTGTACAGGGATACGTGGGCAAGCGCGCCGAGACCGACCCGCTCGCCGAGCACAAGGCACTGATGGAGGAGACCGAGTACGTCATCCAGGCGGACACGTCCGGCTTCAAGTACGCCTGGGCCTCCGAGCACCACTTCCTGGAGGAGTACTCGCACCTCTCCGCCAACGACGTCTTCCTCGGCTACCTCGCCCACGCCACCGAACGCATCCACCTCGGCTCCGGCATCTTCAACCCGCTGGCCCAGGTCAACCACCCGGTGAAGGTCGCCGAGAAGGTCGCCATGCTCGACCACCTCAGCGAGGGCCGCTTCGAGTTCGGCAGCGGGCGCGGCGCAGGCTCGCACGAGATCCTCGGGTTCCTGCCGGGCATCACCGACATGAACTACACCAAGGAGATCTGGGAAGAGACCATCGCCGAGTTCCCCAAGATGTGGCTCCAGGACGAGTACGCGGGCTTCCAGGGCAAGCACTGGCAGCTCCCGCCGAGGAAGGTCCTGCCCAAGCCGTACGGCAAGTCCCACCCCGCGATGTGGTACGCCGCCGGCTCCCCGCCCTCGTACGCCATGGCCGCGAAGAAGGGCCTCGGCGTCCTCGGCTTCAGCATCCAGAAGGTCTCCGACATGGAGTGGGTGCTGGAGCAGTACAAGACGGCCGTCGTCGACGCGGAGCCCGTCGGTGACTTCGTCAACGACAACGTCATGGTGACGACGACCGCGATCTGCGCGCCGACGCACGACGAGGCGATCGAGATCGCGGTCAACGGGGGGCTGCACTACCTGCCGTCGCTGGTCTTCCGGTACCACGACACGTTTCCTCGTCCCGAGGGGTTCCCGGTGTGGCCGGAGACGCTGCCGCGGTACACGCCGGAGTTCGTGGAGCTGCTCATCGAGGAGGAGCTGCTGATCTGCGGGGATCCGGACGAGGTGTTGCGGCAGTGCAAGAGGTGGGAGCAGGCCGGGGCGGATCAGTTGTCGTTCGGGTTGCCGGTGGGGGTGCCGAAGGAGGAGACGTTGCAGACGATCCGGTTGATCGGGGAGAAGGTCATTCCGGAGATCGACACGGATCCTGTGCATCGGACTTCGCGGTTCCGGGCGGCTGTGTGAGCGCCGTTGGCGAGTGCGGGTGCGTTGTGGCTTGTCGCGCAGTTCCCCGCGCCCCCGGGTGGGTTACCGGCTCCTACTCGAAGAGGCTGAGCCATGCTTGATCACGTCGTACGGGGGGCGTCCGTCGTCGATGGGACCGGTGCCTCCGCCTTTGTCGCCGACGTCGGGATACGGGACGGGCGGATCGCCGCTGTAGGCCGGATCGAAGAGGAGTCCCGCTCCAGTGAGGACGCCCGGGGGCTCGTGCTCGCGCCCGGGTTCGTCGACCCTCACACGCACTACGACGCTCAGCTCTTCTGGGATCCGTATGCCACCCCCTCGCTCAATCACGGGGTGACCACGGTGGCCGGGGGGAACTGCGGGTTCACATTGGCGCCGTTGCATCCCGGGCGGCCGGAGGACGCCGACTACACGCGGCGGATGCTGGCCCGGGTGGAGGGGATGTCGCTGGTGGCGCTGGAGGAGGGGGCGCCGTGGAACTGGCGGTCGTTCGGGGAGTATCTGGACGCGCTGGAGGGGCGGATCGCCGTCAACGCCGGGTTCATGGTGGGGCACTGTGCGCTGCGGCGGTATGTGATGGGTGCCGACGCGGTGGGCGGGCAGCCGAGCGAGGAGCAGCTCGGCGAGATGCTGGGCCTGCTGCACGAGGCCATGGACGCCGGTGCCTGGGGGCTGTCCACCACCCAGTCGAGCACGCACGCCGACGGGGACGGGCGGCCCGTGGCCTCGCGGCATGCCCGGCCCGAGGAGCTGCTGGCGCTGTCCAGGGCCGTCGGGGAGCACGAGGGGACACAGATCGAGGCGATCGTCGCCGGCTGCCTGGACCAGTTCAGCGACGACGAGATCGATCTGCTGGTGGAGATGAGCGTGGCGGCCGGGCGGCCGCTGAACTGGAACGTGCTTACCGTCGACGCCGCCGTACCGGAGCGGGTGCCCCGGCAGCTGAGCGCCAGTGAGCGGGCCCGGAAGGCCGGGGGCCGGGTGGTGGCGCTCACCATGCCGATCCTGACGCCGATGAACATGTCGCTCGGCACGTTCTGCGCGCTGAACCTCATTCCGGGCTGGGGCGAGGTGCTCGGACTGCCCGTGCCCGAGCGGATCGCCCGGCTCCGGGACCCCGAGGTGCGGGCGGAGATGCTGCGCCGGGCCCGGTCCAAGGAGGCCGGCGTCTTCCGGCGGCTCGCGGACTTCGGGCGCTACGTCATCGGGGACACCTACAGCGAGGCCAACCGGGGGCTGACCGGCCGGGTGGTGCGGGACATCGCCGCCGAACGCGGGCAGGACCCGTTTGCCTGCCTGGTGGAGATCTGCGCGGCCGACGACCTGCGTACGGTGCTCTGGCCGATGCCGACCGACAACGACCCCGGGTCGTGGGCGCTGCGCGCCGAGACCTGGCAGCACGAGGACGTGCTCCTCGGCGGCTCCGACGCCGGCGCGCACCTGGACCGGATGTGCGGGGCGCCGTACACCACCCGGTTCCTCGGGGACTGTCTGCGCGGTCGGAAGCTGGTGGGGCTGGAGCAGGCGGTGAAGATGCTGACGGACGACCCGGCGCGGCTGTTCGGGCTGCGTGAGCGCGGCCGGATCCAGGAGGGCTGGCATGCCGATCTGGTGCTGTTCGACCCGGAGCGGATCGACGCGGGCCAGGCCACCCTGGTGCACGACCTGCCGGGCGACAGCCCACGGCTGGACGCGAAGGCGCTCGGCGTGCGGGCCGTCTGGGTCAACGGGGTCGAGGCGATCCGGGACGATGTGGTGAGCGGGGCCGTTCCGGGCCGGGTGCTGCGCTCGGGCCGGGACACGAGGACGGTGAGCACCAGGTGAGCGAGGACCGAGGCGACGGGCAGCGGCTGTTCGTCGGTGGGGAGTGGGTGGAGCCGGACGCCGGGCACTACGCGGTGACGGACCCGGCGACCGAGGAGACCGTCGGCTGGGCGCCCGAGGCCTCGCCCGAGCAGGCGCGGGCGGCGTGTGCGGCGGCCCGGGAGGCGTTCGAGGGCTGGTCGCGGACCCGGCCCGAGGAGCGGGCCGCGCTCCTGGGCCGGGCGGCGCGGATCATCCGCGAGAACCTGGTGCCGTACGCCGACCTGGCGCGGGCGGAGACCGGCGCGACGACCGGGACCGCGCGGGCGATGCAGGTCGGGGTGGCGGCGGCCCGGTTCCGCCGGTACGCCACCGTGGAGCCCGCCGAGTGGGCGATCGCGCCGCAGATCAACGAGGCCGGCCCGATGGGGCGGGCCGCCGTGATGGGCGCGCTGGCGGTACGGCAGCCCGTCGGCGTGGTCACCTGCGTCACCTCGTACAACAACCCGTGGGCCAACCCGGCCGGCAAGATCGCCCCGGCCCTGGCGATGGGCAACACGGTCGTGGTGAAGCCCGCCCCGCAGGACCCGCTGTCGGTGTACCGGATGGCTGAGGCCCTGGAGGCGGCCGGGGTGCCGCCCGGCGTCGTGAACGTCGTCTCGGCGCGGTCCGTGGCGGTCGGAGAGGCGGTGGTCGCGTCGGACGACGTCGACATGGTCAGCTTCACCGGGTCCACGGCCGTGGGGCGGCGTATCGCCGAGGTGTGCGGGCGGGACATGCGCCGCCGGCTGATGGAGCTGGGCGGCAAGGGCGCGGCCCTGGTCTTCGACGACGCCGACCTCGCCTCCGCGGTCGCCGGCATCGGCACGACGTTCTCCTTCTACAGCGGCCAGATCTGCACGGCCCCGACCCGGGTGCTGGCCCAACGGGGGATCTACGACCGCCTGGTCGACCAACTGGCGGCATACGCAGGCCGGTTGAAGATCGGCGACCCGGCGGCTGCGGACACGGTCGTCGGGCCGGTGATCTCGCACGAGCACCGGGCGCGCGTCGAGTCGTACGTCGAACTCGGGCGGAAGGAGGGCGCGACGGTGGTGGCCGGAGGGGAACGGCCGCCGCTGGACCGGGGCTTCTACGTGGCGCCGACCCTGCTGGCCGACTGCGCCAACGACATGCGGGTGGCCCGCGAGGAGATCTTCGGGCCGGTCGTCGCGGTGATCCCCTTCGGCGAGGAGGACGAGGGAGTGGCCCTCGCCAACGACAGCGACTACGGCCTCATCGACTACGTCTGGTCCGGCGACGTCGCCCGAGCCTTCCGCATCGCCCGCCGCCTGCGCGCCGGCGGCGTCGGCATCAACACCGTCGGCCGCAACATGGAGGCCCCCTTCGGCGGCTTCAAAAAGAGCGGAGTCGGCCGAGACGTAGGCTCGTACGCCCTGCACGCCTACAGCGAGATCCAGTCACTCGTGTGGCCGGGCTGAGGCACGAGCACTTGTAAACGAAGCTAGCCACCAACCCCCTGGGGGGCGCGGGGCTGTGTCGATGTGCGGCTCCGCCGCGTGGGCGCGACAAGCCACAACGAGCCCGCACCCGGCACAGAACAGAGCCCCCCGAGCCGGAAGCCCGCCCCAACCGACCCGGCGGTAGCCCAACCGTATGCTCAAGGGATGACGACCTCCGTGACCCCCGGAACCGGGCCGAGTGAGAACTCCATGCGTCGTGCCCTGAAGCGGGCCCGGGACGGTGTCGCCCTCGACGTGTCAGAGGCGGCCGTGCTGCTCCAGGCCCGCGGCGAGGCGCTGACCGACCTGGCCGCGTCGGCCGCCCGGGTGCGGGACGCCGGCCTGGAGGAGGCCGGCCGGCCCGGCGTCATCACCTACTCCAAGAGCGTGTTCGTCCCGCTCACCCGGCTGTGCCGGGACAAGTGCCACTACTGCACCTTCGTCACCGTGCCCGGCAAGCTGAAGCGGGCCGGGCACGGGATGTTCATGGCCCCCGACGAGGTGCTGGACATCGCCCGCAAGGGCGCCCGGCTCGGCTGCAAGGAAGCCCTCATCACCCTCGGCGACAAGCCCGAGGACCGCTGGCCGGAAGCACGCGAGTGGCTCCACGCGCACGGCTACGACGACACCATCGCCTACGTCCGCGCCGTCTCCATCCGCATCCTGGAGGAGACCGGCCTGCTGCCGCACCTCAACCCGGGCGTCCTGACCTGGACCGACTTCCAGCGGCTCAAGCCCGTCGCCCCGTCCATGGGCATGATGCTGGAGACGACGGCGACCCGACTGTGGTCGGAGCCCGGCGGCCCCCACCACGGCTCCCCGGACAAGGAACCGGCCGTCCGGCTGCGCGTGCTGGAGGACGCCGGCCGCTCCTCCGTGCCCTTCACCTCCGGCCTGCTCATCGGCATCGGCGAGACGTACGAGGAGCGCGCCGACTCCCTGTTCGCGCTGCGCAAGGTCGCCCGCGCCCACCACGGCATCCAGGAACTGATCATCCAGAACTTCCGCGCCAAGCCCGACACGGCGATGCGCGGCATGCCCGACGCCGAACTCGACGAACTGGTCGCCACGGTGGCCGTCGCCCGGCACATCATGGGCCCCAGCGCCTGCCTGCAGGCCCCGCCCAACCTGGTCGACGGCGAGTACGCCCGTCTCATCGGAGCCGGCATCGACGACTGGGGCGGGGTGTCCCCCCTCACCATCGACCACGTCAACCCCGAGCGGCCGTGGCCACGGATCGACCAACTCGCCGCCCAGTCCGCCGCCGTCGGGTTCGAGCTGCGCGAACGACTCTGCGTGTACCCGGAGTTCGTCCGCCGCGGCGAACCCTGGCTGGACCCGCGCCTGCGCCCGCACGTGGCGGCCCTCGCCGACCCGGAGACCGGCCTCGCCCGGCCCGACACCCTCCCGAAGGGCCTGCCGTGGCAGGAACCGGAGGAGGCGTTCATCCCCTCCGGCCGCACCGACCTGCACCGCACCATCGACACCGAGGGCCGTACGACCGACCGGCGGGACGACTTCGACGAGGTGTACGGCGACTGGGACGCCCTGCGCGAGGCGGCGGCGCCCGGCATGGTCCCGGAACGCATCGACACCGACGTACGGCAGGCGCTGCGCACGGCGGCCGACGACCCGACCCGGCTCACCGACGCCGAGGCCCTCGCCCTGCTGCACGCGGACGGCACAGCGCTGGACGCCCTATGCCAAGTGGCGGACGACGTACGGAAGTCGGCGGTCGGCGACGACGTCACCTACATCGTCACCCGCAACATCAACTTCACCAACGTCTGCTACACCGGCTGCCGGTTCTGCGCCTTCGCCCAGCGCCGTACGGACGCGGACGCCTACACCCTCTCCCTGGCGCAGGTCGCCGACCGCGCCCAGCAGGCGTGGGACGTCGGCGCGGTCGAGGTGTGCATGCAGGGCGGTATCCACCCCGACCTGCCGGGGACGGCGTACTTCGACATCGCGCGCGCGGTGAAGGAACGCGTCCCCGGGATGCACGTCCACGCCTTCTCCCCGATGGAGGTCGTCAACGGCGCGACCCGGACGGGCATGCCGATCCGGGAGTGGCTGGCCGCGGCGAAGGAGGCCGGCCTGGACTCCGTCCCGGGCACGGCGGCGGAGATCCTGGACGACGAGGTCCGCTGGGTGCTCACCAAGGGCAAACTGCCGACGGCCACCTGGACCGAGGTGATCGAGACGGCCCACGAACTGGGCATCCGCTCCTCCTCGACGATGATGTACGGCCACGTCGACCAGCCCCGCCACTGGCTGGGCCACCTGCGCACCCTGGCCGGGATCCAGGAGCGCACGGGCGGCTTCACCGAGTTCGTGACGCTGCCCTTCATCCACACCAACGCCCCGGTCTACCTGGCCGGGATCGCCCGCCCCGGCCCGACCACCCGGGACAACCGGGCGGTGACGGCGATGGCCCGCCTCCTCCTGCACCCGCACATCCCCAACATCCAGACAAGCTGGGTCAAACTGGGCACGGAGGGGGCCGCGGAGATGCTCCGCTCCGGGGCGAACGACCTGGGCGGCACGCTGATGGAGGAGACGATCTCCCGTATGGCGGGCTCCTCCTACGGCTCGTACAAGTCGGTCCGCGACCTGGTCGCCGTGGCGGAGGCGGCCGGCCGCCCGGCGCGGCCCCGCACCACGCTGTACGGCGAGGTCCCCGAGGAGCGCCTGCGGGCCGCCGAGGCGTCCGACGGCCACCTGCCGGAACTGCTGCCCGTCCTGGACTGAGCCCCCGGCCCGGGACGGGGACCGTGCGTCCGAACTGAGTACGATGATCCGACCCCCGTACTGAGGGGACCCGTAGCGGAGGAGATGCGTACCCGTGCCTGCCCGACTGCTGCCCTCCTGGGTCTGGGTCTCCGGCCTGACGGCGGGGGCCACCGCGGCCGTCGTCGCCCTCGCCGTACAGGCGGACAACGGCCCGCACCCCACGGCCGCGGTGAGCAAGCCCCGCCCCTCGGCGTCCGCGCCGGCGTCCCACAAGCCGTCCGGCCACCCCAAACCGTCCCTGCCCGCGCTGCCGGACCTGTCGGGCGCCGGCCGCCGGATCGTCTACTCGGTCGCCCTGGACCGGGTGTGGCTGGTGGACGCGACGGGCGGGACGACACGGACGTTCAAGGTGTGGCCGGGCACGGTCGACCCCAGCCCCGGCCGCTACTCGGTGCTGTACCGCAAGGACGCCACCACCGGCTCGGACGGCGTCCCCGTCGAGCACATCCTGTACTTCACCGCGCGGTCCGGCGTGAACATAGGCTTCTCCAACGCCGTCGACGGCTCCTCGCCCCCGCCCGCCAAGGGCAAGCCGACCGGCGGCATCCGCCTCGGCAAGAAGGACGGCGCAGCCCTGTGGGCCTTCGGCGACACCGGGACCCGGGTGACGGTGGTCAAATAGCGTCCCGCCGGCCCACCGGCAACTGGTCGACGATCAGGACGACCCCGCTCATCAGGAAGATCCGGGTGGCCGCCTGGAGCCCGTTCCAGTCCTTCGACTGCCACATGGCGAACCACTCCCCGCCGATCGCGACGAACCCGGCGCCGAACAGCAGCATCAGCATCAGCAGGCCGTACGTGGAGACGCGCCGGGCCAGGTCGTACGACCGCCGGGCCCACAGGCAGGTGCCCGCGACGAGCACCAGCGCCGCCACCGACTCCCACACGATGATCGCGACATAGGCGGCGTCCTGCACTCCCGTGTCCGTGATCGCCCGCCACATCAGGTCGTCGTCCTTGAACGTCGTGTCCATCGCCAGCACATGCCGGACGAACGCCTGGTTCGTCCCGAAATCGGTGATGTTCCCGATGGCGACGAGTGTGATGTACAGCGCGAGCACGCCGGTGAGCACGCCCGCGGCGAGCGGCAGGGCGGTACGCCGGGCGGGCGCGGTGGCGGGGGCCGGTGTCTGGGTCTGGGTCATGGCTTGTTGCTGCCCGCCGGGACGGGATTCTGACGTCGGGATCACGCCAGTCTCGGGCGGGATCCGGACGCCGCGCGATAACGGGAAATGGGCGACCCCTGCGGAATTGCCCACCTGAACGGGCCGTTCCCGGTCGATTACAGTGCTGAGCGTCGTACGGGTGCACGGTCCGGGAGGAGGTTCGCGTGAGTGGCACGTCCGGCGCTGTCTGGGGTCGCGCCGAGCAGCAGGACTTCCGCAGCCGGGTGCGGGGCGCCCTGCTCGGCGCGGCCGTCGGGGACGCCCTCGGCGGACCCGCCGACGCGCTCGACCTGGAGGAGATCCGGGCCGCCTACGGCGCGGAGGGCCTCCTCGACCTCGCCTTCGCCCACGGCCGACGCGGCGCCGTCACCCACCACACCCAGCTCACGCTGTTCACCGTGGACGGGCTGATCCGGGCCCAGGTGCGCCGCGACACCGGTGCCTGGCACCCGCCGACCGATCTGCACCGGGCCTACCGTCGGTGGGCGGCGACCCAGCGGGACTGGGGCCCCGACGAGCGGCGCGAGGACGACGGCTGGCTCGCCCGCGAGGAGTGGCTCTACGCCCGCCGCGACCCGAGCCGGGCGCTGCTCATCGGCTTCGGCGACGAGGTCATGGGCACGCTGGAGGCGCCCAAGAACTCGGGCGAGCTGGGGCCGGAGGCCGTCGCCCGGTCCGCGCCCTTCGGGCTGCTGGTCGGCTGGGAGCCGGAACTGGTCGCCCAGCTGGCCGTGGAGTGCGCGGCACAGACGCACGGGCATCCGCTCGCCTACCTGTCGGCGGGGGCGTACGCCGTGATCATGCACGCTCTGGCGCGCGGGGAGAGCCTGGACGCCGCCGTGCAGCGTTCGCTGGCGCTGCTCGCCGCCAGGCCCGGGCACCAGCCGGTGTCGGACGCGCTCCAGCACGCGCTGGGGGCGGTACGGCAGGGGATGCCGAGCCCCGCCCGGGTGGAGGAGCTGGCCGGCGACGGCACGGCGGACGGCCTGCTGGCGGCGTCCGTGTACTGCGCGCTGGTGGGGGAGGACGTACGGCACGGGCTGTGCCTGGCGGTGAACCAGGGCGGGCCCTCCGCGGCGGCGGGCGCCCTCACCGGGGGGCTGCTCGGGGCCCTGCACGGCGAGACGGCGCTCCCGCCGGCGTGGCTCGCCGAGCTGGAAGGCCGCCCGACGATCCTCGAACTCGCCGACGACTTCGCCATGGAGATGACCCAGGGCCCAGCCCTCCACGGCCCAGCGGGCTCCTCCCCGGGCTGGCTGGCCCGGTACCCCCGGGCATAGCCCCGCCGAACCGGGGCGGGCGTGGGTCCGCTCACCTGCTCCCACCCGTGCCGCCCTGGGGGTCCCCCCAGGCCCTTGAGGCACTGGGGGGAGGCACGCATGCCCGCAGCTACTTACGTACGTGCCCCGTAAGGGGCGCGGGGAACTGCGCGACAAGCCACAGCGCACCCGCACCCGCACCCGGCCGCGAACCCTCAGCTCAACGGCGCTGCGCCTTCGTCCACTCGTACCGGCGCCGCCACCGCATCCCCGTCCGTGTTGACCTTCTCGATGACCGCCAGCCGCGCAGGCGTGTCCTCGGGCTTCACATAGCCGATCACGATGTACAGGACCAGCGAGACGGCCAGCGGGACGGACACCTGGTACTCCAGCGGGACGCCCCCGGCGACCTGCCAGTTGATGGGGTAGTTGACGAGCCAGAAGGCCAGCAGCCCCAGCCCCCAGCTGGTGAGCGCGGCCGTGGGCCCGGACCGGCGGAACGGCCGCAGCAGACCCAGCATCATCGGGATCGCGATCGGCCCCATCAGACCGGCCACCCACTTGATGACCACCGTGATGATGTCCTTGAACGTGGGGGAGTCGACCTGCGTCGCCACCGCCATCGACAGTGCCAGGAACAGCACCGTCGTCACGCGCGCGGCGACCAGCCCGGACCGCTCGCCCCACGCCCGCGCCCGCCGCGACATCACCGGCGCCACGTCCCGCGTGAACACCGCCGCGATCGCGTTGGCGTCGGAGGAGCACATGGCCATGGTGTGCGAGAAGAACCCGACGACGACCAGCCCCAACAGCCCGTGCGGCAGCAGCTGTTCGGTCATCAGGGCGTAGGAGTCGGAGCCGTCCGGCTTGGCCGCGTGGACCAGCAGCGGGGACACCCACATCGGGAAGAACAGGACCACCGGCCAGACCAGCCACAGCGTCGCCGACAGCCGCGCCCCGCGCTCCGCCTCCCGCGCGCTGCCCGTCGCCATGTAGCGCTGGGCCTGGTTGAGCATGCCGCCGTTGTACTCGAACAGCTTGATGAACAGGAAGGCGAGCAGGAACACCGTGCCGTAGGGGCCGATCAGCGGCTTGCCGTGGCCGTGCAGGGCGGGCTCGTCCCACGCGCCGAAGAAGCCGATGTGCTTGTCGTTCAGCTTCAGCACGACCGCGACGAACATCGACACCCCGGCCAGCAACTGGATGACGAACTGACCGAGTTCGGTCAGCGCGTCCGCCCACAGGCCGCCGATCGTGCAGTACACGGCGGTGATCACACCGGTGATGAGGATGCCCTGGTTCAGCGAGATGCCGGTGAACACCGACAACAGGGTCGATATCGCCGCCCACTTGGCGCCGACGTCCACGATCTTCAGCAGCATCCCGGACCAGGCGAGCGCCTGCTGCGTGGTCAGGTCGTACCGGTTCTTCAGATATTCCAGCGGCGACGCCACGTGCAGCCGTGAGCGCAGCCGGTTGATGCGCGGCGCGAACAGCCTGGAGCCGATGGCGATGCCGACCGCGATGGGGAGGGACCAGGTGACGAACGACGTGACACCGTAGGTGTAGGCGATGCCCGCGTACCCGGTGAACATCACCGCGCTGTAGCCCGACATGTGGTGCGAGATGCCGGAGAGCCACCACGGCATCTTGCCGCCGGCCGTGAAGAAGTCGCTGACATCGTCCACGCGCTTGTGCGACCAGACACCGATCGCGACCATCACACCGAAATAGCCGATCAGCACGGCCCAGTCGAGACTGTTCATGTGCCCGATCGTGGGTCTCGGCACATGAACACGACAAGCAAGAGTAGAGTCAAGTGACGGTAAAATCGTTCTGAGAGATGATCCTTGTTCACATACAGGAACAAGCTCGGTGTCCGCCCGATGCCCTCACCGCATCAGCTCCCCCGCGTTGACCAGCAACGACTGCCCCGTCACGGCCCGCGCCCGGTCCGACGTCAGGAACACCGCCGCGTCCGCCACATCCCCGTCCGTCGCCAGCTCCGGCAGCGCCATCCGCTCCGTCAGCCGCCCCAGCACCTCCGCCTCCGGCACCCCCTCGGTCTGCGCGGTGAACCGCACGAACGCCTGCACCGGCGGCCCCCACATCCAGCCCGGCAGCACGGTGTTCACCCGGATCCGGTACGGCCCCAGCTCCCGCGCCAGCGAGTACATCGCGCTCGTCAGCGCCCCCTTCGACGCCGCGTACGCGGCCTGCCGCACCTGTGAGGGCGCCGCGACGGCCGACTGCGTCCCGATGAACACCACCGAACCGCCCCCGCCCTCCTTCAGGGCCGGCAGGCAGGCCCGGGTCATCCGCAGCGTCCCCAGCAGGTTCACGTCGATGACCGACTGCCAGGTCGCGAAGTCCGCGTCCTCGACCCCGCCGAAGTACGAGTCCCACGCCGCCACCTGCACCAGCGCGTCGATCCCGCCGAACCGCTCCCGGGCCAGGGCGGCCAGCGCCCCGCACTGCGCCTCGTCGGTGATGTCCGTCTCCCGGTACGCAGTCCGCGCCCCGTCCGGATCGATCTCGGCGGCGCTCTTGGCGAGGTTCGCACCGGTGCGCGCCCCCAGCACCGCGTTCCCGCCGTCCCGTACGACCGCCGCAGCCACCTGGTGACCCAGCCCGGCCCCGACCCCGGAGACGAGGACGGTCTTGCCCGCGAGCAGTGACATGGAGCCTCCCGAACCCTGGCGCTTCATCTGACGGAGCGTCAGAGTATGGGCGAGCGCAGGAAAGGGGAACCGCATGAGCGACGACACCCGCAGCGAGCTGTACGCCGACCTGGCCGCCGTCGGCCCGTACGGCGTCCGCCCCGGACACGCCCTGATCACCCTGGTCGAACCGCACCCGGGCCACGAGTACGCGTACAACCGCTGGTACGAGGACGACCACTTCTACGCCGGCGCGATGGCCATGCCCTGGATGTACGCCGGTCGCCGCTGGGTCGCCACCCGCGAACTCCAGCTCCTGCGCTACCCGGAGAAGTCGGCGGTCGCCCAGCCCGTCACGACCGGCTGCTACCTCTCCACCTACTGGATCACCGCCGGCCGCTACGACGACCATATGAAGTGGACGGTGGCCATCAACAAGCGACTCAACCGGGACGCCCGCGTCTACCAGGACCGCACCCACGTCTTCACCGCGTTCCAGGACCACGCACTGACCGTCTACCGCGACGGCGCGGCCGGCCCCCGGGACTACCACGCCCTCGACCATCCCTACGCGGGCCTGGTGCTGGAGGTCGTCGACACCGACTCCGCCGAGCAGCGCGACCGGCTCCTGAGGTGGCTGCACACCCGCCACCTCCCGGCGCGCCTGGCGGGCTCCCCGGCGGCCATGGCGACCGTCTTCCGCCCCACCCCGCTGCCCGGCGACCGCATGACCTACGTCAAACAGGTCGAGGGCGTCGACACCCGGCTGACCCTGCTGTGGTTCCTGGAGAGCGACCCGAGGGACTGCTGGGAGGAGCACTTCACCGGCCTGGACGACGAGCTGGCCGCCACCGGCCTGGGCACGCTCCAGCTCATGGCCCCGTTCGTCCCGACCGTCCCGGGCACGGACCGGTACGTGACGGAGCTGCGCGGCTGAGCCGCGCGGCTCGCAGGGGACCGGCTCGGAGAGGACCCCGCTACTTCAGCTCGTCGGGACACGGCGTGCCCCTGTGCAGCTGGTACGGCGCGGCCAGCCGGTACGTCCCCGCCTTCGGCGCGAGCAGCATCGTCCACTTGTCGCCCTTGGCGTCCTCGGGCGTCTCGGCCAGACATCCGTTGACGTTGACGTACGCGTTCCCCTTCACCCGCTGTGGCGGCTTCAGGCTCTTGCCGTGCTCGTCGACGATGCTCAGCCACGGCGAGTACGGGATCCGGATCAGGATCCGCCCCGGCTTGCGCACGTCGAGCGTCATCTCGCCCTGCTCGGCCCGGTCCACCACCGTGTCGGGCTCGGCGAGCGGCGCCGGGTCGGTCACCTGGAACAGCTGCCAGTTGGCGTCGCCCCACACCTGCTTCAGATACGGCATCCCGCGCTGCACCAGCGCCCGCTCGCGCTGGGCGCCGGTCGGGTCCGGCTCGCCCTTCGGCAGCACCACGAAGTGCACGGCCCAGCGCTGGAGCCACTCGTGGTAGTTCGCCGAGTTGAGGGTGTCGTCGTAGAAGAGGGGGTTGCGCTCCATGTCGGCCTGCCGGTTCCAGCCGCGGGCCAGGTTGACGTACGGCGCGAGCGCGGAGGCCTCGCGGTGCGAGCGCGCCGGTACCACCTCGACGCGCCCCCGCTCGGCGCCGCTCTTCTGCAGCTCGTGGACCAGCGGCGCCAGCTCCCGGGCCCAGGAGGCGGCCGGTGCGGAGTGGATGATGTCGTCGATGGACTTCACGCCGATCCAGCCGACGAAGCCCCAGAAGGCCAGCACGGCCACGTACCACTTGCGCGAGCGCGGCACCGTGTACGGCAGCACCGCGATCATCGTCGCGCCCGCGAACAGCATCGGCAGCCGGGAGATGTTCGTGCCGATCTGGGAGCTGATCAGCCACACCAGGACGACACCCACGCTGTAGACGGCGGCCGTCCACCGTACGGTGACCCATTCCTTCGGTACGAGGAACAGGCACAGCAGGCCGTACAGCAGCGGCAGGATCACCGAGCCGATCGTCATCGGCTGGGTGCCCGAGAACGGGAACAGCCACCACGACACGGCGACCACCGCGGCCGGGGCGAGCCCCAGCGACCACGCGCCCGGCCGCCGCTTCTGCAGGAACAGCGCCACCGCGACCAGGCCCACGAACAGCCCCGCGACCGGCGAGGCCATGGTGGCGAGCGCGGCCAGCGGGGCGGCGACCAGGCCCTTCGCCCAGCGTTTGTACCGCCACCGGTGCGGCCAGCAGAACACGGCGGCGACCGAGCCGAGGGCGAACATCGTGCCCAGGCCGAAGGTCACGCGGCCGGACAGGGCGTTGCAGAGGAAGCCGAAGACGCCGGCGAGTGAGGCCCACAGCGGGTTCTTCACCGGCCGGCAGCGGATCAGGATCAGCGTCAGCAGGCCCGCCGAGACGGTCCCGGCGATCATCATCGTCGTCCGCACGCCGAGGACCGACATCAGGTACGGCGAGACGACGCTGTACGACACCGGGTGCATGCCGCCGTACCAGGCGAGGTTGTACGCCGAGTCCGGGTGCCGGCCGACGAACTCCGCCCAGGCGTCCTGGGCGGCGAGGTCCCCGCCGCTGTTCGCGAACGTGAAGAACCAGACGATGTGCAGGACGCCGGACAGGGCGGTGACGGACAGCACCGGGTGCACCAGCATCCGGCGGCGGAGGGGTTCGAGGGCGGCGAGGAACCGGGCACGCCTGCCCGGGCCCGGCCGCGGGTGGCCACCGTCCCGGGCGCCGGCCGTGTCGCCGGGCGCGGTGCCGGGCCGGTCGGCGGTCCGGACCGTGGTCTGATGCGTGGTCCGGGCCGTGGTCTGGTCCGTGGTCCGGTTCTCGGCCGTGCGGGCGCCTGTGCCCGCGTTCCTGTCCGCGTCAGGCGCGGACAGGCTTATTCGCGGGCCGGATCCCGGGCCCGGTTCGGCGTCGTCGGCGCGTGTCGGCTCCGCTGTGGCCACCTGAAGGCACTCCCCGTGTCCCGTCTTCTGTTCTCGGCCGGGTTCCTCGGTGTTCCCGGCCGCTTCATGTCCAGTTCGCGGCCCTGTCCCCCCGACCGGCGAGCTGCCCCGATTCGTGACGCTAGCACGCACCCCGCCGCGGGGCTCCGTCGGCGGGGTGCGGCGGGGGCGGACCGGGTGGTCAGCCCAGGCGGGTCAGCTTGGCCGGGAAGCCCGGCTCGGTCAGGTCCTTCTCCAGGGCCACCGGCACCTGCACGGCCCCGGCCGAGCCGTCGCCCACGGTGAGGTGGCCCACCTTGGTGCCGGCCTTCGCGGTGTGCGGCACCTCACCGGCGGTGAAGGACAGCTTCACCTTCAGGCCCGCCCAGCCGGCCGCGCTCACGTCCTGGGTGGCGACGACGGGCGTCCGGCCGCCGACCCCGTCGTCCACGTAACCGACGACGGTGCCCTTCTTGATGATCGTCGCCGACTTCAGGGCGCCCTGCCCGGCCCGGATCAGCTTGTCGGCGGCGTTCGTCGCACCCACGAGGATCGAGTGGTGCACCGGGTCCGGGGGCTGGCGCAGCACGGCGCCGATGACGGTCCGGGTCTCGCCGCCGACCTGCTGTTTCGCCGCGAAGACGAGGTTGCCCTGGGCGGAGGTGGTGGTGCCGGTCTTGATGCCGACGACGTTGTTCCGGCCGACCAGCGTGTTCCAGTTGGAGTGGTTGACACCCTTGTAGTCGTCGTACGACATCATCGCCGCGACCTCGCGGAAGGCGGGCTCGGTCATCGCGGTCTTGGCCAGCCTCACCTGGTCCACGGCCGTGCTGACCGTGGTGTTCGTCAGGCCCGACGGGTCGGTGTACGTCGTGTTGGTCATGCCCAGGTCCTTGGCGGTGGCGTTCATCTTCGCCACGAAGGCCTTCTCGGAGTGGGCGTCCCAGCGGGCGAGGAGACGGGCCACGTTGTTCGCGGACGCGATGAGGATGCCCTCCAGGGCCTCGCGCTCGCTGATCCGGTCACCGGCGGTGACGTGGACCGTGGACTCCTGGCCCGCCTCCGACTGATCCTCCGCCGCCTGGTCGATCTTGATCATCGGTCCCTTGGCGCCGCTCTTGAGCGGGTGGTCGCGCAGGATGATGTACGCGGTCATGACCTTGGCGACGCTGGCGATCGGCACCGGCTTCTGCTGACCGGACGAGCCGAAGCTGCCGATGCCCTGGACGTCGAGGGCGGCCTGTCCCGTGTCCGGCCACGGGATGTCGGGCTTGCTGCCGTCGAAGGTGTAGTTGTCCTCGGCGGTCAGGTCGAGGGTGGGCTGCGGCAGCGGGCGGAGGGTCTGTACGACCGCGAAGATGATCGCCAGGAGGAGGACCAGGGGGGTCCAGATCTTGATCCGGCGCACGATCGTGCGGACCGGGGTCTCCGGGGGCGGCGGCGTGTTCGTCAGCTCGGCGAGGAGGTCGAGCGGGGGCTTCGGGGGCAGCGGCTGCTGGGTCGTGCGCTCCGGGCCCACGTGGGCGGTGGGCGTGGTGGGCGCGGGGATGTCCGGCTTCAGCTCGACGAACTTGGAGGGGGTGCCGAGTTTGAGCATCGTCGTCGGCTGGTCGGGCTGGGGCTTCTTGGGGCGGAGGGTCTGGAAGACGGCGGTCGGCTGGTCGATCCCGTCCCGGGGGGTCGGTGGATCCGCCTCCTCGGGTGCCTGCGGGGCGTCCTGCGGTGCCGCCTCGGCGGTTTCCTGCGGGGCGTCCTGCGGTGCCGCCTCGGCGGTTTCCTGCGGGGCGTCCTGCGGTGCCGCCTCGGCTTCGCCCTCGGCGTCCTCGTTCCCACCCGCACCACCCGTGCGGGTCTCGTCGTCGGCTGACCGTGGCCCCTGTGGGGCGTCCTCGCCGTCGGCGGCTTGCGGGTCGTCGTCCGCCGAAGCGTCGTCCGAGGCGTCGTCGTCCGAGGCGTCGGCGTCCGACGTCTGGGACTCCCGGGACTCGTCCTCCGAGACCTCGTCCTCCGAGACCTCGTCCTCCGGCGCCTCGGTCTCCGGGGCGCGGTCCTCAGGTTCTGGCGTCGCGTCCGTGGGCGCGGGCTCCGCCGGGGGCTTCCCGGGCTCGTCCTCCTCCGCTGTCTCCGCGGAGGCGGGCTCGGCCTCGTCGGTCGTCTCCTCGGTGGGAGCGGCCGGCTCTGCGGAGCTGCGGACCCAGGCCGAGACGGCCTCGCGGAGGTCGGCGTCGTCGTCGGCGGACTTGGTGTCGCGGATCGAGAGGATCTTCGTCGAGGTGTCCGGAGTGCCCTCGGCGGACTCCCGTTCGCGGGACACCGCCAGCCGGGGATCACGTGCCTCGGGAACCGATGGCCCGCTCCCCGGCGTCGGTTCTGCCGACGACTCGCGCTGCTTCGACCTGTCGGGGGACTCGCCCGCCACCGATGCCTCCTCCACCGCACGTCCCAGCGTGCGCGTCTGACCGAACCGACCCACCGGACAGCACCGCACCGCCGCTGTCCGAACCATGTACCAGTGTCCTGTGTGCGGGCTTGTCCCACGCGGTAGACGAGAACGACATACCTACTGGTTCCACTACGAACCGGTCACGCACCCTCGACAGATGAATGTGAGAGGGGTCACCCTGTCATTCATCCACGCGGGGAGGCATGGATGGGCAGGAGCCGCAGAACAATTCCGGAGGAGCTTCTGTTGCTCGCACTGGACCCGGCCACGGGTACCACTGCGCAGCCGCAGTCGCTCGACCTCGGTCTGGCCGGAGCGCAGCTAGTGGAGCTGGCGCTGGCCGGACGGATAGCCCCAGACGGGGATCGTATCGCCGTGGTGGTGCCACGGCCGACAGGAGATCCGACTCTGGACTGCGCGTTGGAGCTGCTGCGAAGGCGCGGCGCTCCGGTACGGGCCGTCCACTGGATCGGCGGGCCCCGGCTGGGGCTCCGGCAGACGTATCTGTCGCATCTGGAGCGGTGCGGCATGGTGCACGCCGTGGCCGGCCAGATGTGCGGGGTGCTGCCGACGACGCGCTACCAGGCGACGGACAACGCCATCAGCCGGGAGATCAGGTCCCGGCTGGACTCGGCGATCCGCACCGGCGTGCCGCCGGACCCGCGGACCGCGGCGCTGGCCGCGCTCGCGCACGCCGTCGGGCTCGGCAAGCACCTGTACCCGGGGAACGAGGGACGCTCGTCCCGTTCCCGGCTGCGGGACCTCATCCGGCACGACCCGATGGGCGGGCTCGTCGCGCACGCCGTGATGGACGTGCAGAACGGCGCCGGCGCCCAGACACGCCGAGGTGCCGCTTCGGCGGGCCGCCCGGCAGGGCCCGGCGGCCGCACCGCCGAACCCGCGCGCGGGGTGCCGATGCAGCCGCACCGGGGGTCGTCGCCCATGGCGGCCCGCGTCGTGGCCCACTGAGCGCCCCGGCCCCAGGCCCGCACCGCAGCCGTCCGTTCGAGCGGGGCGGCGGGACACGCATGGTCCCGCCGCCCCGCTCGGCTGCGCCCGCACCCGGGGCCGACCGGGAACATCCGTGCCCGAACTGACGCGTACGCGCCGCATATCCACCGTTTCCCAGCGGTAGGAAGCACCTTGGTGGCAGTCTGCTCAACAGCAGATACGGAAAGTGTTAAGACAGCCATGCAGCCGGAGGTGCACGTCCCGTGGCGTCCAATGTCAACCCCACCGTCAGGCGACGCCGGCTGGGCCAGGAGCTGCGCAGGCTCCGCGAGCTCAAGGGCATGACGGCCGAGGAAGTGGCGGAACGACTGCTGGTGTCGCAGTCGAAGATCAGCCGGCTGGAGAACGGCCGCAGAAGCATCAGCCAGCGCGACGTGCGCGACCTGTGCGGGGTGTACGAGGTCGAGGACCAGCGGATCGTCGACTCCCTGATGGAGATGGCGCGGGACTCCCGGCAACAGGGCTGGTGGCACGCGTTCGGCGACATCCCGTACAGCGTCTACATCGGCCTGGAGACGGACGCGGAGTCCCTGCGGGTGTATGAACCGCAGCTGGTGACCGGCCTGTTGCAGACCAAGGCGTACGCGGAGGCCCTGGTGCAGGGCGCGTTGCCGGAGACGTCGGCGGCCGACATCGAGAAACGCGTCAACGTGCGCATGCGCCGACAGGAACGTATCACCGCCGAGAACAACCCCCTTCGGCTGTGGGTCGTGCTCGACGAGGCCGCGCTGCGCCGCATCGTCGGCAGCAAGCTCGTGATGCGCGAGCAGCTGGAGCACCTCATCGAGATGTCCCAGCTGCCCCACGTCACCGTGCAGGTGCTGCCGTTCGAGGTGGGCGCGCATCCCGGGCTCAACGGGCAGTACGCGATCCTGGAGTTCTCCGACGCGGCCGACTCCAGCGTGGTCTACCTGGAGGGCGTCACCAGCGACCTGTACCTGGAGAAGGCGCAGGACGTGCAGAAGTACGCCGTGATGTACGAGCACTTGCGGGCACAGTCCCTCAATGTGGAGCAATCCCGGCAATACATTGCGAGAGTGGCCAAAGAGTACGCCGAGTAGGGCGAGTAAGGGTCCTGGGGCGTGTGGCGCCGGATCGTACACTGGCGCATCGCTCCCACGGAAGGGTCACCTGGAATATGCCATCCACTTGAGTGAACGACTACTCCAGCGGAGGAAGTTGCCCGGTAGCGTCGATCACGCCAATCAGCCGACACGGTTGGCGTGAATCGCACCACCGCAACTCGCAACAGGAGTGGACATGGCACTGCTTCAGGGCGCCACCGAGACGTGGACGAAGTCCTCCTACTCCGCAGGGAACGGAGCCTGCGTCGAGGTCAAGTCGCCCACCACGGCGGAACTCGCCGTACGCGACTCCAAGGTCACCCAGGGTCCGATCCTGGCCTTCCCGGCCGACGCCTGGAACGCCTTCGTGACCTCGGTCAAGGCCTAGGGGGCTCTCCCTGACCCACCGCCGTAGACACGCAGGACCGACACTGCACCACAACCGCACAGGCATCACCCAGAGCCCTCTCGACCAGTCGCCGTCCTTGCCGAGAGGGCTCCGGCGTTGCCGCGTTGCCGCCAGTACTCCGCTCCTTCGTCCGCTTCACCGGGAACGCCACGTCACACACCGGGTCCTCGGCCCCCGCAGACGGCCAGTCGGCGAAGTAGACCTCCCGGCACGGACCGTCGTACTCCAGGCCCTCCCCGCCCATCCACTGCTCCACCGCCTCGAACGCGGCGAGGATCTGCGGATGTGCCACCTGTGCCTTGGTGATCCGGGTGTACGCCAGCCTGCGCGCCGGCTCCACCCGCACCCCGGCCCCCCGCGGCCCTCCGTGCCGCTCCGCCCAGGCGCGCGCCGCCGTCTCGTCCGCCACGGGCACGCACGACTCGGCTGGCCCGTCGCTCTCCATGGACACCTCGGAGTGGTAGACGACGAACGGCGGCCCCGCCACGCCCCCGCACTCCCGCGCGGCCTCCTCCAGCCGCCCCAGCGACGCGCCGATCCACGCGGGCAACTCGTCCGCCAGCGTGTGCCGCGACTCACTGATCACCACTTGCGCCGGTACGTCCACCGTCTCGACCACGAACTCGCCGTACATCTCGGAGCTCCTCCCTGACAGTCGTCCACGGAGGTACGCGGCGAGCGTGCGCTGCCCGGCCACCCTGGCCTCCACGTCCGCCCAGTAGGCGGCGAGCAGGCGGGCGGCCTCGGGGCCCTCGGCCGCCACCACCCCGGCGATCCGGGCGAGCGGCATGTCCAGCTGCCGCAGCAGGGGCACGAGCCGGGCACGCGACACCTGGTCGGCGCGGTAGTAGCGGTAGCCGCTGGCCGCGTCGACGTGCGCGGGCGCCAGCAGACCGAGCCGGTCGTACAGCCGCAGGGCCTTGGCCGACAGCCGGGCCCGCGCCGCGAACGCGCCGATGGTGAGCAGGTCCTCGTCCACCGTGCCATCCTCCGTCACCGGACGGTTCCTCCGCCCGGTGACGAGAACGCTCGGCCCTGCCCCAGGGGCAAGGTCAACCGGCCTGTTCAGCCGAGCTGGGCCTCGATCGCCGCGGTGATCTCGGCGGACTCCGGCTCCGTCTGCGGGGAGAACCGGGCGACGACCGTGCCGTCGCGGCCGATCAGGAACTTCTCGAAGTTCCAGCGGATGTCCCCGCTGTGCCCCTCGGCGTCGGCGAACCCGACGAGCCGCCGGTACAGCTCGTGCCGGCCCTCGCCGTTCACCTCGGCCTTCTCGGTCAGCGGGAACGTCACGCCGTACGTCGCCGAACAGAACTCGGCGATCTCGTCGGCGCCGCCCGGCTCCTGCCCGGCGAACTGGTTGCAGGGCACGCCGAGCACGGTGAAGCCCTTCGCGGCGTACCGCTGCTGGAGCCTCTCCAGGCCCGTGTACTGGGGGGTGAGGCCGCACTTGGAGGCGACGTTCACGATCAGGATGGGCCGGCCGGTGTATTCGGCGAGGTCTGCTGAGCCGCCCTGGAGGGAGTTGATCCGGACTCCGTCCAGGGCGGGGGTGGTGGTGTCGGTGTGGTCGGTGTTCGTCATGTGCGGATGTTAAGCGTTGTGGGGTGGGGGCTGGGTTCGGCCGTTCTTCGGCTACAGCGCCGTTGTGGCTGGGCGCGTAGTTCCCGGCGCCCCTATCGGGGCGCCTCAGCTGATCCGCAATTGCAAGGCGAGCCCTAGCTTTGGGGCGTCCGAGGGTCGGCGGCCGGATGCTCGGACGTCATGGCCGGGGCTTCCTGCCCTGTCGGCAGGGCCTCTGTGGCGACCTTGGTCAGGGCTTCCATCGCCGCGGTCATCGGGGTCTTCGTGCTGCCCGGTTCCGCGGGCTTGTCCAGGTTCTCCAGGTCGGCGTCGATGCGCTTCGTGGCGCGGTCGAAGTAGCGGAGGAGTTCGACGGGGAAGGGCATCACGAGGGTGGAGTTCTTCTCGGCGGCCACCTCGACGACGGTCTGCAGCAGCCGGAGCTGCATCGCCTCGGGGGAGTCGGACATGATCCGCGAGGCGTTGGCGAGCTGCTGCGCCGCCTGGAACTCGCCGTCGGCGGTGATGACGCGCGCCCGCCGCTCCCGCTCCGCCTCCGCCTGCCGGGACATGGACCGCTTCAGCGACTCGGGCAGCTGGACGTCCTTGATCTCGACGCGGTCGATGTGGACGCCCCACCCGGCGGCCGGGCTGTCGATCATCAGGGCGAGTCCCTCGTGCAGCCGCTCCCGGTCGGTCAGCAGGTCGTCCAGGTCGCTCTTGCCGATGATGGACCGCAGGGAGGACTGGGCGACCTGGCCGACGGCGAAGACGTAGTCCTGCACCTCGATGGCTGCGCGGGCGGGGTCGGTCACCCGGAAGTAGACGACCGCGTCGACCTTCACGGACACGTTGTCCTTGGTGATGCCCTCCTGCGTGGGCACCGGCATGGTCATCACCTGGGTGTTGACCTTGCGCATCCGGTCGGCGAACGGAATCAGGAAGGTGATGCCCGGCTGCCGGTAGCCCGGCAGTGCCTTGCCCCACCGGAACACGACCCCGCGCTCGACCTGGTTCACGACCCGCATCCCGCTCCGCAGCACGAGCAGCACGAGTACGGCCGCGATCACGACTGCGATGACAGCGCCTTCCATGGCACTCCATTCTCCAACGCGATGTCGGTCCGGCTCCGGACCGGCTCCGGACCCCGCCTCTGACGGGTTCCGGACAAGGAGAATGACACCGGCGCGGGAGCTTTGGATGCGGGGTCCGGCGTCAGGGATCCGTAAAGATGCCGGACAAGACGCCGGACCAACCTCGACGTCCCACCGGCCGTCTTCCCCAGCGCCGTGCCGGCGTATGACCGTACGGCCGTATCGCCGTGGCAGCCGTGCCAGTCGAGTCGTCGGGGGAGCAGCAGACATGGGAGAGCGGACACCTGGACCGGGGCCCACCGACGGTCCGCCGGAGGCCCACGAGACCGCCCGCCGCCGTGCCCGGCGGCTCGTCCGGCATTGGTATCCGCTGCTGCTGTCCCTGCTGCCGTTCCTGTTCCCCGCCTGGACCGTTCTGAGCGTCTGGACCGCGGGCGACCGCGTCTCCTGGCTCGCGTCGACGGCCACCCTGGCGGCCTTCTTCGTGGTTCTGGAGGGGCTGGGCGCACCGGCACAGCAACCGCGCCCGGTCCGCCGTACGGTGGAGGGCGTGGGCCTGGCGGCCGTCCTCTCGGTGTGCCGCCTGCCGTCCCTCCGGGCCGGCCACGACCTGCCGTACCTGCTGATGTCCCTGGTGCTCCTGGCCGTCGCGCTCGCCGCCGTCGCCCGGGCCCGGCTGCACCGCTGGGGCGCCCCGCTGTCGCGGCCGCTCCGCTTTCCGCTGGAGGGCACCTGGTACGTCGTCCACGGCGGCGGCCGGCTGACCAACCATCACGCCCCCTTCCCCGAGCAGCGCGGCGCCGTGGACCTGACGGGCCTGGGCCGGTACGGCACCCGCAGCGCCCGCGACCGTGCCGACGTGACGGCCTACGCCGCCTACGGGCGCCCGGTGTTCGCTCCCTGCCGGGGGCGTGTCGTCTCCGCCGGCGACGGCATCGAGGACCAGCGTCCGGGCGCCGTCCGCCGCCAACCCCTGTACGGCAACCACGTGTTCATCGACACCGGGCGGGAGGTCGTCAAGCTGGCCCATCTGCGGCCGGGTTCGCTGAGGGTGCGCGCGGGCGACGAGGTCGAGGCGGGACAACTCCTCGGCGAGGTGGGCAACAGCGGCAACTCCACCGAGCCCCACCTGCACCTGCACGCCGAACGCGACGGCGTGGGACTGGACCTGGCGTTCAGTGACGTGCCGGGCCGGCTGTACCGGGGCCGGACGGTTCGAACGACACGGGCGACTCGAACGGCCCGGTGGGGGGCGTCGGCCCGTCACTGAGCCTGTTACGCGCGTATCCCCTCCTACCTGCATATTCGAGTGGAGAGTCACAGAAATGTTCTGGAAAGGTAATGGGGTCCGTAAATCCCCCAGAACCGGTCGCCCGGATTGCAGAGTGTGCGTGCGCGGTCATCCGGCCGCCACCCGCACAACGCACCACCGCCCGGTTGGCGGCGCTTCGGCGTCCGCAGCCACGTGGTGCTCTGGACCTCTGTAGGAGTTCCTCGTGACCGTTTCCGCTTCTGTGCGTCGCATGACCGCCGTCGCCGCCGTGGCGGCCGCCGCCATGGCCGTCACGGCCCTGCCCGCCGCGGCCGCCGGCCACCCGACGGCCCGGCCGCACCACAGCACCGTCCGCATCAGCGGCGTACACGCCGACTCCGGTCGCGGCGTCCGCGCCCTGAACCAGGAGTGGGTGGCCATCACCAACGACTCGCGGCGTGCGGTCAACCTCAGCGGCTGGAAGCTCTCCGACCGCGCCGGCCACACCTACACCTTCCACCACTACACCCTGGGCGGTCACGCCACGGTCCGCGTCCACACCGGCTACGGCCACGACACCCGCCGGGACCTCTTCCAGGACCGCCGGCACTCCGTCTGGGACAGCCGCGACACCGCGACCCTGCGCAACGAGCACGGCCGCTTCGTCGCCGACATCTCCTGGGGCCACCACGACCGTCGCCACCACTGACCTGACCGCCCCCGGCGGCCACGTTCCCTGACACCACACCCGAGGCCCACGACTCCGACCTGTTCGGAGCCGTGGGCCTCGGCCTTTGACCAGCCACTGTCCGCCTAGTCGACGTCCACCGGACCGTCGTCCGACTTCCGGCCCTTGGCGCCCGGAAGCTGGAGCATGCTGCCGTTGCTCTTGTTCTCCTCGGAACGGTGACCGTCGGAGTCCGGGCCGCTCAGGTTCTGCCGGACCGAATCGAGGATGGTGAGCCCCTGGGACACCAGGCCGGCGGCGATCTCGCCGAGGCCGTCCGCGCCGTTGAGGACGTTGACGTTGGCGCCCGCGAGGCCGCCGGCGGCCTCCTTGACGATCTGCGGGAGCTGGTCGATCAGCATCCGGTCGAGCGCCACCCGGTCGTACGACGCCGCCGCCTCCGCCTGGATCTTCATCCGCTGCGCCTCGGCGGCCGCGAGGATCCTGACCCGCTCGGCCTCGGCCTCCGCCGGTTTCACCACCTCGGCCACCAGCTGCTGCTGGCGCAGCTTGGCCTGGCGCTGGGCCAGTTCCGTCTGGGCGGCCAGCACCTCCTGCTGGGCGTGGGCCTGCGCCAGCGGTCCGGCCTGTGCGGCCTGTGCCTGGGCGCGGTCCACCTCGGCCGAGTACTCCGCCTGGACGATCGCGGTCTGCCGGGCGTACTCCGCCTGGTTGCGCGCCGCGGCCTGTTCCGCCTCGACCGAGGCCTGGGTGGCCTGCGCCTGGGCGATCTGCGCCTGGCGCTGGATGGCCGCCTTGTGCGGTGCGGACATCGCGTCGATGTAGCCGGTGTCGCCGTCGTCGATCGACTGGATCTGAAGCGAGTCGACGATCAGGCCGATCTTCGCCATCTCCGTCTTGGAGGTGTCCAGGACCTCCGCGGCCAGCTTCTGCCGCTCGGTGACGATCTCCTCGACCGTCATCGAGCCGATGATGGCCCGGAGATGACCGGCGAAGATCCGGCCGGTGAGCACCGACATCTGGTCCTGGTCGGAGAGGAACCGCTGGCCCGCGTTGATGATGCTCTCGTGGTCGTTGCCGACCTTGAAGGCGATGACCGCGCGGACGTGCAACGCGATGCCCTGCTTGGTCACACAGGTCTCGGTGACCTCGGACTCGCACATGGACAGGGTGAGGAAGCGGACCTTGCGGAAGACCGGGAGCACGAACTTGCCGTGCCCCGTCACCACCCGGAACGGCGCGCCCCCCAGTCCCCGCCTGCCCCCCGAGATCAACATCGCCTCGTCGGGGGCGGGGACGCGATAACCGAACATGCTCGTACTCCTCAGCCGGCGCCGGCGCTGTTCTCGCCGAGCGCGTCCAATGGATCCACCCACTCGATGACGCCGACCTCCCGGCATCCACGAGATTCGATCACGAGGACCGCCGCACCCAGCGGCAGGGGGTCCTCCGACCAGGCGAGGAAGGTCTCGGAGCCGCCCCTGACCCGCACGAGGACCTCGCCGGGGCCCGCGGGTCCGCGGGTTCCGACCAGCAGCTTCCCCGTGCAGCCGATCACGGCCTCGTCCTGCGGCATCACCGGCCGTCCTCCTCGTCCTGGCCCCAGGTTTCCGACGATAGACCCACTCCGCCCCCCGACCAACGGGCAGGATCCCCCGTCCTGATCCGCCAGGGCGCGGCGATTCCCGCGACGAACGCCAGGGCGGTCGGGAGCGGGGATCTTCCCTGCTCCCGACCGCCCTGGGGTGGGGGTCTTCCATGGGGGGTGTTGCGAGGGCGGTGAACGCCCTCAGCCGTACGTCAGTTGCAGAAGTTGAGGAGGTCGAGGAGGCCGTTGCCGCACTGGAAGTGCTCGCCGTCCCCGTCGCCGCCGCCGTGGCCCAGCGCCGGGGCCGCGGCCTTGGTGGTGACGTGGGTGACGGGCGTCGCCGCGACCGCGGAGGTGGCCGTCGCCAGGCCCGCCGCACAGGCGCTGCCCAGGGCGGCGCTCACCACGAACGCGCGCGAGACACGGGAAACGGACTTCTTGCTGTGAGGTGTAGTGATCATGTGCTCACCATGCACGCCCCCGCGACCCGCTGCCCGCCGAGCGCATCCGAGCGGGTGAGCACCCCCGGCGGGAGCCGTCGAAGTCCGCCGGTGCCGGACGCTGCCGGAGGCCCAACTCGCCGTCCTCGACAGCGAATTGCCGTGGCGCGACGGAGCGTACCCTACGCGCACCCGATCGGCGGCGCTCGGCCGGGGAAACGGTTCGGCGCCCGCCCGCGTCGTCTTTCTCCACAGCCCGGAGGCGGTACCGGGGAGAGGACGGACGGGTGCGGACGAGTGACTTCGCCAAGTGGACCGCGCGGTTCGTCGCCGACGGCATGGCCTCGTCCCGCGTCGTCGTCACCGCCGTACTGACGCCCCGTCCGGACGCGTGGACGAACGCGGGCTGACAGCGGGAGGAGCCGGGGGAGCGCAAGGGCGCCGGGTGCTCAGTCCGCCTGCGGGCGGGCCAGACCGTGGTCGTAGGCGAAGATCACCGCCTGGATGCGGTCACGGGCGCCGATCTTGGCCAGGACGCGGCCGACATGCGTCTTCACCGTGGATTCCGACAGGACGAAACGGGCGGCGATCTCGCCGTTGGACCAGCCTTTGCCGATGGCGACGAGGATCTCGCGCTCGCGCTCGGTCAGGGAGGCCAGCCGCGGGTCCTCGGCGGAGCCGGCCGCACGCGCCGGCACGAGCCGCGCGAACTCGTGCAGCAGCCGGCGGGTGAGGGCGGGGGCGATCACCGCGTCGCCGCCCGCCACGGCACGGATGCCCGCGAGGAGTTCCTCGGGACGGGCGTCCTTGAGCAGGAAGCCGCTGGCCCCGGCGCGCAGGGCCGCGTGGACGTACTCGTCGAGGTCGAAGGTGGTCAGGACGAGGACCCGGGAGCGGTCACCGGCGGCGACGATGCGGCGCGTGGCCTCGATGCCGTCCATGCCCGGCATGCGTACGTCCATGAGGACGACGTCGGGACGCAGCTCGGCCGTCTTGCGGACGGCCTCCGTGCCGTGCGCGGCCTCGCCGACCACGTCCGTCTCGGGCACGGAGTCGAGGAGCATGCGGAAGCCGTAGCGCTGCAGCGGCTGGTCGTCCACGACGAGCACGGTGGTCATCGGCCGACCCCGCCCCGGTCCCGGGCCGCGTCCCTGTCCCGGTCCCCGGCCTCGTCCTCGGGAGCGAGGTCGAGGGTGGCCCGCACCGTCCAGCCGGCGCCGGCGGGGCCCGCGCTGACGTGACCCCCGTAGAGGGCCGCGCGTTCTCTCATGCCCACCAGACCGTGTCCTTCCTCGTTCGCCGTACCGGCACGGGCGCCCGGCTCGGTCGGCCCGGAATCCTGGACGGTGATGGTCAGCCGGCTGTCCTCGGCGACGATCGCCAGGTTCGCACGCGCCCCCGCGCCCGCGTGTTTGAGGGTGTTCGTCAGCGCCTCCTGCACGATCCGGTAGACCGTGAGCTGCACCCCGCTGTCGAGGGCGTCGACCTCGCCGGCCGTACGGTAGACGACCTCCAGACCTGCCGCCCGTACCCCCTCGCACAGCGCCTCGACGTCCACCAGGCCCGGCTGCGGGGCCAGTTCGGGCTCGGTCCGCGGGCCGTCGGGCTCACGCAGGACGCCGAGCACCCGCCGCAGTTCGCTCAGCGCCTGACGGCCGGTGTCCCCGATGAGACCCAGGGCCTCCCTCCCGCGCTCCGGGGCCGCGGCGGTGGCGTAGGCGCCCGCGTCGGCGAGGGTGATGATGACGGCCAGGTTGTGGCCGACGATGTCGTGCATCTCGCGGGCCACCCGCGCCCGCTCGGCCGCCACGGCGAGCCTGCCCCGCTGGTCGCGCTCCGTCTCCAGCCGTGCCGCACGGTCCCGCAGCCCGGCCAGCTGGGCCCGCCGGATACGGATCATCAGGCCGAGCGCGAGGGCCGCGGTCGCCGTACTCAGCAGGAAGAACAGCGCGTCCCAGACCGACACCGCCACCGAGGCCCGCGCCGCGACCAGGCCCAGCGCGCCCGCCGTGGCCGCGCAGCCCCACGGCAGCTGCCGTAGCGGGCCGTGCAGGGCCAGGCTGTACAGGGCGACGAAGAGCGCGACGTCCGCACGGAGGGCCGCGCCGACGGACCACTGGACGACGAACACGGCCGTCACGGCGCCGAACGCGGCCGCGGGCGCCCGCCGCCGCCACAGCAGCGGCAGCACCAGACCGGCCTGGAGGAGCAGCATGCCGGCCGCGGGCAGCCGGGTGAACACCAGGCGGAGGCGGCGCGGACCGTCCCCGTCCCCGTCCCCGCTGATCGCGCCGACCGCCTGCAGCAGGTCCGGCAGGCAGAACAACAGGAAGATCAGCACCACCACCGCGGTGTCCAGCACCCAGGGACGGGCCCGGTCGGCGTGCCGGAGCCGCTGGCCCACCCGGCCCAGCCGGGCGACCAGCGGCCCCATCCCGCCGAGGTCGTCAGCGGTCGCGGTCATCGCGGTCATCGCCGTCGCGATCTGTCCATCGGTGGTCGTGGTCGTCGAACTCACCCGCCCATGATGCGCGCCGCGGTCGGGACGGACGCGCTCAGACGTCGCTGCGCAGCAGCCGGTACGCCGCCCCGGCCAGCGCCAGTGCCGTCCAGGCGAGGAAGACCAGCAGACCGGCGGAGGGCGACAGGCTGGTCGAGTCGTGGGTCAGCGCGAAGACCGACTCGCCCGCGTTGCTCGGCAGATAGGGGTCGATGTTCCCCTGCCACGAGGTGGGCAGCAGCGAGACCAGTCCGGGCACCAGCATGAGGGAGGCGACCAGGACCGAGATGCCCCCGGCGACCGACCGCAGCAGCGCCCCGAGGGCGGTGCCGATCACCCCGACCAGGCCGAGGTAGAGCCCGGCGCCCAGCAGACTGCGTACGACACCGGCGTGAGCGAGGCCCATGGCGGCGGGCGTGCCCGACACGACCTGGCTGCCGACGAGGAAGGCGACGAACGCGCCGACGGTCCCGACCACCAGCGCGACCACGCCGAACACCGCCGCCTTGGACCACAGCACGGGCAGCCTGCGCGGTACGGCCGCGAGGGACGAGCGGATCATGCCGGTGGAGTACTCGCCCGCCGTGACCAGCACACCGAGCACGCCGAGCGCGAGCTGGGCGAAGTTCGTGCCGAACAGGGACAGGCTCACGGCCGTGGCGGTGGCGAAGTCGCGGTCCAGGTGGCGGCCCGAGTCGAGGCTCGACTTGTAGTGGCTCGCGGCGATGACGCCGAAGGCGACGAGGAAGAGCAGGCCGAGGCCGAGGGTGATCCAGGTGGAACGCAGGGACCACAGCTTGGCCCACTCAGAGGCGAGCACGCGCCGGCCGGTCACGCGGTAGGCGGGCCGGTCCTGGGCCGCCGGGGCGGTCTCGGGGGTGCCGGGGCTGCCGGGGGTCTGGGGTGCGGCGGTCAGGGTGCTCATGCGGCGCTCCCGGAGGTCTCGACGGGGGAGGAAGGGGTGTCGGTGCCGTCGAAGGCGTCGGTGCCGGTGCCGGTGCCGGTGGTGGTCGAGCCGTGGTACTCCACCGCGTCCCGGGTCAGCTCCATGAACGCCTCCTCCAGCGACACCGCCTTGGTGGTCAGCTCGAACAACGGGATGCCGTGCTCGGCGGCCTTCAGCCCGATCTCCCGGGCGGACATCCCGGTGACCTGCAACTCCTCCGTACCGATGCGGCCGGTGACGTCGACGCCGGGCCCGGCCAGCACGTCCCGCAGCCGCGCGGGGGCGTCGGTGGCGACCTTCACGGAGTCACCGCCCGCCTCGCGCACGAGGTCCCGCACGGTCGTGTCGGCCAGCAGCCGGCCGCGCCCCACGATGATCAGGTGATCGGCGACCAGGGACACCTCGCTCATCAGGTGCGAGGAGACGAACACCGTGCGCCCGTCCGCCGCGAGGGAGGTGAGCAGGTTCCGGATCCACAGGACGCCCTCGGGGTCGAGGCCGTTGACGGGCTCGTCCAGCATCACGGTCTGCGGATCGCCGAGCAGGGCCGCCGCGATCCCCAGCCGCTGCCCCATGCCGAGCGAGAACGCACCGGCGCGCTTCTTAGCGACGCTGCCCAGCCCGGCGAGGTCGACCACCTCGTCGACGCGGCGGCGCGGGATGCCGTGGGTCAGCGCGAGCGCGCGGAGGTGGTTGTAGGCCGAGCGGCCCGGGTGGATCGACTTCGCCTCCAGCAGCGCCCCGACCTCCTGCAGCGGTGCCCGGTGGCGGGCGTAACGGCGTCCGTTCACCGTGACGGACCCGTGCGTCGGCGCGTCCAGCCCGACGATCATGCGCATCGTCGTGGACTTCCCCGCGCCGTTGGGGCCCAGGAAACCGGTCACCGTGCCCGGCTTCACGGTGAAGTCCAGACCGTCGACGGCCGTCTTCTCCCCGTACCTCTTGGTGAGCCGCTGTGCCTCGATCATGGGCGTTCTCTCTTTTCGGACTCCGGCGCCCGAACCGCCTGACGCCTCCTCACTCACGCTAGGCGCGGGAGCCACGGGATCCGGTGGCACCGGGGGCTGAACGGCGGAGTCCGGGTGGTACCGCGGTACTACGACCCGGTGCGCGGCCAAGGAAGGAAAGTGAGCCGACGCCCCCCCGCCCCCACCGCCCGACACGCGAGCCGACCAGCCACGCGACCCATTTCACCGGTCCTCTTGCCTTGCCCTGCCACGGTCGGAGACAGCGGCCGTCACCGACGGCCGTTCCACGGCACAGGAGTGGGCCCTCGTTGGCGGCCGGCTCATCGCACGGAAGTGGGCCGTCGTTCCGGCGGCCGGCTCATCGCACAGGAGTGGGCCGTCGTTTCGGCGGCCGGCTCATCGCACAGGAGTGGTCGGCTTGCAGCAACCTGAGGTCCTCACCGGTGTGAACGGCGCGAGTACGGCCGAGGGGACCCCGGCCCCGGCCAGATCGGTGATGAAGAAGCTGCCCGAGGTCACCCTGGCGTTCTGGGTCATGAAGATCGCCGCCACGACCCTGGGCGAGACGGCGGGCGACCTCTTCTCGCAGACGCTGAAGCTCGGCTACTTCCTCACCACGGTCGCCCTGTTCCTGGTCTTCGTGGTGACGCTGGTGGTCCAGCTGCGCTCGTCCCGCTACCACCCGTTCTTCTACTGGACCGTGATCCTGTCGACCTCCATGGCCGGCACCACCATGTCCGACTTCATGAACCGCGACGCCAGCGCCGCCTACCTCACCCCCGGCGCGACAAGGCTCGGCTGGGGACCGCAGGGCCTGGGCCTGGGCTACCCGACCGGCGCGGCGATCCTCGTCTCGCTCCTCCTGGCGATCTTCCTGGCCTGGAAGCTGAGCGGTCTGACATTCCAGATCCAGGACATCGTCACCTTCCGGGGCGAGGCCTTCTTCTGGTCCGCGATCCTCGTCTCCAACACCCTGGGCACCTCCATGGGCGACTTCCTCTCGGACAGCTCCGGCCTGGGCTACGGCGGCGGCGCCCTGCTGGTCACCGCCGCACTCGCCGCGCTGCTGGCCCTGACGAGGGTGCCCGCCGTCCCCAACGTGCTCCTGTTCTGGATCGCCTTCGTCCTCACCCGCCCCCTGGGCGCCACCGCGGGGGACCTCCTCACCAAGCCGGCCGTCAAGGGCGGCCTGAACCTGGGCACAGCCGGCTCGTCCGCCGTCCTCCTCGCAGTCCTGCTCGGCCTGATGGCCCACGCCCACGTACGGCAGTCGGGTGAGAGTCACCCGCTAACTTGACCTCATGGCGAGTCAGATCATCACCATCATCGGCGTTCTGCTGGGCGCGGTCACCTCGTTCATCGCCACGACCCTGGCCGAGCGCGCCAAGTTCCGTCAGGGCATGGCCACCCGGTGGGACGAGCGCAAACTCGACACCTACGTCGAGTACGTCGCCTGCGTCAAGGAAGCGTCCCGCGCCGCCCGTCGCGTACTCGAAGCCCGTGAACGAGGCGAGGACCCTGCCGAGGCGCTCGTGGAGATGGAGACCTCGGAGGCCCGCCGCTCGGTACTGTTCGAAGGGCTCGTCCTGCTGGCGGAAGAGGCCGCCGCCGAGGCCGCCGCGACCGTCAACCAACGGCTCTGGGCCCTGCTGACATCCGCCCGGCAACCGGCCGGCGCCCCCGCCGCCCGCCGCGCCGATCTGGGCTCGGCCCTCATCGACGCCATGAACACCCTGCACAGGGCGGCACGGGCCGACCTGACGATAGGCAGGTCGTAGGGAATCCCCGGGGCCCCAGGGACGCTACTTGGCGGGCAGGCTTGCCGCGAAGGCACGCCCCTCGTCGATCCAGGCATCCAGTCGCACGTCCTCCGCGACACTCTCGCCCGCGACCACGACCCAGCCGCGCATCGGACGGCCGGTCATGTCGAAGAGCCGCACGCCCGGGCGGCCCAGGGCGGCATCGGTGGCGTCCGGTCCGACACGGACCAGGAGGTCGTCGCCGGTCACACCGACCGCCATGTTGCCGTGGCACAGAAAGGCGATGCCGCCGAACATCTTCCTTTCGGTGACACCGGGGTCCGTCCCGAGCCGCTCCCGGACCCGCTGGGCGAGCCCCTCGTCGTACGCCATCAGCTCGCTCCCTTCGCGACGGTGAGCCGGCGTTCCAGGTCGCGTAGGTCCTTGCCGATGGAGGAGTGGACCTGCCGGGCCAGAAGGGGCGAGAGCAGGCGGAAGACGCCCCCGGAGCCGCCCCGGACGCGGATGCCGGCGAGGGTGCCGCCGCCCGGGTGCGGGTCGAAGGAGTACGTGACGTGCATCGGCATGGGAGCCGTCACGGAGACCATGTCCAGCAGCCGCGGAGGTTCCCAGACGGCCACACGCAGCACGTAGTCGATGCGCCGGCCCAGGAAGTACGCCGTACGAGTGACCTCGGCCCCGGTCCCGAACCCACCCCCGTCCGCCGGCCGCGAAAGCTCCGCCCTGCGGATCCCCTGCGTCCATTCCACGTCATGACGCCAGTCCATGGCATAGGCGGCCACCTCCTCCACAGACAGAGGGATCACACGCTGCCTGGTCACATCGATGGTCATCGCGCCACCGTCCAGTCATTCCCGGGCCGGACCCGGCGAGTCCGTGCCGTCGCCTCCAGGATGGCCGCACCCAGAGAGGGAGCGCGCGCGAAGCGGTAACCGGCCCGGAACCCCGGCTGCTCGTCGGCCCCGTGACCTGGCGGTTCGCCGGATTCGACGTGCCGTTGCTCAACCCTTTGCCGAGTCCGAAGCGGTGCAACCACGTTCCTGGGGCCGCCGAGTCGGACGGCTCCATCGCCGGCTTCACCGAACTGGTCGTCCCCGGCGACGGCAAGGGCGATGCCCAGCACTACGGCACCGCCGTCCTCCCCCGGCACCGCGGCCACGGCCACGGCCACTGGATGAAGGCCGCCTCCATCCACCACGCCCGCCAACACCACCCCACCCTCACCGCCCTCCTGACCGACACGCTGATGTCGCTCACGCCTCCCCCCTCTGCCGGTGCCCGACCAGCGAGCCCGCTCACTGAGGAACCAGGACGAGGGGCACCTCGGAGACGTCTCCCCGGATGCGAGAGCTGCGGCGCCACAAGCGACGTCACGGGCAGGTTCGTAGGGTTCGGTGTTCGCTGATCCAGCGGGCGGCGAGGAGGCCGGAGGCCGCGGTGAGGACGGCGGCGGCGATGACGGTGGCGTTCAGGCCGAGGGTGTCGGCGAGGACGCCGGCCACCAGGGCGCCCGCCGCGTAGCCGACGTCGCGCCAGAAGCGGTAGGTGCCGAGGGCGTTGGCGCGCCAGGCGGGGTGGGCGTGGTCGGATACGGACGCGATCAGGGCCGGGTAGACCATGGCGGTGCCGATGCCGAGGAACACCGCGGAGAGGATTCCGGCGAGCAGGGGGTGGCCGAGGAGGGCGAGGGCGAGGACGAATCCGACGGCTTGGACGAGCATGCCGGACACGATGAGGGGTTTGCGGCCGACGCGGTCGGAGAGATGGCCGGTGTAGGTCTGCCCGAGGCCCCACAGGATCGGGTAGAGGCCCTTGATGAGACCGACGGCGGCCAGACCGAGTCCGTGATCGGTGAAGAGCAGGGGGAAAACGCCCCAGGTCAGACCGTCGTTGAGGTTGTTGACGAGTCCGGCCTGGCTGGCGCCGCGCAGGGAGCGATCGTGCCAGGAGGTACGGGCGAACGTGGCCTTCAGGCCGGTGTCCTCGCCGGTGGTCAGGGGCTTGTCGTGCTGGGCGACTTCAAGAGCGACGTGGGCGGCGGTGTCGCGGACCACGAGGCACAGGGCGAGCCCGGCGGCGACGAAGACCACGCCGATGAGCTCCGGGACGGGGCGCAGGCCGTGGGTGGTGGCGAGGTAGCCGGTGAGGACGGCTGTGGCGCCCACGGCGGTGTAGCCGGCGGCTTCGTTGAGGCCGGTCGCCAAGCCTCGGCGAGCGGGGCCCACGAGGTCGATCTTCATGTTGACAGTCATCGACCAGGTCAGGCCCTGGTTGAGGCCGAGCAGGACGTTCGCGGCGACGATCAGGCCCCATGAGGGCGCCCAGGCCAGAGCGAAGGGGACGGGGATGCCGATCAGCCAGCCGGTGACGAGGAGCTGCTTGCGGCGGAACCGAGCGGTCAGCGCACCTGCGGCGAGGTTGGTCAGTGCCTTGCTGACGCCGAAGGCGATGATGAAGGAGAAGACGGCCAGGTCGCTGGTGAGGCCGAAGACGCGGCCGCCGATCAGGGGGACGGTGGTGCGTTCGAGGCCGACGAGGCCGCCGACGCAGATGTTGACCACGACGAGCAGGGTGAACTGGAGCCGGTTCTCCCGCAGGCCCAGGCGGACGGGACGCCCGGCCGCGTCGGACGGTGCCGTGGTCCCTGGTGGGGTCTTCATGAGACGGTGCGCTCGCCCTCAGTTCCCTCTGTTCCCTCAGAGCCGTCGGTGAGCCGCTGACCGTGGGCGGTGGCGTAGTCGGCCGGTCCGCCGTCGAGGACGGTGATGCCGGTGTGGCCCGCGCGTTCGAGGAGGCTGGCGGCGGTCATGGCGCGCTCCCCGTGGCCGCAGGCCACGATCGGCTCCACGGGGGCTTCGGCAGCGCGATCGGCGAGGTCGCCGAGTTCGATGTGGACAGCGCCGGGGACGTGCCCGGCGGCGAACTCGGCTTCCTGCCGTACGTCGAGGTAGGGGCCGTCGCCGATGCGGTCGGCGGTGGCGAACGTGGTGGTGGATCGCTGGTCGCCGTCGGCCGGCCAGACGGCCATGCCTCCTGCGAGGTGCCCCGCGAGACGCTCGTAGCCGATCTTGTACGCCTGCCAGACGATCTCGTTGAGGTCCTGGTCGTGGTCGGCGACGAAGGCGAGCGGGGCCGTGTCGGGCAGGAGCCAGCCCAGCCAGGTGGCGAACTGGTCGCGAAGCGGGATGGACAGGGAGCCGGGGATGTGGCCGGCCGCGTAGTCGGCCGCCGGGCGCACGTCGACCACGTGACCGCCGTCGGCGAGCAGAGCCTTGACCTGACCGACGTCGAGGGCGGGCAGCGGTCGGGTGGAGGTGAGAACGGCGGCGCCCCGCTGGTTCACCTCGGCGAGCCGGTCGAAGTAGGCGGGGTAGCTGCCCAGGCCGGCCAGCAGCCGTCGTACGAAGGTGTCCTCGTCCGGGGCGGTCAGCAGTGAGTTGGCCTTCCGCTGCTCTCCCACGGTGGAGGTGCGTTCGGTGCCGGGCGGGGCCGAGCAGAAGGAGCCCGCTCCGTGGGTGGGCCACACCCGGGTCTCGTCGGGCAGGGCGGCCAGCCGCCGCAGCGAGCGATACTGGGCGCGGGCGAGATCCTCGGTGCGCTCGGCGCCGAGCAGATCGGTGCGGGCGGCGGAATCCACGATCAGCGAGCCCCCGGTGAAGACGCCCAGTTCGCGGCTGCCGTCCAGGAGGAGGAAGGCGAGGTGCTCGTCCGTGTGGCCGGGGGTGGCCAGGGCACGCAGGGTCAGTCCGCCCAGATCGACCTCGTCCCCCTCGGCCAGACCGCGGTGTGAGAAGGCGCGCCGGCCGGCGGCGGAGGCCAGGACGGTGGCTCCCTGGTCGTGCGCGAGCTGGAGGGCGCCGGAGAGGAAGTCCGCGTGCAGGTGCGTATCCGCCGCGTACGCCACCACGAGGCCGCGCCGCTCGGCGGCTTCCCGCAGTGCGCGCAGGTCGCGGCTCGCATCCACGGCCAGGGCGCGGCCGTCGCCGAGGTCGACCAGGTAGGCACTGTTGCCCAGTCCGTTGTCGACCAGGGGTATCAGGTGATCGTCGGCGAAGCCCATGGGTCCTCCAGGAGGCGGATGCGGGAGGGCGTGTGGTCACGGCCTCCCCTTCCATCTACACTATTCCATGGATCTATGGAGGATGGCATGACGGGAAACGGCAGGGCGGATGCCAAGACGCGGCTGTACGACGCCTTCGCGACCAGCGGCAAGGCGCTGGCCAGCGGAAAACGCCTGGAGCTGCTGGACCTCCTGGCGCAGGGCGAGCGCACGGTGGACGCCCTGGCCAAGGCGGCGGGACTGAACCTGACGACGGCCTCGGCGCACCTGCAGACCCTCAAGCAGGCCGGGTTCGTCGCCACCCGCCGTGAGGGGGTGCGCATCCACTACCGGCTCGCCGGGGACGACGTGGCGCAACTGTTCGCGCTGCTCCGCAAGGTCGCCGAGCGCCATCAGGCCGCTGTGCCCGCAGCGCGGGACGCCTACCTGGGTGACGACGGCACGGCCGAGGTCAGCCGCGAGGAGCTGCGTGCCCGTGCGGCGGCGGGTGACGTGGTGGTGCTGGACGTGCGGCCGGCGGAGGAGTACCGGGCCGGGCACATCCCGGGGGCGGTCTCCATCCCGGTCGAGGAACTGGCCGACCGCATCGACGAGCTGCCCGAACAGACAGAGATCGTCGTCTACTGCCGAGGTGAGTACTGCGTACTGGCGTACGACGCCGTACGGCTGCTGACCGATCGGGGACGCCGGGCCATCCGCCTCGACGACGGCATGCTGGAGTGGCGCCTGGCCGAGCTGACCGTCGATCCCAGGGATCCGGAGTGAGGCGGGGCCGGGCGCGTACGTCCGGAGCCGGGCGCACATCTCATCTCCGGGGACGGTCCCCGGCAGCCACCTGACCGTCTGCCCGCCACCCGCCCCCCTACCGCCCGCCTCAAGGCGACGCGGCCCTGGCCGCCCCTGACCTGGGAAGAGACATGACCAGTACCGCACCGTCCAGTAGGACGGGCTCCATACCCGACGCCGCCCAAGCACAGCGCCGCATTCTGCGTGTCCTGGTCGCCTCCCAGATCCTCAGCGGAGCAGGTCTCGCCGCCGGCGTCACCGTCGGCGCCCTGCTGGCCCAGGACATGCTCGGCACGACCAGCCTCGCCGGGCTGCCCAGCGCCCTGTTCACCGCCGGGTCGGCGCTCACCGCGGTGGCCGTCGGCCGCGTCTCCCAGGCCCGGGGCCGCAGACCGGGCCTGGCCGCCGGCTATCTCACGGGAGCCATCGGCAGCGTCGGCGTCATCACCGCAGCCGTCCTGGACAACCCGGTCCTGCTGTTCCTCGCCCTGTTCGTCTACGGCGCGGGCACCGCCACCAACCTTCAGGCCCGGTACGCCGGTGCCGACCTCGCCGACCCCGCCCACCGCGCCCGCGCCGTTTCCACCGTCCTGGTCGCCACCACCCTCGGCGGCGTCGCGGGACCCAACCTCGCTGCCCCCGCCGGCCACCTCGCCGACGGCCTCGGCATCCCCAGCCTGGCAGGCCCGTTCCTGCTGTCCGGCGCCGCCTACGCCCTCGCCGCCCTCGTCCTGGCGACCCGCCTGCGCCCCGACCCGCTGCTGGTGGCCCGCAGCCTCGCCGCCACCGAGCCGAGCGCCACCACCGCCGACCCAACCGCGTCCGCTCAGGCGGGTCGTGGCGGTGTCGTTCTGGGCGCGCTCATCATGGTCCTCACCCAACTGGTCATGGTCGCGATCATGACGATGACCCCGGTCCACATGCGCGACCACGGTCATGGCACTGCCGCCTCCGGCCTCGTCATCGCCGTCCACATCGGGGCCATGTACCTGCCGTCACCGCTGACCGGCTGGCTCGTCGACCGCTTCGGCCGCTTGAAGGTCGCCGCTGCCTCCGGCCTCACCCTCCTGGCCGCCGGCATCGTCGCCGCCGACGCGCCAGGTGACTCCGTGGCAGTCCTCGCGCTCGCCCTGGCCCTGCTGGGCCTCGGCTGGAACTTCGGGCTCGTCTCGGGCACGGCGATCATCACCGACACCGTGCCGCTCGCCACCCGTGCGAAGACCCAGGGCATGGTCGATGTCTCCATCGCGATCGCCGGCGCCACCGGCGGCATCTCCTCCGGGATCGTGGTCGCCGCGACCAGCTACCCCGTCCTGGCCCTCACCGGCGGCGTCCTCGCCCTCGCCGTCCTGCCGGCCGTCGCAGCCACCGCCTATCGCCGATGAGTGCACGAGGCCCCGGGGAGAAGTCTCACCCAGCACCCGGAATTCACCGGCGAAGCCATGCCCAGGAGCGCGTGGAGGCACCGGACCGCTTTGCATCGGGCGCCCTGCGGGCACACTTGGAACTCGCTGGAGCAGCCGTGGGAGACGAACGTGCGCACCGGTTCGCGCGACGAGGACGGTGGACATGACGAACGACCTGCGCATCCGCATCGACGCCACCGACCTGCCCGGCCTCTTCTGCCCGCCGGCGGCCTTCGCCGACGCCGCTGCGCAGGCCTACCGCAACATTCACGTCGCCGTACAGCGCAGCGCCCCCCCCGGCGAACTCCTCGACCCTCAGCCCGGAAACGCCACCGCGGTGACCTGGACCCTGCCGTGCACGGCGACCGCCGCGCCCAGCGGCATCGACGTCAAGGGCCCGTACATCCAGGGCCGTTGCGGCGAACGGTTCATCTACCTCTCCTGGGGCACCGTCGAAGACACCGGCACCTTCACCATGTTCCGCCGCGCCAAACTGCTCCTCGGCGCCGTACCCACCGACGTACTCGACGCCGCGACGCACACCGGTCTGCTCGTCGGACGCCTCGGCCTCACCGACGCGACCGGCTGCCCACTGTGCGCCCGCGTCGTTCCCCCGGCCATCATCTGGACCGCCGAACCCACTGGCTGAAAACGGACGTAGTCAGCCGTTGGTCTCTCGTAGCCACCCACGCGCCCCGTGCGGCGTCGGGCGGGAGAAATGTCGCACCTGTCTCCGACGCTCCCCGTCTGCGGCCGCCGCTGTCCCCCCCCCGGCCGGCCCGGAAACTACCCCGAGGCTGCGCGGACTGACGCAGTGACCTGCCCGTGAAGGTGGAATCAGATCGCCGTACGGGTCCTGGCAACAGAGAATCGGACACACGCTACGAGCCATTTGCAGACGCTGGTTGATGGGCAGCTTCACGGGCTGCATCGGCAGTAAAGGTGGGCGCCCGCCATCTGCGCGCGGCGGGCCAGGGCCGTGAACATGGCGACCGCCTCCTTGGCGTGGAGGTAGTCGGCGAAGTCGACCTCCTCGATCTCGTACCACTGAGCCGCCACCATCGGCACTGCGTCCTCTGGGAGGGTGGCGAGGACATCCCGCCAGCGATCGGGGAGTTGTTCGAGCACCAGGCCCGTGTTCCAGGGCGAGTCAAGGTCGGTGGACTCACCCTCGGGGCACGGCGGTTCGGGCCAGATCAGTTCCGGCGCATCCTGCTCACCGGAGAAGGAGACGCCATGGGCGTACGCGACCAGTTGGGCCACCACGACGTTCGGGTCAAATCCCTTCGCGTCGATCCAGTCCGCGCCCGTCTCCTCCAGCGGTGTCCCGCGGAGCCAGTCGCCATCGGGGCCGATTGCCTGGGTAACCGCCGTGGCGTGGTCGATCGCGTGGAAGTAGTCGTACAACACGCCCATGTCGGTCTCCGTCGCTCACCGGTCCTGTTCTGTGCCGTAGTAGAGCATGTGGCACTGACAGCGGAGTGGCGGAGCCGTTCCTCTCGCCGGTGGCGGGGCAGTAGAAGAAGTGAAGGGCCGGGCTCTGACCTGCGGCTCTGGATTCGACCAACGCTGCGACCTGTGACTTAGCCGTCGGCGGTTGTCAGCGTTGGCTGTCGTTGAGCGCCCTTGGACGGCCCGCCGGCGGCCCCGGATTCGATCGAGCCGGCGTACGGCTCATGAACCGCAGCCGACGTCAGCCTTCACGGCTTCCACGAGTAGAAAACGTACATGAGCCCCTCCGAGCCGAACCCCGCGCCTGCCCACAGCAGGAACTTCGGGAACGTCGCTCGCTCTATGCCCTGCCGCCAGCTCGAGAACATCAGAAGGGCTATGAAGAAACAGAACAATCCGAAAAAGAGGAAGCAGCTTCCGATAAGCCAGATCAGAATGCCCACCATTTGTCCCCCTGAGTCCCGCACCGAGTCCTTGAGCGTACTAAGCCTGGGCGCCAACCGGCCATGGTCCAAGCTGTGACCCCGTGGGCGGTGGAGCGGCTTCGGCCGGGAGCTGCTTTGGCGCGAGTGATCATGGCCCCGTTAGCTTCCGGCGCGTCGGGCAGTCTGTGGACCTGCCCGGTAAAGCACGACGTTGGGGCCATGGTCTTCGAGGCTCGAGCCAAGATCGCTGGCTGAAGGCGCCAGTACACATCGGTGAGTTCTCCGCGTTGCTTGGGTATGCGCCTTGTCTCGTGCGTCTCCGCCACGCGATCACCTCACTGAGGGTCATGTGCTGTTGACGGCCTGGCGTGGGCTTGAACTCCTCTGAGCAAGGCGGGAGTTCGGCACTCTGGCGGTGTGCGAATGGCAGGAAGGCCATTGGTCGGATGGTCCAAGTGGGCGCGGGTGCCGACGTGTGTGACCGACACCGTGCAGAGCTCCGAGCGCAGTAGGTCTCGTCTGGTCTCCGTGCGGCCGTCGTGCAGCCACTCCCGCGCCTCGTCGGAAGCGTCCGGGTGCAAGGCCGGTGAGATCGTGCGGAGTGCCACCGTCACCCATCGGTCGGCCTGTGGTGCCGAGTAGGCGTCGAAGGATGCCAGGTGCCGGCCCCAGCTGCTCAGGAGGTCTTCGTTCCAGCACTCGCGCCGGAAGCCGCTGGGACTTTCCTGACGCAGCACGGATGACCTCCCCGGAGTGCTTTTGCGTACAGCTCCGCGGTGACTGTGTGGCCCTGGTCGCTGTCGTGGTCGAAGACCCGATCGGCGAGCCGCCCGCACCGACCAGCTCCGCGCGGCCTTCGCGCTCGCTGTCGGGGTGGGGCTGTGTCGGGGAGAGATCGTCGGGCTTCGCTGGTCGGACATCGACCTCGACAACCGGGTGCTCTACGTCCGCCAGTAGATGCAGCGTCGCCCTGGCGTCTTCCACCACGACGATCCGAAGAGCCGCTGCCGCCGTGCCGTTTCTTTCTGCCCGCCCTCTGCATCGCGCCCCTGCGCCGGCATCGCCGGCGTCAGGCGGCTGCTCGCGTGAAGGCGGGGGAGGGTGGCAGGAGTCCGCGTACGCCTTCACCACTCGGACAGGCCGCCCGGTCGAGCCGCGCAACCTCTACCGCTCCTTCACCCGCGTCGCCCAGTCCGCCGGCCTCCGCGTGATCCGGCTGCACGATGCGCGCCAGGGCACGGCGACCCTGCTCACGGCGGCCGGAGTGGCGCCCCGCGTCGTGATGGAGATTCTGGGGCACTCCCGGATCAGCATCACCACGGACCTGTACACCCACGTCGTCCAGGACACGCAGCGCGAGGCCATGAGCCACCTGGATCGGCTGTTGCGGAAGCGCCCCGGTCGTCAGTGACCGCCCCGCTGATGTCAAAAGTAGATGTCAAAGGCCCCGGACCACGATCGGTCCGGAGCCTTTGCCTGGTGCCCCCGGCAGGATTCGAACCTGCGACACCCGCTTTAGGAGAGCGGTGCTCTATCCCCTGAGCTACGAAGGCGGGGCGATGTCGGGAGTCCCCGGCAAAGTGGTCGCCGGGAAACCGGCTGACTGAGGAACAGGGTAGCGGATGCGGCCGCATGGGGGATGGAGCCTGGTGCGTCAGGCCCGCATGGCTAGCTTGGTGCGCCGGGGGAGCCGGGCAGGGGGTCGGAGGCGAAGGTGCCGAGGCCGACTTCGCCCCGGGTCCAACCTTTCTCCCGTACGTGGCGCATCGCCTTGGCCGCCGTCGCGTTGACGACGCTGAACTCTTGGGCGATCTCCAAGGTGGACGGCACGCGGCTGCCCGGCGGGTAGGTGCCGTTCTCGATGCGGCTGATGATCTCTGCCGCGATCTGCCGCCAGAGTGGACGGGTGCGATCAAGCTCCATCCGTTCAGCGTGGGTGACCACGGCTTTCCATGCATCCGTAGTTATCCACGGTTATCTATGGATATGGTGGGCTCGAAACGCAGCGGCCGCGGTGGGAAGCGGCTGCTTCCTCACCAGGGCCACAGACGACTGAGTAGGAGTCGACCTGTGCGCAGCCCAGTGGGCGCTGTCCTGGACCTCCTTTTGCCGCCGCGCGGCAGGCGCCGGGCCGGTGCCGTGCCGTCGTACCTCGCGGCGAGGTGGGCCGGTCAGGGGGTCCGGAGTCGGCCGCAGGTCGAGGTCGTCTTCGTTGACGGAGCCCCGCTGGTGCGGCCGTACCTCGTGCTGTGGGAGCGCGAGCGGGACGCCCTTGAGGGGTGCGTCGGCATCGGGGGTGCCGTATGAGCGGGTGTGGGCGGGCCCGCAGCATCGGGGTCGATCCGGCTACCGGCAAGGAGGCGTTCGTCGTCGCGCGGGACGGGGGGGGGTATCCGGAGGCGCTCGCCGATGTGCACGCTGTGGAGGCGGCTGCGGTGCTCCTCGCCGTGCTGGGGGCCGTGCTGGAGGCGGGGGATGAGGTGCCGGATCTTGAACTGGCCGCCTTCGTGCCGCCGTTGCACGCCGCGCTTGAGGAAATGTGTGCGGATGTTGGTGGAGAGGGCCGGTGTCTGCTAGCCCCGCGTCACCCGTACCCGGTAGTTCCCGTCCATGTCGGTTCCCAGGACCCGGATCGTCACGGCGTGCCGTACGTCCCTGAAGGACTCGCCCGGGGTGAAGGGGGCGTCGGAGAGTTCGGCCTGGACGTTGGGGCTTCGGGTGCAGCCGCCGCTGTTCGGGTGGGAGTCGTAGACCTTGACCGGGCCGCGGCCGGTGTCGATCGTGGAGTCGACCTTGTAGATGAGGATGCCCGGCCGGCACACGTCCTCGTCGTTGCCGCTCTGGGTGCGCAGTTCCAGGGCGTAGCCGGTGCGCCCGTCCAGCGGGACGAAGACGAGTTTCCCGCCGCCCGCCCGGGAGAGCGGGGTCAGGGTGTAGTCGGTGGAGCCGGAGCGGGCGGCGCAGGCGACCTGGGAGGCGTCCAGCCAGCCGAGTTTCCACTTGTGCCAGGCGAGCATGTCGTTGTCGGCGCCCCAGTCCTCGCTCATGATGTCCCAGTGGCCGACGGAGCCGCCGCCCGCCTGGGTGTAGAGGTCGGGCAGGCCGAAGACGTGGCCGTTCTCGTGGGGCAGGACGCGGTAGCCGGTCTTGGCGTAGGAGCCGGAGCCGTCGTCCTGGCGGGAGTAGACGAAGGACGCGTTGGCGATGGGCACGCCGTCGGCGACCGGGGCCTCGCTGTTGCCCGCGAACGTCACGGACAGGACCGTGTCGAGTGCGGAGGGGCCCGCGTTGGGGGTGACGAGCACGTTCAGCAGGTCGTACGAGCGGAAGTCCACCTTGGGATCGGCGGCGGCCACGATGTCCTGGACCAGTTGCCGGTACCCGGGGTCGAAGGGGGCGCCGCGCTCTATGCCGTAGGACCGGAAGGGTCTGGGCATGCGCAGCCAGGTGGGGATGGGGGTCTCGGGGCGGTAGTCGAGACGGCCGTACGACGCGGTCGCGAACCACTTGCGGGTCTGCGGGAAGAACTCGTGGAAGCGGCTGAGGGCGCTGCCCCGGCCCGGCGCGTCGGAGAAGTCGATCATCAGGGTGAGGGCGTGGACGGTGCCGGTGGAGGGGGCGTAGCCGCCCGGGGTGGGGATGCCCTCGGTCATCTGGACGCCGAGACCGCCGTTGATCATGCAGGAGGCGAGCGCGGGGGTGCGGGCCTGGCCGACGGGGCCCGCGGTGGTCGGAGTGGCCAGGTGGCCGGTGCCGGCCGCGGTGCTCAGCGCGAAGGTCAGGGCGGTCACGAGGGCGAGGGCGGCCACACGGCGCGGGCGTATGAGACGGCGGTGCGGCTGCGGCTGCATGCATGGACCCTTCGCTCCACGGCAGCCGCCGGTTTCCGACTGCACCCATGCGCTCACCCTGTGTCGCGGGCGCGGGAGGCGCGCGCTGGAGGCGACCGATCGTGGGATTTACAGCCCGCAGGGGTGTGAAATCGGGGTGAAGTGGGGTGAGTCGGCCGCCCGGAGGGCCGCCGTGTGTGCTGTGAGCCAGGTCACCGGAAATCTTTCCCGAGATGGGAAACAAACGGGGAGCCGTTCCCCGTTTAGCAGTGTGTCCGAACGAAACGGGGAGAGCTTCCCCGGATCGCCACCAGCTTCGAGAAGGTCGCCGGCCTCAGCCGGCCACCATCAGCCCAGCAGTCGAGGAGTCCGCCGTGCAGACCGCCACCCCCGTACAGCGCAAGGTGCCCCGGCCCCGCGCCGACGCCCTGCGCAACCGGGAGCGGATCGTCACCGCCGCCCAGGAGATGTTCGTCGAGCACGGCGCGGGGGTGCCGCTCGACGAGATCGCCCGCAGGGCCGGCGTCGGCAACGCCACGCTGTACCGGAACTTCCCCGACCGCGACGCCCTCGTCCGCGAGGTCGTCTGCACCGTCATGGACCGTACGTCCGAGGCGGCCGAGCGGGCCCTCGCGGAGGGGGACGCCTTCGCCGCGCTGGAACGCTTCGCGCACAGCGCCGCCGACGAGCGGATCAGCGCGCTGTGCCCGATGGTGTCCAGCACCTTCGACCAGCACCACCCCGACCTGGAAGCGGCCCGCACCCGGGTCGAGCACCTCGTCGAGGAGGTCATGATCAGAGCCAAGTCGGCCGGCCAGCTCCGCCCCGACGTGGGCGTCGGCGACCTGCTGATAGGCGTCGCGCAGATCAGCCGGCCCCCGGCCGGCACGGACTGCCTGGTCGCCGACCGCTTCGTCCACCGTCATCTGCAGCTGTTCCTGGACGGGCTGCGGGCCCCGGCCCACGCCGTCCTTCCGGGTACGGCCATCACCTTGGAGGAACTGCGTCAGTGCTGACCACGCGGACCGGCGGTCACTGAACCGCCCGGTCCGGCGGTCACCGAACCGAGTCCGGTCACCGTTTCGAGTCCGGCAGCGGAACCGAATCCGGCCGCGACCGACCACGCCGTAGCCGATGAGTCCGGGGGACGGCACCAGTCTCCCTCTGTGTACGCGCGCCGCGCCCGGCGCCCACCGCCTCACTGACCGCTGCCCCCACCCGACCCTGCCCTCACCTGCTCTTTTTCCGTCACGAAGTCCCGAAGTGGGTACCACCATGTCCGAAACAGCCCTCAAGGCTCCCGGCGCCACCGCCAACAGCGGCGACGCGAACCGCTGGAAAGCGCTCGTCTTCATCGCGCTCGCCCAGCTGATGGTCGTCCTCGACGCCACCATCGTGAACATCGCCCTGCCCTCCGCCCAGCAGGACCTCGGCATATCCGACGGCAACCGGCAGTGGGTCATCACGGCCTACGCCCTCGCCTTCGGCGGCCTGCTCCTGTTCGGCGGCCGGATCGCCGACCTGTGGGGCCGCAAGCGGGCCTTCGTCACCGGTCTGACCGGGTTCGCCGCGGCCTCCGCGCTCGGCGGCGCCGCCACCACCGGCGCGATGATGTTCGGCGCCCGCGCCCTCCAGGGTGTCTTCGGCGCCCTGCTGGCCCCGGCCGCGCTGTCCCTGCTCGCCGTGATGTTCACGGACGCCAAGGAGCGCGCCAAGGCGTTCGGTATCTACGGCGCGATCGCCGGTGGCGGCGGTGCCGTCGGCCTGATCCTCGGCGGCTTCCTCACCGAGTACCTGGACTGGCGCTGGACCTTCTTCGTGAACGTGCCGTTCGCGATCGTCGCCGCGCTCGGCGCGTACTTCGTCATCCGTGAGCCCAAGGGCGGCCGCAACCGCTCCCCGCTCGACATCCCCGGCGTGATCCTTTCCACCCTCGGCCTGGTCGCCCTGGTCTACGGCTTCACCCGCGCCGCGTCCGACGGCTGGGGCGACACCCTGACCGTCTCGATGTTCGTCGCCTCCGTGGTGCTGCTGCTCGCGTTCGTGCTCGTCGAGTCCCGGGTCAAGGCCCCGCTGCTGCCGCTGCGCGTGGTCCGCGACCGCAACCGCGGCGGTGTCTACCTCTCGCTCGGCCTCGCCATCATCGGCATGTTCGGCCTGTTCCTCTTCCTGACCTACTACCTGCAGATCGTGAAGGGCTACTCGCCGGTCAAGACCGGGTTCGCGTTCCTGCCGATGATCGTCGGCATGATCACGGGCTCCACCCAGATCGGCGCCCGCCTGATGACCCGGACCCCGGCCCGGCTGCTCATGGGCCCCGGCTTCCTGGTCGCCGGCATCGGCATGCTGCTGCTGACGCAGATGGAGATCGGGTCGTCGTACGCCGCTCTGCTGCTGCCCGCGATGCTGCTGCTCGGCCTCGGCATGGGTACGGCGTTCATGCCGGCCATGTCCCTGGCCACCACCGGTGTCGAGCCCCGGGACGCCGGTGTCGCCTCCGCGATGGTCAACACCTCGCAGCAGGTGGGCGGCGCGATCGGCACCGCCCTGCTGAACACCATCGCCGCGTCCGCGAAGACGTCGTACATCAAGGACCACATCGCCGGCGCCGCCTCCAAGCCGCAGCAGCAGCTGGTCGGGCTGCAGGGCATGGTGCACGGCTACACCACCGCGATCTGGTTCGCCGTCGGCATCCTCGGCCTGGCCGCGCTGATCGCCTTCACCTTCATCAACGCCGGCCGCCCAGGCTCCACCACGGTGGCCACGGGCGACGGCCAGGGCGTCGAGGACGAGGTGCCGGTGCCGGTGGTGGCCCACTGACCGGGCGTACGGCGACGGCTTAGCGGAGCCAGGGCAGGTCCGCACCCGCTTCGTTGGGCTGAAGGCCCTCGGCGACGATCTCCATGATCTCGCCGAGGGCCTTCTGCTGCTCCGGCGTCAGCCGCTCGAACATGGCCTGGCGTACGGCGTTCACATGGCCCGGCGCGGTCCGCCGCAGCACCTCCAGGCCCTCCTCGGTGAGCACGGCGAACTGGCCCCGCTTGTCGCCCGGGCAGTCCTCGCGGCGCACCCAGCCGTTCTTCTCCAGGCGCGCGACGGCGTGCGACAGCCGGGAGCGGGTGATCTTCGACCTCATCGCCAGCTCGGTCATCCGCAGTCGGCGGCGCGGCGCCTCGGCGAGGGTGACGAGGAGGCCGTAGTAGATGTGCGGCATCCCTGCGTCCCGCTGGAGCTGCCGGTCGAGGTGGTCCTCCAGCAGGGTCGTGGCGTGCAGATAGGCGCGCCAGACGCGCTGTTCGTCGTCGGTGAGCCAGCGGTGCCGGTCGGCGGGGTCCGTTGCCGTGTTCATGGGATCCACTGTACGGGGCGGGTTCTTGAAACTTGAACTAGTTGTGGGTGAGGCGTACGGTGGAGAGAAAAGTTTGAGAGTTAAAGGACTTTTCCTGGGGAGCCGCCGCCATGTCGTCCTTCGCCGCCGAGGAGCACCGCCCCGTCACCCCGGAGCGCATGCCCGCCCTGTACCTCAGCCACGGCGCCCCGCCGCTCGCCGACGACCCCGTCTGGCCCGGCCAGCTCGCCGCCTGGGCCGCCGGCCTGCCCCGCCCCCGGGCGATCCTCATGGTCTCCGCCCACTGGGAGGAGGCCCCGCTCGCCCTCGGCGCCACCGAGACCGTGCCCCTCGTGTACGACTTCTGGGGCTTCCCCGAGCACTACTACCGGGTCCGCTACGGCGCCCCCGGCGCGCCGGAGCTGGCCGACTCCGTCCGCAAGCTGCTGCGCGCCCCCGGCACCCCCGTCCAGGACATCGCCGACCGGGGCCTCGATCACGGCGCCTACGTCCCGCTCGTCGAGATGTTCCCGGCTGCCGACATCCCCGTCCTGCAGATCTCCATGCCCACGCTCGATCCCGCCCGCCTGATGGACATCGGCCGCAGGCTCGCCCCGCTGCGCGACGAGGGCGTGCTGATCGTCGGCTCCGGGTTCTTCACCCACAACCTGGCCGCCCTGCGCCACACCGGCGGCGGCGTGCCGAGCTGGTCCGCCGAGTTCGACGACTGGGGGCGGCGCGCCTTGGAGGACCGCGACTGGGACACCCTGCTGGACTTCATGGACAAGGCCCCGGCCGGCCGCTACGCCCACCCGCGCACCGAGCACTTCGCCCCGCTGTTCGTGACCATGGGCGCGGCCGAGGCCGCCGGCGAACTCGCCGACCAGAGGTCCGTGATCGACGGGTTCTGGATGGGACTGGCGAAGCGGTCGGTGCAGTTCGGCTGAGGGGCCGGCCAGGGGGGGGCGGGGAAGGGCGCGGTCCGCTGTCGCGGCAACCTTCCGGGGGAGTGGGCCGTCTACCGGTGTGGGAGAGCCGAGCAGCACAGTGGCGTGATGGGCGTCTCTTTCCGGCGGTGCCCACGGAGATCCACGGGGGCGGCGGGACGGGCGCGAATCCTCGCCTGACCTGCGCTTCCGTACGGTCCGGTGGCCGAGCGCAATCGTCGTGGGGCGACAGGGTACTGCAAGATCAGAAAAATCGAGGGGCGGGTTGGGAATTCTGTCCGGATTCCAGTCGTTGTTTCCATCGGATGCAGGGCACTCGGCCAGAGTTCCGGCAGACAGACCGGAGACCGCCCCCGAAGTGCCGAGCGTTCGTCAGGATCACCCGCCAGTCCACCATCGCAAGGGAGCACGCATGGCAACCCGTGCCGTCGCCCGTCGTCAGTCCGCCACCGGCGAGACAGGCGGCTCGGCAGGCAGTGTTCGCGCCCACGCCGGCGAGATCGCCGACCGCGACCTGGTCGGCATGTACCTCGACGAGATCGCGCGTACGCCGCTGCTGGACGCCGCCAAGGAGGTCGAGCTGTCCCAGACCATCGAGGCGGGCGTGTTCGCGCGGCAGGTTCTCGAAGGGGACGAGGAGACCAGGGCGGAAGCCTCCCGCGAGGAGCTGGAGGCGCTGGTCGCCGAGGGCGAGCGGGCCAAGGACGTCTTCATCCGCTCCAACCTCCGCCTGGTCGTGGCGGTGGCCCGGCGTTACCCGCGCAGTGGCCTGCCCCTGCTCGACCTGATCCAGGAGGGCAACGCGGGTCTGGTCCGTGCCGTCGAGAAGTTCGACTACCGCAAGGGCTTCAAGTTCTCGACGTACGCCACCTGGTGGATCCGGCAGGCCATCACCCGCTCCATCGCCGACCAGTCGCGCACGATCCGGCTCCCCGTCCACCTGGTGGAGGAGCTGGGCCGTATCCGCCGTGTCCAGCGGGAGTTCAACCGGGAGCACGGCCGGGAGCCGGAGCCGGCGGAGATCGCCGCCGAGCTGGGCTCGAACCCGGAGCGCGTCATCGACGTGCTGGACTGGGCCCGTGATCCGGTCTCGCTGAACATGTCCGTGGACGACGACGGTGACACGCAGTTCGGCGACCTGCTGGAGGACACCTCGGCGGTGTCTCCCGAGCAGTCGGTGCTCACGCTGCTGCGCAGCGAGGAACTGGACGACCTGATCGGCCGCCTCGACCAGCGCACGGCCTCCATCATCAAGATGCGGTACGGCATCGACGACGGCCGGGAGCGCACGCTGACCGAGGTCGGCAAGGAGCACGGCCTCACGCGCGAGCGCATCCGCCAGATCGAGAAGCACGCCTTGCTGGAGCTGAAGAAGCTGGCCCGCGACACCGGGTTCGACGCGGCGGCGTAGGCGGTTCGCCGACTGGTCCGGTGCCAGGTGACCGTTGGGGGCGGCCGAGTACGGTCCTCGCCGACACGACGGGGCGCGGTCTTGGCCTACGCGGCCGGGCGCGGTCCTCGCCCAGGCGATCGGACTCGGTCCTCGACCACGTGATCGGGCGCGGTCCTCGCCCACGCGGCCGCGTGACTCGGGGAGTTGTTCGCCGTAGCGGCACAAGCGGAGTGTGCCGTACCGGCGTACGCCGGGTGGCGAAAGACGGCGCAAACATGGCGCGGTACCGCCGCTTCAAGGCCGGGGTTCGCGGGAAAAACCCTCCAGGGCCCCGGAGTTGGGCCCTCACAGCACTCCCAGGACCGCACTCCCCCCACGGTTCACCAGCCTGACCCCAGCCCGCACGTCCGGTTCCACACCCCCACGCAGTACCGCACGGCCGGCCACCACCTGAGAGCCACGTCCCGACGCACATCCCCCCCGGCGTCGGGACCTTCCAGAGCCGGGCTTCGGCGCCTACCCCCCCCGGGCGCCGGAGCCCGGCTGTTCTTCGTGGGGGGCGCGACGGCGGGGCGGCGCGGGCCGTGGCAGGCGGCGGCGGGCGGGCGACGGAGGCTCCTGCGCGCCGAGTGTCGAATACGGCGGGCCACCCCGTACCTGAACGCCGGGGTGGCACCGCCGGATGCCAGATTCTGCCACATCGGCACCGCGTCTCCACCAGGCCCGGTTTCACCCCGCCGCCCGGCTCAGCCGCGCCCCCAACGCGCTTACGCACTCGACGAGTTCATCCGGCGACCGGACCGTGAACTCGTACCCCGTCATCGCCAGCCGCACCGCCAGCCACTCCACGGGGTCGCCCGACGTCCCGTGCAGCACGCAGCCGTCGGCGCCGTCCGCCTCCGGTGTCCCGAGCCAGGCCGGTACCCGTGCCGCAACAGACTCCACCGGCGCCGCGAACCGCACCTCGAACGCGTACGTCTCCTGCCGGCGGTGGATGGACTGCCGGAGGAACTCCGCCGCGCTGCCCGTCGGCAGCTCCCGGGGGGTGAACCGGGCCCCGGTCGCGAACGGCTCACTCACCCGATCCACGCGGAACGTGCGCCAGTCCTCGCGGTCGAGGTCGTAGGCGACGAGGTACCAGCGGCGACCCGTCGAGACCAGCCGGTACGGCTCCGTCAGCCGGCGCGACTCGCTGCCGTCCTTCGCCCGGTAGGCGAACCGCAGCCGTTCCCGGCCGGCCACCGTGGACGCCATGACGGTCAGCGTCTCGGGTGCGATGGTCGCCCCGTCGCCGCTGGTCAACGGGGTGGTCGCGGCCTGGAGCGTGGAGACCCGGTGGCGCAGCCGGGCCGGCAGCACCTGCTCCAGCTTGGCGAGCGCCCGTACCGACGCCTCGTCGACGCCCTCCAGGGCGTGTCCGGCGCCGGCGCGCAGGCCGACGGCGATGGCCACGGCCTCCTCGTCGTCCAGCACGAGCGGTGGCATCGCCTTGCCCGCGACCAGCCGGTACCCGCCGTCGGCGCCCATCGTGGCCTGCACGGGATAGCCCAGCTCGCGCAGCCGGTCGACGTCCCGCCGCACGGTACGGCGGGACACCCCGAGCCGGTCGGCCAGTTCGCCGCCGGGCCACTCTCGCGGGGTCTGGAGGAGGGAGAGGAGCTGGAGCAGCCGTGCCGGAGTGTCCGTCGTCATGCCATCGAGCATGCCCCATAAGTAGGACATGATCTGACCTACTGGGGTTCTAGCTTGTTCTCATGACCCCGAACGACAGCCACAACACCTCGCTTCCCGAGCGCGCGGCGCTTCCCGGATCCGCCGCGCCTGCCGAAACCGCGGCCGACCGGAGGCGGTGGTTCGCGCTGGCCATCGTCATGACGGCGGCCTTCATGGACCTCGTCGACGTGACGATCGTCAACATCGCGATCCCCTCGATCCAGAAGGACGCGGGCGCGAGCTTCAGCCAGATCCAGTGGATCACCGCCGGATACGCACTGGCCTTCGCCGCCGGTCTGATCACCGGCGGGCGGCTGGGCGACATCCACGGCCGCCGGCGGCTGTTCCTGGTCGGCATAGGCGGCTTCACCGTCGCCTCCGCGCTGTGCGGCTTCGCCGCGAACCCGGAGATGCTGGTCGCCTCCCGCATCCTCCAGGGCGCCATGGCCGCGCTGATGGTGCCGCAGGTGCTGTCGATCGTGCACGCCACCTTCCCGCCGCACGAGCGCGGCAAGGTGTTCGGCCTGTTCGGCGCGATCATCGGGCTCGGCGCGGTCTCCGGGCCTCTGCTCGGCGCGCTGCTGACCGAGTGGAACCTGTTCGGCCTCGAATGGCGGCCGATCTTCCTGATCAACCTGCCGGTCGGCGTCGTCGCCTTCTTCCTCGGCCGCCGCTTCATCACCGAGTCGAAGGCCCCCAAGGCCCTCAAGCTGGACCTGGTCGGCGTGGCCCTGGTGACGCTGGGCCTGCTGATGCTGCTCTACCCGCTCACCCGCGGCCGCGAGCTGGGCTGGCCGCTGTGGGGATACCTCTCGATGGGCGGCGCGGTCGTGGTGTTCGCGGCGCTGGTGGCGTACGAGCGGCGCAAGGCCGGCCGGGACGGCTCCCCGCTGATCGAACTGTCCCTGTTCCGGGTCAAGAGCTTCGCCGCGGGTATCGCCGTACAGACCGTTTTCGGTGTCGCGCTCGGCGTCTTCTTCCTGGTCTGGACGCTGTACATGCAGATCGGCCTCGGCTGGTCCCCGCTGCGCGCCGGGCTGACCGGGGTGCCGTTCTCGATCGCGGTGTCCACGGCGGCCGGGATGAGCGTGCAGAAGCTGGTGCCGAGGTTCGGCCGGAAGGTGCTCCAGGCGGGCGCGCTGGTGATGGCGGCGGGCGTCCTCATCTACATCTGGGAGGCGCACCGGTACGGCCAGTCCATCGCCTCCTGGCAGATGGCGCTGCCGCTGGTCGTGATGGGCGCCGGGATGGGCCTGATCGTCGCCCCGCTGACCGACGCGGTGCTCTCCGAGGTGCCGCGCGAGCACGCCGGGTCCGCGTCCGGGCTGATCAACACCGTGCAGCAGATGGGCAATGCGCTCGGCCTCGGCCTGGTGTCGGTGGTGTTCTTCGGGAGCGTCGGCGAACGGCTCACCCGCGACCAGGTCGGAGCGGCCTTCGTGCACGCCTTCCAGCACGCCCTGTGGTGGGTGGCCGCGATCATGGGCGTCATCTTCCTGCTGATGTCCGCGCTGCCGAAGCGCCCGGCGCAGCACGTGGAGGGCGGTGCGGCCGAGGAGCCCGCCTCCGCCGGGGCGGAGGAGCGGGAGCGGGAACTGGTGTCCTGAGCGGGGATTCGCAGCCCGAGGCCCGGCACCTAGCGGCGGTGCCGGGCTTCGTGCTGTCCGCGGGCCGGATCACTTCCGTGCGGGGGCGCGGGAGGGGAAGTCCGATCGCGCCCGGTTCGTTTCCGAACCTGTTTTCCGGCGCCCTGCCGATGGCCTTCGGCGCGACGCTGCGCGCCCCGCACGGCGGTGTCTTCGTGGTGCCGCTGATCGGCAACCCGTTCCTCCACCTGCTCGCCATCGCCGTCGGCACGTGTGTCACGGCGGGACTGGTGGTCGTCCTCAAGGGCAGGCGCGGGGCGCCGAGGGCAGCGGACGGCGACGTGGCCGTGGACTCCGGGGCGGCGGCGAGGGAGGCGCCCCCGCCGGTCGCGGCCTGACCCGGGCGGCCCGTCCCTTGTCCCTTTGGCGCGCTGTGAGTTGTTCACGGCACCTGCGAGATACGTCACGGTCCGGGACCAAAGTCCGGGGCCGTGGTGTGTACTGGGGGCTATGCCTGAGCATGTCTCGACTCTCCAGCTGGCCGGCGTGGTCTTTCTCGCCGTCGCGTCCCTGGCCTGGCTGATCGGGCTGACCCGCCTGGTTCGCCAGCTCTGCCGTCCCGGCGTCGAGTCCGCGGCGGGGTATCGCGCCGGTGCGCTCATGGGCCTGCCGCACCAGCGGCAGGCGGGGCCGCCGAGAGAGGTGGTCGAACTGACTCCGGCCGAACAGGACGCGTTCGCTGGATTGGTTCGGCGGCTCGGGCACGGGTGAGTATGGCGGCCGCCGAGTTCGGGGGTGTGCGGTCGTCTCTTCGGCGCGGGTCCGTCGTGGCTGGTCGCGCCCGCGCGGCGGAGCCGCATATCGACACAGCCCCGCGCCCCTTCGGGGCACGGCCCCCGGCCCCGGCCCCTGCGAGGCGCGGGCCGTTTCTGCCTCGGTCAGGACTGGCGAGTGGCTCGGTGTTCCATAGCTGTGCGGGCTGCTGTTTCTGTCGTGTAGACCTCGCACATGTGGCGGCCGTCGGGCGTGGCCGTGTGCTCGACCTCCCACAGGGAGACCTCGCTGCCGTCGGGGAGCAGGAACGCGTGCTCGTACAGGGCGAGGCTCAGGTTCGTCCGGCCGGTGCGGGCCGGGCGGCCGAACGCCTGGGTGATCTGGTGGCCCGCCGCGGTGGCCAGCAGGGCCGCCGTCTCGCGGTCCGGCCGGTCCGTGTTCTCCGCCCGGCGCAGCAGCCGGCGCACGTGGTCCGCGGAGTCCTCCGGCGCGTACACGTGCCGGGGCTCGGGGATCGCCGACAGCTGTGTGAGCACCGGCAGCTCGAAGTCCGGTGTGTGCGGGGGGAGCCCGAGCCGGCTCGTGGCCGTGTGCAGCTCCTCCTCGTCGACGTACACCTCGTGCTGCGCGCCGCCGCCCGGGGCGGTGTTGTGGACCAGCTCCCACAGAGTGACCGCCGAGCCGTCGGCGAGCAGCCAGGTGTGCCGGTACGTCTCCCGGTGCAGGCCCGCGCTGTGGTGCGCGGAGTGCAGCGAACTGTCGTGCGCCAGCGCGCAGTCCAACCGTCGCAGCACCTCGTCGGGCAGCTCGAAGGAGTTCAGGGCCCGGCCGAGCAGTCGCGCGAGGTGCTCCTCCGGAGACTCCGGCGACTCGGCGGGTTCGTACGCTGCCGTCTCGTACGGAACGCTCAAGGTTTCTCCCGGCATCGCTGCATGTCACCTTGTGGGTGCATACCGTAGCCCCTCGGTCGGACATCGTGCCCGGGAACCGGGAAAACGTCTGCCCGGAAAACGCGCGGGCCGCGCGAGAAGTTCCCGCGCGACCCGGCCCCGCCGTCAAACCCTGCCGGTCAGGTGGCACTTCCGGCGACCCAGGCGCTCCAGGACATGTTCCAGCCGTTGAGGCCGTTGTCCGGGTCCACCGTCCGGTCGTGGGAATTCTTCACGACGACGACGTCCCCGATGAGCGAGTTGTCGTAGAACCACTTGGCGTTGGTGGCGCCCTGGCCGCCCTTCACGTCCGCCATGCCGACGCAGCCGTGGCTGGTGCCCTCACGGCCGAAGGGCGGATTGCTCTGGCTGTACCAGTAGTTGCCGTGGATGAACGTGCCCGACCGCGTCAGGCGCATCGCGTGCGGCACGTCCGGGATGTCGTACTCGCCGCCCAGGTTGACCGTCCTGCTGTCCATCCGGGTCTGCTGGAACTTCTCGGAGATCACCATCTGCCCGTTGTACGTCGTGTGCTGGGGGCTGCCCGTGGAGACCGGCACGGTCTTGATCGTCCTGCCGTCCCGGACCACCGTCATGGTCTGGGTGCTGACGTCGACCGTGGACACCTGCGAGCGTCCGACGGTGAAGGACACCGTCTTCTTCTGCACGCCGGTGACGCCCTTCGCGCCCCGCACGCCCTCCAGGTCGATGTTCACCGTGACCTTGGAGCCGGCCTTCCAGTAGTGCTCGGGACGGAAGTCCAGCCGGTTGTTCCCGAACCAGTGGCCCACCACCTGCTGGCCGCTGCTGGAGTCGACCGTGATGTGCGACTGCACGGCCTTCTTGTCGGTGATCGCCTTGTCGAAGTCGAACCGCACCGGCATGCCCACGCCGACGGTCGTGCCGTTGTCCGGCGTGAACGTGCCGATGAAGCTGTTCGCCCGGGTGACGGTGGTGAAGATGGAGTTGGCCGCGGCGGTGAGCCCGTGCGCGTCCCTCGCGGTCGCCGCGATCTGGTACTTCGTGCCACGTTCCAGCTGGGCCTTCGGCTTCCAGCTGGTGCCGTCCGCCGATATCGCCCCCGCCACGGCCTGTCCCGACCCGGCGACCGTCATCTTCACATCGGTCAGCTTGCCGCCGCTGACCTTCACACCGGTCGCGTTGATGGACGCGTTGGTCGCCCCGTCCTCGGACGAGATGACGATCTTCGCCGTCGACGTCTTCGGGGTGTTCTCCTTGTGACTGCCGGTGGCCTTGCCGTCGTCGCTGGCGCTGGCGTTGCCGCCACAGGCGGTCAGGGTGAGGGCGCCGACCATCAGGGCGGCACAGGCCACCAGTGTGCGCCGTGCTGCGGTGTCCGGCGTTGTCACGGGCTGCTCCAGGTTGCTGTGATGTGCGTGGTCCGTCCAGGCGTCAGGAGAGAGGGCCGGGACACCGGGGGAGGTTCCCGCCGGTGACCGTCAGCGCCCTGACGTGACAGAACCGCGACAATTCACGGTCTGGAGCCGTACAACTCGCCGTACGACGGCCACACTCCACCGGGTCCGTCCACCGGCTCGGCCGCCCGGACCGCCCGGACGATCGCGCGGGTCACCAGGTCCGCGCCGGCCGCGAGGATCTCGTTGAGGGCCAGGGGGTGGCCGTCGAGCGGGCGGTCACCGGTCGCCAGGGCGAACACGGTGTCGCCGTCGTGCAGCAGGTGCACCGGTCGTACGGCGCGGGCGATGCCGTCGTGCGCCGTGCCCGCCAGTTTCTGCGCCTGCGCCTTGGACAGGTCCGCGTCGGTCGCCACCACGGCGAGCGTGGTGTTGAGCGGCGGCGGCGCGTTCCGGGCGGCGGCCCCGTCGAGCCGCCGCCGCGCGGCCTCGTGCACCGCCGCCCGCGGGTACTCCACCCGCCCCTGGAAGAACTCCCCGTACAGAGTGCCCGTTTCGGGGTCCAGCACCGATCCGGCGGCGTTTGCCACGACCAGGGCGGCCACGGTGATCCCCGAGCCGAGCAGCGTGCTCGCGCTGCCCACCCCGCCCTTGAGCCGCCCCGCCACGGCTCCCGTGCCGGCGCCCACACAGCCCTCCCGCACCGGCGCGCCGCGCTCGCTCGCCGCGGCCGCCTCCACCGCCGCGCGCCCCAGCGCGGCATCCGGACGGGCGCCGAAGTCCCCGCCCCGGCCGAGGTCGAAGACGCACGCGGCGGGCACCACCGGCACGACGTGCGCCGGGTCCACGCCGACCGGCACCCCGCGCCGCCGCTCCTCCAGCCAGGCCATCACCCCGGACGCCGCGTCGAGTCCGTATGCGCTGCCCCCGGTCAGCACCACCGCGTCCACGCGTCGCACCACGTTGCGCGGGTCGAGCGCGTCGGTCTCCTTGGTGCCGGGGCCGCCGCCGCGCACGTCCACCGCGGCCACCGCGCCGCCCTCCGGGGCGAGGACCACGGTCGTGCCGGTGAGCCAGCCGTCCCCACGGCGATCGGCGTGCCCCACGCGCAGCCCGGCCACGTCCGTCAATGCGTCCACTGTCATGGGGGCCAGTCTGGCGCAGCGGCGGAGGATGACGGCGAGGCCGTCGTGGCCCGCCGCTCCACGGGTTGTCGGCGTCGCCCGGGCCCGGGGACCCCGTCGGGTCAGGCCGCCGGTGTGGTGGGCAGGGTCCGGTTCCGGGAGGCCATGCGGGCCGTCAGGGTGGTGCCGGTGGCGACCGCCGCGGCCGACACGAGTCCCGCCGCGAGGACCGCCCAGGTGCCGAGGAAGGTGCAGCAGATCACCAGCAGCGCCGTGCCCGGCAGCACCAACTGCTGGGCGATGCCCACCTTGAAGTGCCGTGAGTGCAGCACCCACACGGTCAGCAGGTACAGCGCCGTCGGCAGCGTCACCGCGGCCGAGGCGGACAGCGTGGAGATGTGCGCCGCGCCGACCGCCTGCTCCACCGCCACCTCCAGCCCCGCCCCGATCGCCGCGGCCGACGCGAAGATCAGGTAGTGGCCGTAGCCCCACAGGAACGCCTGGCCGTTGGAGCGCAGGTGTCCGTGGATCGGCACCACGAAGTAGATCCACCACGCGGCGAACACGATCAGCAGCCCGCCCGCCGCGATCGGCAGCAGCTCGCCCAGCGCGTCGTGGTCGTCCACCGCGGACTTCACGGCGACCGTGGCCCCGGCGATGCTCTCCCCGAGCACGATGATCGTGAACAGGCCGTACCGCTCGGCGATGTGGTGCGGGTGCCAGGGGGTCTCCTGGGCCCGCTCGGCGAAGACCGGCACCGCCAGCTCCACGATCACCATCACCAGGAACGCCCAGGGCCGGGCCGGCTCCGGCAGCAGCACCAGGCCCAGCCAGCCGACCTGGCACAGCAGCACCCCGGCCGCGTACCTGAGAGCCACGGTCCGTTCCGCGCCGGCCGCCGACCTCGCGGCCCTCAGCCACTGCGCGGCCATCGCCACGCGCATGATCAGGTAGCCCAGCCAGACCAGCAGGAAGTCGTGGTGGTCGAAGGCCCGGGACACACCGGCCGCAAGCACCAGGACACCGGCGATCTGCACCAGGGTGACGACCCGGTAGAGCGCGTCGTCGTTGTCGTACGCCGACGCGAACCAGGTGAAGTTGACCCAGGCCCACCAGATGGAGAAGAACACCATCGCGTAGTTGAGGATCCCCGCCCCCGCGTGGCCCTCGGCCACGGCGTGCACCAGCTGCACACCCGCCTGGGCGATCGCCACGACGAAACACAGGTCGAAGAAGAGTTCCAGCGGGGACGAGACGCGGTGCGGTTCGTCGCGCCCGCGTGCGGTCAGTCGGCGCAGGGGCCCCTGGCGCTGGGGTGCGCTCGGTGAGGCGGAGGCGGCAGCGGAACTCGACGTCATGCCCCCAGGACAGCAGAAATCCGGGCCGAAATCCTGTTGCCGGATTCACAAGCGCACAAACGGATGGACTGCCCTGGGCCCCTGGCCGCCCGTCTCGTACCCCCGGTGGGCCGGAGGGAGGGCCGTACCCTTGAGGCATGAGTACCGCCCCCGAGCCCGCGCCCCGCGACCCGAAGGCCGCGCTGATCTTCGACGACCCGCTGAACCAGCAGTCCTCGGACGACACCGACCGCGGGTGGGGCGAGCGTGGGAACGCCGACAGCGCGGCCGACCTGAAGCGCTTCCTCGACGAGAAGCCGCCCCACCACCTCTGAGCGACCGCCCGGAGAGCGCTCAGCGGGCGTCGTGCCGGGGGCCCCGCTGGTTGATGATCGCGTCGTGCTGCCCACCGCGCTGGGCGACCAGCGCGTCCCGGATCTCCTTGAGCACCTCCAGCTCGGTCACCTCGACGATCTCCTCCGTCGCAGGAACGCCCTCGCGGGCCTTGCGGCGGGTCTCCTGCCGGGCCAGGTACTTCGCCATCGGCAGGACCATCAGGAAGTAGACCACCGACGCGGTCACCAGGAACGTGAGCGTCGCGCCGAGCACGGAGCCCCACATCAGCTGGATGCCGTGCGTCCCCTTGCACGAACTGCTGAGGCACGTGCTGTAGTTGTCCAGGTTCTGCGTGCCGACCGCGCCGACCAGCGGGTTGATGAGTCCCTTCACCACCGAGTTCACGATGTTCGTGAAGGCGGCGCCGATGACCACCGCGACCGCCAGATCGACGACGTTGCCGCGCATCAGGAAGGCCTTGAAGCCCTGCAAGACGCTCGTTTCCGTCTTCTCCTTCTTCGCGCTCACCTCGGGGACTCTCCTCGTATCGACAGGGTGTGGAACAAAGCGCTCCGCAACATACGGCACCGGGCGGCCGTCGTGTCCAATCCTGTAGCTCGATCGTGGGGCCGATCGAGGGACCGGCCGAGGGACCGATCGGAAGGCTGATCGCGGGTCCCGCCGGGGGGCCGTCGAGCGGACGGGGCCGTGGGGTCGGGGTCAGCACAGGGTCACCGCCAGCCGTGCCGTCGCGCCCACCAGACGCGCCGCCGCACCGCGCGGCACCGACAGCACGACCAGCGCGCCGTCCCCCTCCGTGCCCGCCAGGGGCTCGGGGACCTGCGCCACCCGCACCCCGCGCGCGATCACCCGCGCCCGGCCTCCTGCCGCAGGATCCTCCGCAGCGATGACATCCACCCGGTCGCCGGGGCGCAGCAGCCGGACGGTCGCCGCGTCCGCGATCCGCACCGGCGCCGTCACCATCCGTGCGCCGACGGAAGCGACGGCCGCTCCCGGAGGGCCGGGCCGCTGGGCGGGCCGGGCCACGGGACGCCCACGGGCCCGCTCGGCGGGGTGCGGGTCCGCGGAGGTCCGCGGGCCGGCCGCCACCAGCGCCGCCGCGGTCACGACGAGACCGGCGGCCACGGCCCGCCCGCGCCGCCGTACGAGACGCTGCAGCCGGTACCGCCCGCCGCGCACCCGCACGGGCGCGAAGTCCGGGACCTCACGGGTCGCGGGCGCGTCCGTGCCGAGGGGACGCGGGAGGCGGCCAGGCGGCCCGGCGGGGGAGTGCGGCAAGGCCGAGGAGGACCAGGACGGGGAGGAGAGGGAGGAGAGGGAGGAGGGCGAGGACATGACGGGCATGGGGGTCACCGCCTGCGACGAGGGATTCGGTTGGCCCTGCCACGATGACGCCTCGCGCCGAAGTCCGTCGGAGCCCGTGGACTACCGACGGGTTGTGGACAACTCGCTCACTCGAACGTGGAGTTCCGCCCTCGCAACGCCCAACACCCTCAGGGCAGCTCGAACCCCGGATCCATCCCGCCGAGCGAGTCCACGCACAGGCAGTCCCGCGCCGCCGTCGCCGGCAGGGCCGCCACCGCGTCGAAGAGAACACCCCGCAGCCGGTCCACGTTGGCGGCGAAGACGCGCAGCACCTCCTCGTGGGAGACGCCCTCGCCGGTCTCGGCGCCCGCGTCGAGGTCGGTCACCAGGGTCAGCGAGGTGTAGCAGAGCTGCAGCTCACGGGCGAGGGCCGCTTCCGGGTGGCCGGTCATGCCCACCACCGACCAGCCCTGCGCCTGGTGCCACAGCGATTCGGCGCGGGTCGAGAAGCGCGGCCCCTCGACGACGACCAGGGTGCCGCCGTCCACCGCCTCCCAGTCCCGGCCCCGGGCCGCCTTCAGCGCGGCGGCGCGGCCGTTCGGGCAGTACGGGTCGGCCATGGACACGTGCACCACGTTCGGCAGGCCGCCGTCCGGCAGCGGCAGTCCGTCGAAGTAGGTCTGCTCGCGGGACTTCGTACGGTCGACCATCTGGTCCGGCACCAGCAGCGTGCCCGGCCCGTACTCGGCGCGCAGGCCGCCCACGGCGCACGGGCCGAGGACCTGGCGGACGCCGACGGAGCGCAGCGCCCACAGGTTGGCGCGGTAGTTGATGCGATGCGGCGGCAGATGGTGGCCGCGGCCGTGCCGGGGCAAGAAGGCGACCCGCCGGCCGGCGATCTCGCCGAAAAAGAGGGAGTCGCTGGGCGGCCCGTAGGGGGTGTCCACCCGGACCTCGGTCACGTCGTCGAGGAACGAGTAGAAACCCGAGCCGCCGATTACGCCGATCTCTGCGTTCGCCATGACAAGCACATTAGACGAGCGTGCGAGCCCGCGAGACGCCCCTGCGGGGACGCGGAAGACCGGCGGCGGGGGAGCCGGAGCCGGTGCCGGACAACGCCGAAGACCCTGCCGTCGTACGGCGGCAGGGTCCCCGGAAGAGGTCTCAGTCGGCCTCTCAGGCGGCCGAGCTGCTCGCGGAACCCGTCGAGGAGGAGGACGACGAGGACGTCGACGAGGAAGACGCCGAAGAGGAGGACGACGAGGCCGACGACGACTTCGCGTCGGACGACGAGCTCGACGCGGACGGCTTCGACGCCGGGCTGCTGCTCGACGAGGAGCCGCGGGAATCGTTGCGGTAGAAGCCGGAGCCCTTGAAGACGATGCCGACCGCGGAGAACACCTTCTTCAGGCGTCCCTGGCAGCTGGGGCACTCGGTCAGGGCGTCGTCGGTGAACTTCTGCACCGCCTCGAGGCCCTCGCCGCACGCGGTGCACTGGTACTGGTAGGTCGGCACTGTCTTCCTCCTGGCACTCTCACTCAATGAGTGCTAACGACGGTCCATAGTGACGCATTCCCGGGGATCAGTCCACTGTCACCGGCACGCGGTGACCGACGCCACGTGCGACGGTACGGTTCCGCGCGCGGGGCGCGAGCCGTGAGCGCAGCGCCAGCAGGGTCGCCAGCGCCAGGACCGTGCCGCCCATCGGCACCAGGAACCCGGCGCCGCCCCACAGCCGGTCCTCCAGCTGGCCGGCGACGGTGACGGCGGCGGCCTGGCCCAGCGCGACGGCGCCGGTCAGCCAGGTGAACGCCTCGGTGCGGGCGCCGGCCGGGACCAGGCTCTCGACCAGGGTGTAGCCGGTGATCAGCGCCGGGGCGATGCACATGCCGACCAGCAGGCCGAGCCCCGCCAGCAGCAGCGCGGAGTGCGCCGTCCACAGGGCGGACGCGGTGAGCGCGAGCGCGACGTAGCCGATCACCAGACGTCGCTGCGGGGCGACCTTCCAGGCGATGGCTCCGCAGGCGATGCCGGACAGCATGTTGCCGGCGGCGAAGGTGCCGTACAGGACGCCGTTCAGGCCGGGCTCGCCGATCGACTCGGTGAACGCCGCCAGGGCGACCTGCATGCCGCCGAAGACCGAGCCGATGCCCAGGAAGGTCACGGCCAGCACGCGCACGCCCGGTACGCGCAGTGCGGAGACGTGCTCCACGCGCGCGTGGCCGGCCGGGGGCGTCACCGACGGCTGCGTGCCCTTCTGGGCGGCGAACAGCAGGCCGCCGACGAGCGTCAGCCCGGCCTCGGTGACCAGACCGGCGGCCGGGGTGACGGAGGTGCACAGGGCGGTGGCCAGTAGCGGGCCGAAGACGAAGGTCAGCTCGTCGGTGACGGACTCGAACGCGGCGGCGGTCGTCATCAGCGGCGAGTTCCGCAGCTTCACACCCCAGCGGGCCCGCACCATGGGGCTGATCTGGGGCACCGAGGCGCCGGTCGGGACGGCCGCGACGAACAGCGCCCACAGGGGGGCGTGCGCGAGGGCGAGCGCCGTCAGCGACAGCCCGGACAGGGTGTGCACGAGGACGCCGGGGAGCAGGACGGCGCGCTGCCCGTAGCGGTCGGCGAGACGGCCGCTGTACGGCGCGAACAGGGCCATGGCCACGCCGGTGACGGCCGCGGCGGCACCGGCGGCGCCGTACGAGCCGGTGGTGTGCTGGACGAGCAGCACGATGGAGATGGTGAGCATCGCGAACGGCTGGCGTGCCGCGAAGCCGGGGAGCAGGAACGTCCAGGCGCCGCGGGTGCGCAGCAGCCGGCCGTATCCCGGTCGGGGCGGAGCGGGCGAGTTCGCCGCCTGCTCGCTGGTGACCGTGGACGCCACGGCCCGTGCCTTTCTTCGGCCTGGTAGCGCGCCCGTCGTGGGGGCGCCGAAAGCTGTCCTCTCGCGCGGAACTGCGGTAGATACCGGAGCCTCTGCGATAAGGGTGTCCCGGCCGCCATACGGTCGCGCCAGCTCTGCGTCAGGCGGAGTTGGTTCGATCAGTGTGCCTTTATCCTACAGGGATCAAAGGCTTGTGCGCCTGTGAAAGCGAGCACGTCAGGGCCGTACGCCTGGGATTGAACGACCCATAGCGACCCATGGGGGCGCAATTGGGGCCTATTTCAACCGGAATGAACCCCCGCTGCCGCTAGCGCGTCCCGTTCGTGCCCAGCCAGCCCGCCAGCTTGCCGCCGTGGGCGACCGCGCGCAGCCGGCGTTCCGCCGCGTCGCGGACCGGGTCGGTGGCGACCACGAGGAGTTCGTCCCCGTGCCGCAGCACGGTCGACGGCAACGGAACGAACGATTCTCCTCCGCGGACGACGAGGGTGACCGCGGAGCCGGCGGGCAGCCGCAGCTCGGCCACCTCGACGCCGTGCATCCGCGAGCCCTCGGGGACGGAGATGGACAGCAGGTGCCCACTGAGCCGCTCCAGGGGCGCCGACTCGATGCCGAGGTCGGCCGCCTCGCCCTTCTCGCCGAGCCGCAGGGTCCGCGCCAGCCAGGGCAGGGTCGGCCCCTGGAGCAGGGTGTAGACGACGACGAGGACGAAGACGATGTTGAAGATGCGGTGGCTGCCCACGACGCCGTTCACCATCGGGATCGTCGCCAGGATGATGGGCACCGCGCCCCGCAGTCCCGCCCAGGACATCAGCGCCTGCTCCGCCCACGGCACCCGGAACGGCGCGAGGCTGAACACCACGCTCAGCGGGCGGGCCACCATCGTGAGCACCAGCCCGGTCACCAGGGCGGGCCAGACGTCGTCGCCCAGTTCGTGCGGGGTGACCAGCAGGCCGAGCAGGACGAACATGCCGATCTGGGCGATCCAGCCCAGCCCCTCGGCGAAGCCGCGCGTGGCCGGCCAGTGCGGGAGCTTGGCGTTGCCGAGCATCACCGAGGCCAGGTAGACGGCCAGGAAGCCGCTGCCGTGCGCGAGGGAGCCGGCCGCGTAGGCGGTGACGGCGATCGCCATGACGGCGATCGGGTAGAGACCGGAGGCCGGCAGGGCCACGTGCTTCAGTCCCCAGGAGCCGAACCAGCCCACCGCGAGGCCGATCGCGGCGCCGATGGCCAGCTCCAGGGCTATCTCGCCCAGCAGGACGTACCAGTGGTCGACCGGGCCCGCCGTGGAGAAGGCGACGACGAGGATGACCACCGGGGCGTCGTTGAAGCCGGACTCCGCCTCCAGCGTGCCCGTCACGCGCGCGGGGAGGGGGATCTTGCGCAGCACCGAGAACACCGCAGCCGCGTCCGTGGAGGACACCACGGCCCCGATGATGAGGGCCTGCCGCCACTCCAGCCCCACCAGCAGATGCGCGCCCGCCGCCGTGACCCCGACGCTCACCGCGACGCCCGCCGTGGCGAGCACGGAGGCGGACGGCAGCACCGGCCGGATCTCTTTCCACTTGGTGCCCAGACCGCCCTCGGCGAGGATCACGACCAGGGCCGCGTATCCCATGACCTGGGTCAGTTCGGCGTTGTCGAAGTGGATGTCCCCCACGCCGTCCTGGCCCATGAGGATGCCGATGCCCAGGTAGACGAGCAGGCTGGGGAGCCCGCTGCGGGACGAGAGCCGTACGGCCGCCACGGCGACGAGCAGGACGATCGAGCCGACGAGCAGAAGCTGGTTGAGGTGGTGAACAGTCAGCGGCGCTTCCTCCCCTGAGTACTTTCACGGCAGTGCTTGCGCGGTCCCGGTACTTGCTTGCGCGGTCCCGTTACTTCGTTACCTTACCTAACTCTTGACGCTTTCTTGACGCTCGGCCCGGGCAAGATCGAACGTCCGTGCGTGCTTGTTCCCGACTCCGCGTCAAGTGGCACGGAGCCCTGCGCCTATGGTTGCTCCAGCACTCCAGTACCGCCTGCCGCTCGCGTTAGGACAGCAAGGACAGCGATGCCCCCCAACACCACCGCCACAACGGGTGACAAGCCCGGCAAGTCCGGCAGGAAGAAGGGGCGAAAAGCCCGACTCGTCGTGCTGGTGCTCGTCCTGGCCATCATCGGCGGCATCGCCTACGGGGCGTACTGGTCGATCAGCACCGTCCGCGCCTCCTTCCCGCAGACCACGGGAACCATCACGCTCGACGGCCTGTCAGGCCCGGTCGACGTGAAGCGGGACGGCTACGGCATCCCGCAGATCTACGCCTCCTCGCCCCAGGACCTGTTCATGGCGCAGGGGTACGTCCAGGCGCAGGACAGGTTCTACGAGATGGACGTGCGCCGCCACATGACCTCCGGGCGCCTGTCTGAGATGTTCGGCAAGAGCCAGGTCAAGAACGACGAGTTCCTGCGGACCCTCGGCTGGGACCGGGTGGCGAAGAAGGAGTACGACACCAAGCTGTCGGCCTCCACCAAGAAGTACCTCCAGGCGTACGCCAAGGGAGTCAACGCCTACCTGCACGGCAGGAGCGGCAAGGACATCTCCCTGGAGTACGCGGCCCTCGGGTTCACCAACGACTACAAACCCGCCCAGTGGACGCCGGTCGACTCGGTCTCCTGGCTCAAGGCCATGGCCTGGGACCTGCGGGGCAACATGCAGGACGAGATCGACCGCGCCCTCATGACCAGCCGTCTCGGCCCGCAGCAGATCGCCGACCTGTACCCGGAGTACCCGTACAGCCGGAACAAGCCGATCGTGCGCGAGGGCCAGTACGACACGCTGACCAAGAGCTTCCAGCAGGGCGGCTCGCAGAGCGGCTCCCAGGTCGCGACGGGCACGACCGGCGCGAACGGCACGACGAACGGCACGGGGACCGGCTCCGGCACGGGCGGCTCGGCCCTCACGTCGCAGCTGACCAGCCTCTACAAGGTCCTCGACAACGTCCCGACCGCCGTCGGCGTCAACGGCCACGGTATCGGCTCGAACTCCTGGGTCGTCGCCGGCAAGTACACGATCACCGGCAAGCCCCTGCTCGCCAACGACCCGCATCTGTCCCCGTCGCTGCCCTCCGTCTGGTACCAGATGGGCCTGCACTGCCGCACGGTCTCCGGCGCGTGCCCGTACGACGTCACCGGCTACACCTTCGCCGGCATGCCCGGCGTGGTCATCGGCCACAACGCCGACATCGCCTGGGGCATGACCAACTCCGGGGTCGACGTCACCGACCTCTACCTGGAGAAGCTCACCGGCGACGGCTACCTGTACGACGGCAAGGTGCGCCCGTTCACCAACCGCGAGGAGACCATCGAGGTCGCCGGCGGCAAGGCCAAGAAGATCGTCGTACGCCAGACCGCCGACGGGATGCCCCTGCTGTCCGACCGCGACGACGAACTCGTCGAGGTCGGCAAGAAGGCGAGCGTCGCGGCCGCCGCCCCCGACCGCGGTGACGGCTACGGCATCGCCCTGCGCTGGACCGCCCTCGACGCCGGCACCACCATGGACGCCGTCTTCGCGATGGACCGGGCGAAGGACTGGAAGGACTTCCGAGCCGCCGCCGCCCTGTTCGACGTGCCCTCGCAGAACCTGGTGTACGCGGACAAGAAGAACATCGGCTACACCCTGCCGGGCAAGATCCCCACGCGCTCCGCGTCGGACGACGGCTCCATCCCGGCGCCGGGCTGGGACAAGAAGTACCGCTGGACCGGCTTCATCAACGAGGACGAACTGCCGTACGAGTTCAACCCGAAGCAGGGGTACATCGTCACCGCCAACCAGGCCGTGATCGACAAGGACAAGTACCCGTACACCCTCACCACCGACTGGGGCTACGGCACCCGCAGCCAGCGCATCACCGACCTGATCGAGTCCAAGATCAAGGACGGCGGCAGGATCTCCCCCGACGACATGCGGCAGATGCAACTGGACGACAGCAGTGAGATCGCCAGGATGCTGACGCCCTACCTGCTGAAGATCGACCTGAAGGACCCCGACGTCCGCCAGGCGCAGAAGCTCCTGGAGGGCTGGGACTACACCCAGACCTCCGACTCCGCGGCCGCCGCCTACTTCAACGCCGTCTGGCGCAACATCCTCAAGCTCGCCTTCGGCAACAAGCTGCCCAAGGAGCTGCGGGTCAAGGGCCAGTGCCTGTGGGTCGACAAGATCGACAGCACCGGGCCGCTGGACGACGACACCAAGGTGCGCGAGTGCGGCGAGCGCGACGCCGACCAGGCCCAGCCCGACGGCGGCGACCGCTGGTTCGAGGTGGTCCGCAACCTGCTGGACAAGCCGGACAGCGACTGGTGGAAGACCCCCGCCTCGCGTGCCAACGCCCGCCCCGGCGCCGTCAACCGCGACCAGCTGTTCGCCCGCGCCATGATCGACGCCCGCTGGGAGCTGACCGCCAAGCTCGGCAAGGACATCGACACCTGGAGCTGGGGACGGCTGCACCGGCTGTTCCTGAAGAACCAGACCCTCGGCACCGAGGGCCCCGGAATCCTGCAGTACGTCCTCAACCGCGGTCCCTGGAAGCTCGGCGGCGGCGAGGCCGCGGTCGACGCGACCGGCTGGAACGCGGCCGGCGGCTACGGCGTGGAATGGGTGCCGTCGATGCGGATGGTCGTCAACATGGCCGACCTCGACAAGTCGAAGTGGATCAACCTGACCGGCGCCTCCGGGCACGCGTACAGCGCCCACTACACCGACCAGACCGACAAATGGGTCAAGGGTGAACTACTGCCCTGGTCGTTCTCGACGAAGGCGGTCGACGACAGCACGAGCGACACGCTGGTCCTCAAGCCCTGAGGCCCGGCCCAGCCCGGCACACGGCCCTCCACGCGCGCGTGGGGGGCCGTTCGTCCGCCCTACGGGATGCAGGGCGTCACGCGCGGAAGCGGCGCACACCCGACGGCGTCACCACGGCGTGCACGGGGCGGTCGTGCGCCTCGGCCGGCACCCGGTCGACGACCTCCGTGTCGTAGAGCAGCACCACCAGGGCCGGATGCGCGCCCGCGCGGTCCAGGCGGGCCAGGACACGGTCGTACGACCCTCCGCCGCGGCCCAGCCGCATCCCGCGCCCGTCCACCGCGAGACCGGGCAGCAGCACGCAGTCCGCGGATATCACGGCGTCCGGGCCGAGACGCTCGCCCGACGGCTCGAACAACGCCATTTTCCCGCCATGTTGGACCCGGGCCAGGGAGTCCGGACCGCTGTACTCGCCCCAGTCCAGGTCGTTGTCCGGCAGCAGCGCGGGCAGCAGCACCCGCACGTCCCGCGCGCGCAGCGCGTCCAGCAGCGCGCGCGTGGGGGGTTCGCTCCCCACGGAGACGTACGCCGCCACCGTGCGCGCACGCGCCAGTTCGGGCAGCTCCCGCGCGCGTTCCGCCAGCGTGCGGCCCGTCTCCGTGACGACATCCGCCGTCAACCCGTTCCTCACCGCGAGGAACTCGCGCCGCAACCTCCGCTTGTCAGGCTCGGCCGTCCGTCCGACGTTTTCCACAGGCCGTTCTCTTACCCTTCTCAATATGCTCAGATGAGGGCTCTCTCATCAGAGCCACAGATTCCCCACAAACACACCGGATAAGGTTGCGGGCATGACTCAGTCCCCCCACCCCAGGATCAGCAAGGCTGTCATTCCCGCGGCAGGCCTCGGCACCCGGTTCCTGCCCGCGACCAAGGCGACTCCCAAGGAGATGCTGCCGGTCGTGGACAAGCCGGCGATCCAGTACGTGGTCGAGGAGGCCGTGGCGGCCGGACTGGACGACGTCCTCATGGTCACGGGGCGCAACAAGCGCCCCCTGGAGGACCACTTCGACCGCAACTACGAGCTGGAGTCGGCGCTCGGTAAGAAGGGCGACGCCGCGCGGCTCGCCAAGGTGCAGGAGTCGAGCGATCTCGCCACGATGCACTACGTGCGCCAGGGCGACCCCCGGGGGCTCGGTCACGCCGTGCTGTGCGCCGCCCCGCACGTCGGGCAGGAGCCCTTCGCCGTCCTGCTGGGCGACGACCTGATCGACCCCCGGGACCCCCTGCTCCAGCGCATGATCGACGTGCAGGAGCAGCACGGCGGCAGCGTGATCGCGCTCATGGAGGTCGCCCCCGAGCAGATCCACCTCTACGGCTGTGCCGCCGTGGACGGCATGGTCGACAACGACGTCGTCAGGGTGACAGGCCTGGTCGAGAAGCCGGACGCGGCGGACGCCCCGTCGAACTACGCGGTCATCGGCCGCTATGTGCTGGACGCGGGCATCTTCGACGTGCTGCGCAAGACCGAGCCGGGCCGCGGCGGCGAGATCCAGCTCACCGACGCCCTCCAGCAGGTCGCCCAGGAGGAGAAGGCGGGCGGCCCGGTGCACGGCGTCGTCTTCAAGGGCCGGCGCTACGACACCGGGGACCGTGGCGACTATCTGCGTGCCATTGTCAGACTCGCGTGCGAACGTGAAGACCTGGGCCCGGACTTCCGTGCCTGGCTTCGCAGTTACGTAGCCGAGGAGATGTAGCACCTTGAGCAGCACCGCGACCCGTTCCGCCGGCCAGGACCACCTGTGGTCGGTGGACGAGCACCTGGAGGACATCCTCAGCACCGTCCGCCCCCTCGACCCGATCGAGCTGCAGCTGCTCGACGCCCAGGGCTGCGTCCTGGTCGAGGACGTCACGGTGCCGCTCTCCCTGCCGCCGTTCGACAACAGCTCCATGGACGGCTACGCGGTGCGGGTCACGGACGTCGCGGGCGCGAGCGAGGAGTACCCGGCCGTTCTGGAGGTCGTCGGGGACGTCGCGGCGGGCGCCGCCGACCTCGTCCGGGTCGGCCCCGGCCAGGCCGCCCGGATCATGACCGGCGCCCCGCTGCCCCCGGGTGCCGAGGCCGTCGTACCCGTCGAGTGGACCGACGGCGGGCTCGGCGAGGGGCCGGTCAGCGGGATGCGGGCGCGCAGCCTGTCACCCGAGGGTGCCGAGGGACAGGTGCGGGTGCACCGCCCCGCGGAGGCACGCGCGCACGTGCGGACCAAGGGCAGCGACGTCAAGGCCGGTGCTCTCGCGCTGGAGGCCGGGACGGTCCTCGGCCCGCCGCAGATCGCGCTGCTCGCCGCGATCGGCCGCGGCACGGTGCGGGTGCGCCCGCGCCCGCGCGTGGTCGTCATGTCCACCGGCAGCGAGCTCGTCCAGCCCGGCGAGTCGCTGGCCACCGGGCAGATCTACGACTCCAACAGCTTCGCCCTGACCGCCGCCGCCCGGGACGCGGGAGCCATCGCCTACCGGGTGGGTGCCGTCGCCGACGACGCCGACACCCTGCGGTCCACCATCGAGGACCAGCTCGTCCGTGCCGACCTGATGGTGACCACCGGAGGCGTGAGCGTCGGGGCGTACGACGTCGTCAAGGAGGCGCTGTCCCACGTCGGGGACGAGGACGAGCCGGGCGCGGGCGTGGAGTTCCGCAAGCTCGCCATGCAGCCCGGAAAGCCGCAGGGCTTCGGCTCCGTCGGCCCCGAGCACACCCCGCTGCTGGCGCTGCCCGGCAACCCGGTGTCGTCGTACGTGTCCTTCGAGCTGTTCGTCCGGCCCGCGATCCGCACCCTGATGGGCCTGCCGGACGTGCACCGGCCGACGACCCGGGCGACGCTCGCCGGGGACAAGGCCCTGACCTCGCCGAAGGGCCGCAGACAGTTCCTGCGGGGCAGCTTCGCCGACGGTGCGGTGACCCCGGTCGGCGGTGCCGGCTCCCATCTGATCGCGGCCCTCGCGCAGGCCGACGCGCTGATCGTCGTACCCGAGGACACCGAGTCGGTGGAGCCCGGCGCCGAGGTCGGGGTGGTCCTGCTCGGCTGAGCGGCCCGGCTTGGCGGTACCGTGTCGCGCACAGAGCAGGTCCGTGCACCGCACCGCGACGGGCCAGGACCGGGAGCGCCACACAGCATGACTGAGCCTTCCCGGGGGGAGACCCCCGGAGCCCCTGCGCAGGACCGACTGACGCACATCGACGACGCGGGCGCGGCCCGCATGGTCGACGTGTCCGGCAAGGACGTCACCGCGCGCACCGCCCGCGCGAGCGGCCGGGTCCTCGTCTCGCCCCGCGTGGTCGAGCTGCTGCGCGGTGAGGGGATGCCCAAGGGCGACGCCCTGGCCACCGCGCGCATCGCGGGCATCATGGGGGCCAAGCGGACACCGGACCTGATCCCGCTGTGCCACCCGTTGTCGGTGTCCGGTGTGAAACTGGACCTGTCGGTCGCGGACGACGCCGTGGAGATCCGGGCCACCGTGAAGACGACGGACCGTACGGGCGTCGAGATGGAGGCCCTCACCGCGGTGAGCGTTGCCGCGCTCACCGTGATCGACATGGTCAAGGCGGTCGACAAGGGAGCGGTCATCACGGACGTACGGGTGGAGGAGAAGACGGGCGGCAAGTCGGGCGACTGGAGCCGGGCATGACACAGGACGCGTCGGCCGGGGGCACGGCCCGCCGCGCCCTGGTGGTCACTGCCTCCAACCGGGCCGCCGCCGGGGTCTACGAGGACCGCGGCGGCCCGCTGATCGCCGACGCCCTGAAGCGTTTCGGTTTCGCCGTGGACGGTCCACAGGTCGTGCCCGACGGCGACCCCGTGGAGGCCGCCCTGCGCGCGGCCGTGGCGGCGGGCTACGACGTGGTCGTCACCACCGGCGGCACGGGCATCTCGCCCACCGACCGGACCCCTGAGGCCACCCGCGCGGTCCTGGACTGCCAGGTGCCGGGCATCGCGGAGGCGATCCGCGCGTACGGCCGCGACAAGGTACCGACCGCCGCGCTCTCCCGGGGTTTGGCCGGGGTGGCCGGCGGCACGCTGATCGTCAACCTGCCCGGGTCCACCGGCGGGGTCCGCGACGGCCTCGCCGTCCTGGAGCCGCTGCTGGTCCACGCCGTCGAGCAGATCCGCGGCGGCGACCACCCCGGGCCCGGCACCGGGGGTGCGAGCTGAACACCCCCTCCTGGCCGGTCGTGCTGGCGGACGCGGGAGTCGTCCTCCGGCCGATAAGGCTGCGCGACCAGCGGGTCTGGCGCGAGGTGAACCGGCGCAACCGGGACTGGCTGCGCCCCTGGGAGGCGACGATCCCGCCGCCCACGCCGAGCGGGCCGATCGCGCACCGGCCGACCTACCGCCAGATGGTCCGCCACCTGCGCTCGGAGGCCAACTCCGGCCGGATGCTCCCCTTCGTCATCGAGTACGAGGGGCGGCTGGTCGGCCAGTTGACGGTCGCCGGGATCACCTGGGGGTCGATGTGCTCCGGGCACGTCGGCTACTGGGTGGACGAGTCGGTGGCCGGGCGCGGGGTGATGCCGACGGCCGTCGCGCTCGCCGTGGACCACTGTTTCCGTTCCGTCGGGCTGCACCGCATCGAGGTCTGCATTCGCCCCGAGAACCGGCCGAGCCGCCGGGTGGTGGAGAAACTCGGATTCCGCGAGGAGGGGCTGCGGCCGCGTTATCTGCACATCGACGGGGCCTGGCGCGACCACATGGTCTTCGCGCTCACCGCGGAAGAGGTGCCGGACGGTTTGCTCACCCGCTGGCAGCGGGCACGCTCCGAGAGGGCCGCGCGGCACACGAGCGGCGGGGCGCCGGGCAATCCCGAGCACCTCAAGTGACCCCGCTCTCGAATTGAATATGTGTTCGAAATTGATCGCCTGGTGACCATCTCTTGGCATTGAATTCGCGGGTTCGGGCAGTCCGCTGATCGCATCGGTCGCAAAAAAAGTTCGAAATATCAGCCAGATCGTGCGACACACCGGCTCAATTGGCAGATGGCCTCACGCAAACCCCTCTACCGTGTGAGACGTGAGCAGCAGCGGCCTCATCTACGCAGTCATCGTCGGGGCCTGGGCCGCCTACTTGGTGCCGATGTGGCTCCGTAGGCAGGACGAGCTGAACGAGGCCCGTCCGACGGAACGCTTCAGCACCGCCATCCGGCTGCTGTCCGGACGGGCGGGTATGGAGCGCCGGTACGCCAAGGACCTGCGGACGCGCTCCGCCCAGGAGGGGGAGCCGGATTCCGGCGAACCGGGCGCGGTCACCGACTCGGTGGACGTCCGGGCCTTCGCCATGCGCCCGGCCCGCCGTCAGGTACGGGCGGACGCGGACCTGCCTCCGGCCCGCCGTCAGGCGCGGACGGACACGGATCTGCCTCCGGCTCGCCGTCAGGCGCGGGCGGACACCGACCCCAAGGCGTCCGCGCGCCCGGAGCCGGCCCACGACGAGGCCGGCGCCCCGGCGCCGACGACCCCTCAAGCCCCGTCCCTCCCGGCGCAGCAGCGCGGGCCGGCCCCGCAGCGCGCGCCCTCGGCGCAGGCGGCGGCAGCGCGCGCCCGGCGCTCGAAGGTGCTCGCGCGCCGTCGGCGTACCACCGTGCTGCTCTTCCTCGGCTTCACGATCGGCGCGGTCGTCGCCGCCGTCGGCGGACTCGCCTTCCTCTGGGCGCCCGGCGTCCCCGCCGTCATGCTCAGCGCGTACATCGTCTACCTGCGCTCCCAGGAGCGCCGCCGCTTCGCCTACCAGATGGACCGCCGCCGCGCCGAGATCGCGGCCCAGCGGCTGCGCGAGCGCCAGCCGCGCCGGCGCACGGCCGCGGCCGTGGCCGTCGAGGCGGAACTCGGCGCCGACGAACCGGACGAGGGCCCAGCCACCGAGACCCACCACACCGGCACAGGCATGTCCGCGCTCGCCGCCGACCGCCGCGCCCTCGTCGAGCAGACCGACCACGCCGAGTGGGTCGACCAGCAGCGCGAGCGGCAGCGCCGGCCCGGCCACGGCGACAGCTGGGACCCGGTACCGGTGCCGCTGCCGACGTACGTGACCGCGCCGGTCGCCCCGCGCGCCACCTCCGACGTCGACCTCGGTGCGCCCGGCACCTGGAGCTCGGCCCGCTCCAGCGCGGTCATCCCGGAGCAGGACGCGGCGGCGCCGCCCGCGGCCGAGCAGCCGGCCGCCTCCGCCGCCGAGGACCGCCCGGCGGACGGCCTCCCGCACGCCCGCACCCGCCCCCGCGGCGGCGCCTCCTCCGCGTCCCCGGCCGCCTCGGCCCGCCGCTCGCGCGAGCGCGGCCGTACCCCCCTCTTCGACCAGTACGAGGACGGCGACCGCCCCCGCGCCGCCAACGAGTGACCCCGGTCACGGGCCCCGCATCCCGCCCCTGACCAGTCCGCCAACGGATTTCCGAGCACTGTCCCCGGGATGCTAGAGTTTCACTCGTTGCAAGGGCCTGTGGCGCAGTCCGGTAGCGCACCTCGTTCGCATCGAGGGGGCCAGGGGTTCAAATCCCCTCAGGTCCACGCAGCTCAAAGCCCCGGTAGGGATCTCCCGACCGGGGCTTTGACGTGTCGTACAGCAGCGAAGTACAGCAACTACTTCGGATCTTGCTTCCCCAGGCGCTTGCCCAGCTTGCGCAGTGCCCGGCGGGTGGCTTCCAACGGCACGTGCGTGTACGCCTCCATGGTCATCGCGATCTTGCTGTGCCGGAGGATCTGCATGGGGACGCGGGGATGCGTGTCCAAGGCCGCGAGCAGCGAGCCGCACGTGTGACGGGTGTCGTGCGACCGGATTCGGCGGACGCCGGCACGGGCGGAACGGTCCATGAACCGGCGGTTGAAGTTGCGCGGTTCGAACGGAGTGCCGCAACGCGTGGTGAACACGAAGCCGTTGGCCGTCCACACCTCACCGGCCGCCTGCCGAGAGAGCTCCTGTTCTTTGCGCCGCAGTCGCAGGGCCGCTGCGCAGATCTCGGGAAGCGGCAGCGTGGCCGTCGACGCCTCAGTCTTGGTCACGTCATGGACCAAGCGCCGGTTGATCCGCTGTAGCTGCGTCTGCACCGTGATCTCGCCGGCGCCCAGGTTGACAGGGCCGCGACGCTCTTGGAGATCAGCTCCTCCGTCATCGCGTTGGTGAGCGCCGACCGCAGAACAGCGCGCGCGTCTTGCACCGTGCGGGGTGTCGACCCAGACGTACGCGGCGAAGCCGTTCTTGTACGGGTAGATCGATCCCTCGCCGTCGCCACGCTTCCCGGTCACGCCGACACCGCCTCAGCCTGGGAGGCCACGTGCTGCACGTACTCGTCCACCCAAGCAGGCAGCGCCAGTCTCGAGGACCGCTCAGAAACGACGTATCACCGGTGTGCTCCACGACGTTGCCCAGGCAGAATCAACAAGGCGATTGCCACGGTGGCTACACCTACCGCTGTCAACAAGATGACCAGGGAAAACTCGCCGGTCTGACTAGCGCCGTCGCCAGCAGCCACTCCTCCGCTTGGCGTCCGGGTAGGTCCTGTCGAGCTCATGGACGGTGAAGCTGGATTCGTGTATTGCCAGTGCGGTCGTCCTGACTCGATGTTGCATGTGATCGACCGGCCGGAAGCATCGGTAGTGGTCTTGCCGAGGTCGCTCTGACGACAGAACTCGCCTGCGCTATAACAATTGCCCTCGTTAGACAGGATGCTGCACGTCGCTTCTTCCACCAGTCCCAGAATGCCGGGCCGGGCACCTGCCGGCGGAGCAAGCGGCTTTATGGCCCGAGTAACAGCCGGGGCAGCAGCCAGTGGGGTGGCGGTAGCAGTTCCCCCACAGCCTACAAGCGCGAGTGCCGCAAGGAACCCAGCGATGTATACGGCCAAGCGGCGACGGTTCATATCTCGGAATATAGGACGAACGTGATCAATCGGCAGCCCCGCTTGACCCGTTTGCCTTCCGTTCACCCGGACGCAGCCCCTACGACCGGCGGTCACTGCCTGACACCAACAGCCGCGCACCAAGCTGATCGGCGCCACTCTTTACGGCACGCGGTCTCGGAGCCGGGACGCATCTGTCGACGTCGAACTGAGCCCGTGAAGGACCTGGCAAGAATGAGGCCACACCGCAATGCCTCGGTACTGGGGAGTGCGGTACCGCAGAGAAGTACAGCAACCTTGCCGACCGACCGCCGGCAGTCGTCTCAAACCGTTGACGGCCGAGTGACCAGGCCGGATGACCTCAGCGACCTCCCCGCCCGTAGCTCGCATCGAGGGGGCCAGGGGTTCAAATCCGCTCAGGTCCACGCACATGAGATCCCGTCCGATCGCAAGATCGGGCGGGATCTTCGTATGTGTCGGCGACCGTCGCTACACGATGGCCGCACTCTCCCGGGCCGGTTCCTCGGGTTCCTCGGGTGCCGGGTGGTCCGGGGTGCCGGTCGCGGAGGCGGTGCGCAGGGCCGCTTCGACCCGGCGGTTGTTGGTCATGGATGCCGTGACGGCGGTCATCGCGAGGAGGAGGCCGGCGGCGGCGTAGAGCGGTGTGCGGATGTCGTAGCCGGTGGCCAGCCAGCCGCCGACGAAGGCCCCGAGGGGGGCGGCGCACATGGCCAGCATGCGGGAGGTGGAGGCGACCCGGCCCATGAGGCGGGGCGGGACGACGGCCTGCCGGAGGGAGGGGCCGAGCACCATCGTGGCGCCCATGGCGGCTCCGCAGACGGCGAGCGCCAGCCCGGCCGCGTACGGGTTCGGGGCAGCGGCAAGGCCCAGGATGGCGAGCCCCTCGACGGCGGCTGTGCAGGTCAGTGCCGTGCCGGTGCCGAGTCGTCGGCCGAGCCGGGAGGCGATGCCCGCGCCGAGCAGGCCGCCGGTGGCCTCCGCCGTGAGGAGCAGGCCGAAGCCGTAGGTGTCGATGCCGAGGCGGTCGTGCGCGAACAGGGCGAGGACGGTCTCCACCGCGAGGAACGCGATGTTCCCGACCGCCGGGCGGAGCGCGAGCCCGAGCAGCAGCCGGTCCCGGAAGACGTACGAGGCCCCGGCGCGCGCCTGCCGGAGCAGCGACTCCCGGGCCTCCGGCACGGGCCGGGGGGTGGCGGGAAGCGAGCGTACGAGCAGTGCGGAGAGCAGGAACGACACCGCGTCGGTGAGCAGCGGCACCGACCGTCCGAGTGCGAGCAGCGCACTGCCCGCGGGCGGCCCCGCGAAGCCGGACATGGCGGTCTGGGTGCCGCGCAGGCGGGAGTTGGCCCGCTCCAGGAGCGCGGGGTCGCGGCCGAGCAGTTCCGGCAGGTAGGCCGTGGCGGCCGTGTCGAAGAAGAGTCCACCGAGGCCGAGCAGGAAGGCGACGGCCGCGAGCAGCGGGATGCTCAAGCCGTCGAGCGCCGCGGCCGCCGCCGGTATCGCGAGCAGCACCGCACGCGCCGCGTCCATCACCCACATCGTGCGCCGGCGGTCCCAGCGGTCCACCAGGGCGCCGCCGAGCACGCCGAAGAGCAGCCACGGCAGCGTCCCGGCGGCCGTGACGACGGCGAGTGCCATGGGATCCCGCGTCAGGGTCAGCGCGAGCAGCGGCAGCGCGGCGTGCGACACCCCGTCACCGAGTGAGGACACCGTCTGCGCCGTCCACAGCCGTCCGAACCCGGCCGGCAACTTGCTGATGCTGGAGGTCACTTGGCGCCCTCCTCGGTCCGCCCCCGCGATGCCGGGTGGAACAGCGCGAAGACGAGTTTCGTGTCCGGCAGGGACGGATCGGACAGCTTCCGGTATTCGTCCGCCAGCGCGTGCAGCCGGGCTCCCAGCTCCGCGAACTGCTCGTCGGTGAGCCGCAGATGCGCCATGCGCACCTGCCGCTCGCCGTCCACGGGTGACTCCTCCAGGTCCGCCACCGCGTGCCGCATGAGCACATCCGGGCCGCCCTCGCCCGGATCCGGCAGCACGATGGACCGCGCGGCCATCGCGTAGTACCGCTCGGTGACACCCCGCACCTTCCGCGTCCGTACGACCTTCACCAGGCCGGCCCGCTCCAGCAGCCGCACGTGGTAGCTGGAACTCCCCTTCGCGAGGCCCACGCGCTCGGCGATCTGCGTGATCGTCGCCGGTTCGAAGCGGAGCACGGCCATGATCCGGTGGCGCGTCAGATTGGAGACGGCGCGCAGCTGTTCGTCCGTCGTGACGTGAAACGTCTCGGGCAGCTCATCGGTAGGCATGCGAGTAATGGTCAACGATCCTTGACCATTGGGCAAGGGGATTCGCACGACTCGCGCGACCGACACGTCGAGGCCCCCACCGGGCCGGTCGGCCGGGCGGGGACCTCGCCGGTGGTGGGGTGTCAGGGGTTGATCGTGCCCAGGAAGCGGGTCGCCGAGGTCAGGAACGTGTTCTTCTGCGGGGTGGCGAAGAGGATGTCCAGGTGGGTCATCGACTCGTCCGTGGTGACGTCCACGCGGGGGATGCGGGTGTCGGACGCCAGGTCGCGGGCGGCCTGGCCGGCCGTGCCGTGGGTGAGGTCGGACTGGAAGACGTAGAGGGGGATGTCGATGTCCTTGGTGTGGAACAGGCGCAGGCCCTGGGCGCGGGCCACCGCGTCGTCGGTGAAGGCGGCGCCGGCGAAGTAGTCGAGGGCCAGGCGGTTGGGGGAGTACCACTCCCAGGCCGCGAGCTGCGGGTCGGCGAAGGCGCGGGCGACGGAGGCGAGCGGGGTCTTGCCGTCGTCGACCCAGTCGCCCTGGTCGTCGAGGTGGCCGGAGTGCACGGAGTAGCCGGGCAGCGGGGCGTGCTGGTCCACCATCCAGCCGAGCAGCCCGGCGTTGGTGACGGGCCGGTCGGGGCGGTGGGCGGCGGGCACCTTGTCGGCGAGGACGGACGGGCCGTGCGGGTCCTGCAAGGCCCACTTGGCGGCCAGCTGGTACCACAGGGCGGCGCCCTCGGGGGAGTCGCCGAAGCCGGTGTAGACGCTGGTGGCGTTGTCGAAGACGGCGCCGTCGGTGATCTGCTGCCGCCAGGTGTCCTCCTGGTCCTTGGTGAGGCTGAAGTCGATGCCTGCGCCGCTGAGCGCGTTGCGCACGCCGCCGTCGATGACCATCAGGCCGGACAGGTCCCGGTAGCCGGGGGTGCCGTCGAAGTCCCATGCTGCGTAGTCGAGTACGGCGGTGGCGCCCAGCGAGTGGCCGCCCAGGATCACCTTGCGGCGGCCGTCGTCGGAGGCCCGCTTCACCACCCGGCGGACGTCGTTCAGCTCGGTCGCCAGGCCCCAGTCGGCCTCGTACGAGGCGGTGGCGGAGGTCTGGGCGCGGTAGCGGCCGGAGAGGTAGTAGTCGGTCGCGGAGGCCGCGTCGCCCTTGAAGCCGCCGAGGTCGGCCAGGCCCTGCTCGCGCCGGTCGATCACCCACACCTGGAGGCCGGGCACGGTGCGGGACAGGTGCTCGGCGTCCTGGCGCAGGCCGCCCGCCGCCTCGCCCCGGCCGGGGATCAGCACCAGGACCCGGCCGGCGTCGGCGGGGCCGACCTCCAGCACGTGCAGTTCCTTGGTGCTCTTGGGGCCGGGGGCGGGGCTGGCGGGGACGGTGACGACCTTCTCGTGCCAGCGGCCGTGCGGGGCGGCGTGCGGGGTGGCCGAGGCGGTCTGGGCCGACAGGGCGACCAGGAGGGAGGCGGCAGCCGTCACGGTGGCGGTGCGCAGACGGGAGGTGCGCTGGGCGGACATGGTTCCTCGTTCCGTTCCGGGGTGGGCGGGATGGGCAGGGCGGGGTGGGGGTGACGGGAGTGTTCCCGGTGACGGCTGTGCCGCCTCCTGCTCCGTGGCTTGATCCTGTCAGTTATCAGAGGTCTTATGCAAGAGGTCTGATACAACTGAGGGTATGGATTCCGCACGGAGAGCACAGTCGTCCCCGAGTGGGACCGGAGCCCCCCACGGCCCCGTCACCCCTGTCCCCCGGACCCGCCGCCCGGCGGCCCCGCTAGGCCGCCTTCACCGGGTCCAGGCCCAGCCGGTCGAAGACCTGCTTCGCCACCGCCAGCGCGGCGTTCGCGCGCGGGTGCCCGACGATCAGGCTGAGGTGGAACAGCGTCTCCACGATCTCCCGCGGCGAGGTCCCGAGCGACAGCGCGGCCTCCAGGTGCCGCTCCAGCTGCCCGTCCAGACCGCCCAGCGAGGTCAGCGCGATGACGTTCACGACCTCGCGGCGCCGCTGGTCGATCGCCTCACGGCCGTACACGTCACCGAAGCAGGCCTCCACCAGGTACCGCGAGTAGTCGGGGCTGAGGGTGTCGAGGTAGGCCACCGTCTGCTCGGTCGCCTCGGCGCCGTAGGCGTTGGTGAGGAGTTCGATGCCGCGGTCGTAGCGGCCGGTGCCGGACTGGGGGGCCTGCGTGGCCTGGGCGGTCGCGGTCGTCTCGGTCGTCTGCGTGGTCATGGGGTCGTCCTCCTGGGTGCGGTGACGCGTGCGTCGGGCAAGGGCAAGGGGAAGCAAGCTGCGGTGGAGCCTGCGGACGGTCTCGCCGTACGGCCGTCCGGTGGTGGCTGCGAGACCAAGCCTGCCCGGAGGGCAAGGGGTTCAGGGAGTACCCCGGTCTGCCTGGGAACCCCTCGCCCGGTCATGGCGGACCTGGTTCTCGCAGGCCCCCCTTCAGCCATGTCGGACCGGGTGGGAGTCGACTCATGATGAACTTCATGGACCGAGGCCGAGAACTCTCCGAATTCCTGCGCACCCGGCGCGAACGCCTGCAGCCGGAGGACGTCGGGCTGCCCCGCACCGGCCGGCGCCGCGCCGCCGGGCTGCGCCGCTCGGAGGTGGCCCAGCTCTCCGGCGTGAGCGTCGACTACTACGTGCGCATCGAGCAGGGCAGGGGCCGCAACCCCTCCCCGGAGGTGCTCACCGCGATCGGCAGGGCGCTCCGCCTCGACGAGCACGAACTGCGCCACCTGCTCACCCTGGCCGACGCCCCGGTCCCCGCCCCGCGCGGGCGGCAGCGGACCGCGGAACGGGTACGGCCCGGTGTGCAGCGGCTGCTGGAGGCGCTGTCGCAGACGACGCCCGCGCTGGTGCTGGGCCACCGGATGGACGTCCTCGCCTTCAACCCCCTGGCCGCCGCCCTGCTCAAGGACGTCGGCGCTCTCGTGCCCGGCCGGCGGAACATGCTGCGGACCGTCTTCCTCGATCCGCGCTCGCGCACGTTCTACCGGGAGTGGGACCGCATCGCCCGTGAGTCCATCGCCCGGCTGCGGGTGATCTGCGGCGCCTACCCCGACGATCCGCAACTCGCCGCCCTGGTCGGAGAACTCGCCGTGAAGAGCGAGGAGTTCCGGCTGTTGTGGTCGCGCTACGACGTGAGCGGCAAGCTGTTCGGCCGCAAGGAGTTCCAGCACTCGGACGTCGGCCCGCTCACCCTCGACTTCGAGGCGCTCACCCTCCCCGACGGCGCCGACCAGCAACTGGTCACGTACACGGCGGAGCCGGGCAGCGACTCGGCCCAGGGGCTGCGGCTGCTCGCCGTGGTCGCCGCCGAGCTGGTGGTGGACGTCCGCGAGGAGCGGGAGGTGGCGGGCGGCTGAGGGCGGTGTCCGGTACGACGAGACCGGCGCCGGTGGACCTTGGGAGTCCACCGGCGCCGGTCTCGTCGTACGGCGTCGTACGGCGTCGTCGTGCGCGTCGTCCGCTCAGACGGTGACCTCCTCCTTCTCGCTCACCGCCGGCTGCTCGGCCACGGCGACCGTGGGCTGCGTGCGCGGGCGGAGCAGGCGGGCGATCGGGGCGGCGCTGAGCAGGCAGATGCCGCTGAGCACCCACAGGGTCAGGTGCAGGGCGCCGGTGTAGCCGCCGGCGAGGAAGGAGGTGAAGGCGTCGCGGTCCGCGCGCGGGGCGAGGGACAGCGCGCCGGACAGGTCGCCACCGACCAGCTTGTCGGCGAGGCTGCCGCTGTCCGCCGTGGTGAAGCGGTCGGCGCCGGAGGAGAGCCGGTTGCCGGTGGAGGTGACCAGGAAGGCGCTCATGATGACGATCGCCAGGGTCTCCCCGGAAAGCCGCATGGTGTTGAACATGCCCGCGGCCATGCCGGCCCGCTCCGGCTCCACCGACGACACGGCGGCCGCGTCGAGCAGTCCGGCGGAGACGCCCATGCCGCTGCCGATGAGCAGCAGCGGGCCCGCGAGGACGGCGGTGGAGACGCCCGGGTGGATCACGGTGAGCCACGCGGTGCCGCCCGCCATCAGCAGCAGGCTCAGGCCGAGCAGCACCCGGGCCGGGATCCGCTGGGCCAGGTGGCCGGCGACGGCGGGGAGCAGCAGCACCGGCAGGGTGAGCGCCATCATCGTCACGCCGACGCGGGTGGTGCTGTAGCCGCCGGCGGTGACGAACCAGGAGGGCAGCAGCACCAGCAGGCTGACGAAGCCGAACGCGAGCACGACCGGCATCAGGCAGACGGCGACGAAGGAGCGGTTGCGGAACAGGGTGAGGTCGAACATCGGGTCCCGGCGGCGGCGCTCCACGACGGCGAACGCGGCCAGCAGGACGACGCTGCCGACGATCATCGCGGGTACGACGCCGCCGCTCAGCCAGCCGGTCTGCGGGGCCTCGACCAGGGCGAAGGTGAGCAGGAACAGGGCGCCGGTGAAGGTGAGGGTGCCGGGCCAGTCGACGCGGCCGCCCGCGGGTGCGTGGTGCTCGCCCGGCATCAGCGGGATGGCGAGCATCGCGACGGCGGTCACCGCGAGGTGGGACAGGAACACGCCGCGCCAGCCGAAGCCGCTGACCAGGAGGCCGGCTGTGGAGGGGCCGAGGGCGAGGCCGGCGCCGAAGGCCGAGCCGAGGATGCCGAACGCCCGGCCGAGGGCGGGGCCTTCGAAGACGGTGGCCAGCATGGCGCTGCCGGAGGTGAGGACGGCGGCGGCGCCGACGCCGGCCAGTGCGCGGGCGGCGTCGAGCAGGTAGATGTTCCCGGAGAGTGCGCTGATCAGGGAGCAGAGGGCGAACAGGGCGGTGCCGAAGGTGAACATGCGGCGGCGGCCGAAGCGGTCGGCGAGGGAGCCGGTGGCGAGCATGAACGCGCCGAAGGTGAGGTTGTAGGCGTTGACGACCCACTGCAGGGTGGCGAGGGAGGGGGTGAGGGCGTGGCCTATGCCGGGGAGGGCTACGGAGGAGCCGGTGAGGGAGGCGGGGAGGATGCCTCCGGCCAGGCAGACTGAGGTGAGGATCAGTCCCTTGCGCATGTGGTTACTCCTTGTTCAAGTTTGGGTTCGCCCAAGGGGGGTGGGCTTCTCGGGATGCGCGGGTGCGGGTGCGTGGTGGTTGCTCGCGCAGTTCCCCGCGCTCCTTGAGGGGCGCTGCCCCGTCGGCGCGGTGTGCGCCTGCGGGGGTGTTGTGGTTTCTCGCGCCCGCGCGGCGGAGCCGCATGGCGACACAGCCCCGTGCCCCTGAAGGGCGCGTTGAACGCGGTCGGTGTCAGTCCGTTTCCGGGAGGGCTACTGACCAGGCGAACGGGTCCGGCTCGGTGAGGGGTTCGGGGGTGGGCGGTGTCGGCTGTTCCGGGAAGGCGTGGTTGACCAGGGCTGTCAGGGCCGCGGGGGAGCAGCCGCCGGGGCCGGTTTGGCGTACGAAGCGGACCTGGGCGTCGTAGGGGGCCGGTTCGTCCAGCAGGAGCGGGGGGCGCAGGGGGGCCGGGGTGCGGGCGATGACGAGGTCGGAGTCGTCGAAGAAGCGGAGGCCGCGGGCGCGCAGGTCCTCGGGGAGCCAGTCGAGTTGGGGGATTCGCAGTTCGCCTATGCCGCCGGTGCCCTCGGAGAACGTGGCCAGGGAGCGCAGCTCGGGCGGGGCCTGGGACATCTCCTCCTGGGTGACGGTGACGCCGGCCTCGCGTTCGCCGAGCACGATCAGGACGGGGTCGCCGCGGTCGAACCGGGCGGTGATCTCCCTCAGTTCCTCGGGGCTGGGCCACAGCCCCGTCGGCGTCCACTGGGTCAGGCTCTGCCACTGCCACTTCAGGCGGGGCGCGCCCTCGAAGACGACGAGCGCGTTGCCGACGGCAAGGGTGGTGGACTGCTGCATGGCGCTTGCCTTTCTGTCGCTGCTGGTGTGCGGGCCTGTGCTTGTACGTGCCGTCCATGCCCGCAGGGCCCACGGGGGGAGCGTGGGCCCTGCGGGGTGGGGCGCCCCGGGGGAGGGGGCGGGTCAGACGAGTTCCTTGTCCTTCGCCGGGACCTCGGCGGCGTCCTGGGCGGAGGTGACCACGGCGGAGGCGGTGGCCGGCTTCTTCTCCCGCAGGAGGGCGAAGATGCCCACCGCGCCCACCGCGCAGACCGCGGCCAGCAGCCACAGTGCGGAGTGCAGGGCGCTGGTGTAGCCGCCGGAGGCGAAGGTCTCGAAGGCACCGCGGGCGCCGGAGCCGACCTTGCCGGCCTCGCTCGGCAGCGTGCCCTGGACCAGGGTGTTGGCGAGGGAGGACGCGGAGCCGTCGTAGGCGCCGGAGAACCGGCCGATGCCGCCGGAGACCTCGTTCTGGGTGAAGGAGACCAGCAGCGAGCCCATCGCGGCGATGGCGACGACCTCACCGGCCAGGCGCATGGTGTTGAACATGCCCGCGGCCATGCCGGCCCGCTCCGCCTCGACGGTGGAGACGGCCGCGCCGTCCAGGATGCCCAGCGAGATGCCGAAGCCGACGCCGATGGTGATCAGCGGGCCGGCGAGCAGCGCCATGGAGGCGTGCGGCGCGATGACCGTCAGCCAGGCCGCGCCGATGGCGGTGACCAGCAGGGACAGGGTCATCAGGGCGCGGTTGGACAGGTACTTGGTGAGGGTGCCGGCGATCATCGGCAGGAACAGGGTGGGCACGGTCAGGAAGAGCAGGATCAGACCGGCCGTGGAGGCGGACACGCCGTCCACCGACATGAAGTACGACGGCAGGAACATCAGCACGGCGGTGAAGCCGAAGGCGAGGACCACCGGGACGAGCGAGACGGACACGAAGCGCGGGTTGGCGAACAGCGAGATGTCGAACATCGGGCGGGCCTGGCGCTTCTCGACCACCGCGAAGGCGGCCAGCAGGACGGCGCAGCCGATCAGCGAGCCGATGATGACCGGGTTGCCCCAGCCCCACTGCGGGCCCTGCACCAGCGCGAGGATGAACAGGAACAGGCTCGCGGTGAAGGTGAGCGTGCCGGGCCAGTCCACCTTGCCGGCCTCGCCGGCCTTGGACTCCTTGATGTGACGTACGAGGAAGAGGAGTACGGCGGTGCCGACGGCCGCGTGGCTGAGGAACATGCCGCGCCAGCCGAGGGTGTTGACCTCGAAGCCGGAGAGCACCGGGCCGAAGGAGATGCCCACGCCGAAGGCCGTGCCGAGGACGGCGAACGCCTTGGCCCTGGCCTGGCCCTGGAAGGTCTGGGCGAGGATCGCGGAGCCCGCGGTGAGCACGCCCGCCGCGCCGACGCCGGCCACTGCCCGCAGGATGTCGAGGACCAGGACGTTGGGGGAGAAGGCCGCGAGCAGCGCGGTCAGCGTGAAGATGATGAGGCCGCCGCGGAACATCCGCTTGCGGCCGAAGAGGTCGGCGAGCGAGCCGGCCGCCAGCATCAGGCTGGCGAAGGTGAGGTCGTAGCCGTTGACGACCCACTGGGCGGCGGGCAGCGAGCTGCCGAGGTCGTCGCTGATGCCGGGAAGCGCCACGGAGGCGCCGGTGAGGGAGATGGGGAGCAGGGCGCCGGCGAAGACAACGGCGGCGAGAACGGCTCCCGTACGGGTGCGGGGTGTGCGCTCCGTGGAGGCGCGAGTGGACATGGGAAGGCACTCCTTCGTAGCTCTGCGAGAGGGATCTGTCGATCTCGTCCAGCCGAGGCCGGTGCGATGAGTCTGGCATGTATCAGGGTTCTGATGCAAGCAAGTAGGCGATATCTGATTTCGAGTGGCCGTCAAGCAGGGCTCTTTGCGTAACGTGTATACGTATTTGAATCAGAGTTCTGATACTGTGGGTCGGTCCCCGCGGCCGAGCGAAGGAGGCATCATGGCCGTGACCGTCATCGGACTCGCCGGCCGGTTCCCGCTGTACGGGGCCGAGCGGTTCGACGCGGAGTTCTTCGGGGTACGGGCCGCACGGGCCCGCACCCTCGATCCCCAGCACCGGGCGCTACTGACCTGTCTGTGGCAGGCCCTGGACAGCGCCGGACCACCCCTGGGGCCCGCCGTACGCGTCGGCGTCTTCGTCGCCGCGGCCCCGAGCGGCTACCTGGAGCACCGGCTGGCCAAGGACCCGGTGCTCGGCGCGCGCGGGCTCGATCCCCGGCTGCTGCTCGACAACGACCGCGACTACCTCGCGACCCGGGCCGGCCTGTGGCTGACCGGGCGCGGCGCCCGCGTCACCGTCGAGCACAGCGCGCCGGACGCCCTCGCCGCACTACGCGCCGCACGCGCCGCCCTGGAGGCCGGTGAATGCGACCTCGCGGTGACCGGCGCGGTCCGCATCGACATCGCACCCGACGGAACGCCGTCGTCGGCGCCTTCGCCTTCGCCGTCGCCTTCACTCTCGTCGGTCCCTGTGACCGCGCCTGTGACCGTGTCCGGTCACGCCGACGGCTGCGGTGTCGTGCTCCTGCAACGCGAGGAGGACGCCCGCCGCGAGGGCGCGCCCCTGCTGGCCCTCCTCCGCGAGCAGCTGCCGCACACGCTGCCTGGCACCGGCACCGGCACCGGCACCGGCACCGGCACCGGCACCGGCACCGCGACCGGCACCGACGCCCGCGAGCTGGACGTGGCGGCGGGAATGGCACGCCTGCTGGCCGAGGTGGCCGGACTGGAGCGCGGGGAGTGTGCCGAGGCCCGCCTCGTGAGCCTCGCGCCCCCCGCGCCGCCCCGGCCCAGCACTCCCGCAGGGCCCTGGCGGTTCGTGCTGTCGGCCCGGGAGCACGGGCTGTTGCGGCGGGCCGCCGAGGAACTGATCGGTGCGCTGCGGGCGCGACCCGGAATCCGGGCCGACGATCTCGCCCGCACGCTGGCCGAACGCGAACGGCAAAGCCTCGCCGTCGAGTTCACGGCCCGCGATGTGGGTGAGGTGCGCGCGGCACTCACGGAGTTGCTCATCACCGGAACCGTGGAGGCCGACCCCGCACAGGGCGCCCCCGACCCCGTCGCCCTGCGGTACGCCCGGCGCGTCACCCTCCCCCCGCGGCCCCTCGACGAGACCCGGTACTGGGCCGGCCCCCCGCCGCTGCCCACCGGACCTCGTCCCGCACCCGAGGACGCGTCCATCGAGGTCCTGCGCACCCTGCGCACCCAGTTGGGAGCCGACGACCTCGGCATGCACGACGCGTTCGAAGCGGTCTGCGGCGACACGGCACTCGCTGCCCAGGCCGCGGCCGCCCTCTCCGCCCGCTTCTCGGCCCCCCTCACCGGCCCCGAGGTGCTCACCCTGGGCTCCGCCGCCCGGATCGCCGCCCACCTCGAACCCGACGCACCCCGCGTGCCGCGCCGCGTGTCCGTGCTCACCCGGCTGCGGGCCGGCACCCCGGGCCGGGACGTCTTCCTCGTCCACCCGGCCGGCGGGAACGTCTTCTGCTACCACAACCTGCTGCGCCACAGCCGGGAACCGGGCACCGTATGGGGCCTCGGCTTCCCCGCCGACCGGCTGCGCGAGCTGCGCACCGTGCCGGCGCTCACCCGGGCCTACGTGCAGGCGATCCGCCGGGTCCGGCCGCGCGGCCCGTACCTGCTGGGCGGCTACTCCTTCGGCGGCGTCGTCGCCTTCGAGATGGCCCGCACCCTCCAGGCGCAGGGCGAGCGTGTCGACAACCTGCTGCTGATGGACGTACCGCAGCCGGTGACCCGCCCGGCGGCGGGTGAACGGGAGTTCCTGGCCGCCGTACCCGAACTCGCGCGCTGCGTCCTGAGCCTGGAGCCCGCCGCCATGGAGCCGCCCGCCGACTTCGACGCGGCCGTCGAACTGCTGCGGCACCCCGAGTGGAGCGAGACCGTCGCCGAGGAGTACCGCAGGGTGCTGCGGATCCTCTGGCTCAACTACCGTGCGCTGTCCGGGTACCGCTGGCGCGACGACGGCGCGCTGCGGGCGCCGGCCACGCTGCTGCGGGCCGAGGAACCGACCCCGGCGCTGCTGCGCCGGCTGGGCGTGGAGACCGGGCGCACCGACCTGTGGGCCGAGCGGTTCGAACCGGCCCCGCGCCTGCTGGACGTGCCCGGCGACCACTACAGCATGTTCCACGACGCCGCCCACCTGCGCACGCTAGCCGCCCGCTTCGACGAGGCCCTGGCGCTGCGGCCGGTGGCGGCTTCCCCGGTCCGATGAGGACCCCGGCACACCCCTTCCGACCAGTCCGACCAGTCCGACTTGAGCGTCCGACCCGTCCCACCCCACCCACCCTATGGAACGCAGGAGGCAGTAGATGACGTACGGCAGTGACAGCGACGGTGGTGAGCGGGTCGCCCTGGTCTTTCCCGGGCAGGGCGCCCAGCGCCCCGCGATGGGCGAGCCCTGGCGGGACACCCCCTACTGGGGCGTCGTCGAGTCCTTGTCCGAGGCCGTCGGACGGGACCTGGCGGCGCTGCTCACGACGGCGGATGCGGAGGAGCTGCGCCGCACGGACAACGCCCAACTCGCCACGTTCACGCTGGAGATGATCGTTCTCGCGGCGGTCCGGGACCGGGCCGGCGAGCTTCCCGTCGCCTGCACCGCCGGGCACAGTCTCGGCGAGTACAGCGCCCTGGTCGCGGCCGGGGTGCTCGGGGCCGAGGAGGCCGGGCGGGTGGTGGCCGAGCGGGGCGCCGCGATGGCGGACGCGGCCCGACGGGCCCCCGGCACCATGGCGGTCCTGCTCGGCGGCGACGCCGACGGGCTGCGCGCGCTGGTCGAGGAGGAGCGGGCGGCGGGCCGACAGGTCTGGGTGGCGAACCTCAACGCACCGGGGCAGACGGTGATCTCCGGCACGGTGGAGGGCGTGGACGCGGTCGCCGCGCGCGCCGGTGAAGTGGGGGCGCGGGTCGCCCGGATCCCCGTCGGCGGCGCCTTCCACAGCCCCCTGATGGACTCCGCCCGGCCCCGGCTGGCGGCGGCCTGGGCCGCGGTGGCTCCGGGACCCGGCCGCGTGCCGGTGGTCACCAACGTCGACGGCACCGCGCACCGGGGGCCCGACGTGGACTGGCGCGACCTGGCCGTACGGCAGCTGACGGCGCCCGTGCGGTGGGAGCACACGGTCCGCACCCTGGCCGACGCCGGCTGCACCCGCTTCGTCGAACTCGGTCCCGGGCAGGTGCTGACCGGGCTGGCTCGTCGTATCGCGCCCGCGGTGTCCACGGTGTCTGTATCCACCCCGGAACAACTCGCTGCCGTGGGGAGTGAGTTGGTCACGCTCTGACCGCACGCGCGGCCGGTTTCCCCCCGGCATGCGGGCGCCCCCGGTACGGCATTCGTACCGGGGGCGCCCGCATGTCGTCCGGAAGCCGTCATACGGCGAGTCGCCGGCCCCCGTGCGTCCGTATGTGCCGGAGCAGTACGGGGTCGTCGCCGACCGCGACCGGGTGGCCGACCTGGGCCAGCAGGGGCAGGTCGGAGGAGTGGTCGCCGTAGGCGTGGCAGGCGGCGGGGGAGAGGCCGAGGCGGCGCATCAGGGAGCGGGCGGCGGTGCCCTTGGCGTCGCCGATCATCGGGGTCGCCAGCCGGCCGGTGTAGTGGCCGTCGACGATCTCCGGCTCCGAGCAGAGCACGGTGTGGGCGCCGAGCGCGCGGGCGAGCGGGTCGAGGCAGGGCCGGAAGGAGCCGGAGACCAGCACGGTGTGGTGGCCGGCCGCGAGGTGCCGGCGGAAGGCCTCGACGCCGGCCCGCTGCCAGAAGCCGGGCCGCGCGGACTCCGCCGCGAACCACTCCCGGCCGTGGCGCGCCACCTCCTCCGCCCGGTCCCCGGCGAACAGCCGGTAGAAGCGCCGGTTGGACTCCTCCCGGGTGACCCCCTGCGCGGGCAGCCCCGCGAACTCCGCCGCCACGGCCTCGTACCGCGCGGGCGGCTGTCCGGTCGCCGCCCAGTAGTACGCCAGGAAGCGGAACATGCTCTTGACGGTCACGAGGGTCTCGTCCACGTCGAAGAAGGCACCGACGGGGTCGCCGAGGCCGAATTGGAGCGGGGGCGCCGATGCGGGTGCGGGCGAGGGTGCGCGCATGGGGGCCGGTGCCGGTGCCGGTGCCGGTGCGTGTGCGTGTGCGGGCGCGGGTGGGGAGTGCGGCGCAGCCGTGGGCGCGGTGGGGGATGCGGTTGCCGAGGCGGCGAGAAGCGTGGGCGCGCCGTCGGCGACCGGCGTGGTGGCCACCGCCGACGAGCCGGTGGGGGCCGGCCCACCGGAGAGCGCCGGCCTGTGGACGGGCGTCGCCCTGTCGGCGGGCGTCGGCACGTGGACCGGCGTCGGGGCGTGAGCTGCCGCCGGCATGTCGGTGAGGGCAGGCGCGTGGACCGCCGTCGGCACCTCGATGGGCCTGGGCACGCGGAACGGCGCAGGCACATGAACCGGTGCGGACGTGCCGCTTGCCGGGGTGTTCGTGGGCGCGGGTGTGGGCATGGCTGGGTCCTCCTGGCGTTGGTGTGGGCTGGGTGGACTGGCGCGCGGGGTGGCTGGGCGAGGGCGGGTTCAGTGGCCCGTCGCGGGGCGGGAGTTCGGTGCGGGTTCAGTGGCCCGTCGGGGGGTGGAAGGCCGGTGCGGGTTCAGTGGCCCATTGCGGGGTGGAAGGCCGGCGTGGGTTCAGTGGCCCGTCGTGGGGTGGAAGGCCGGCGTGGGTTCAGTGGCCCGTCGTGGGGTGGAAGGCCGGCGTGGGTTCAGTGGCCCGTCGCGGGGCGGGAAGTCCGGCGCGGGCTCAGTGGCGCATCGCGGAGTGGGGAGTCGAAGGCGGGTTCAGTGGCCCGTCGCGGGGCGGGCAGGTGGGCCCGGGTTCAATGGCCAAGCGCCCGGCGGAGTCGCCGGGACGGGGTCAGTGGCCCATGCCGAGGCCGCCGTCGACCGGGAGGACCGCCCCGGTGACGTAGCCGGCCCGGTCGCTCGCGAGGTAGCGGACCGCCTCCGCGACGTCCTCGGGGTCGGCGAGGCGGCCCAGTGGCACCTGGGCGGTGATGCCCGACAGGAACTCCTCGGAGAGCGCGGCGGTCATGTCGGTGCGGGCGTACCCGGGGGCGACGACGTTCGCGGTGATGCCGCGCGGGCCCAGCTCGCGGGCGAGGGAGCGGGCGAGGCCGACCAGACCGGCCTTGGAGGCCGCGTAGTTGGCCTGGCCGGCGTTGCCGCGCAGCCCGTTGACGGAGGAGATGAAGACGATACGGCCGCCCCGGGTGCGCAGCATCGAGCGCGCGGCGCGGCGGGCCACCCGGAAGGCGCCGGAGAGGTTGGTCTCCAGCACGGAGTCGAACTGCTCGTCGGTCATGGCCAGCGAGAGCCCGTCCTTGGTGATGCCGGCACTGGCGACGAGGACCTGCACGGGCCCGTGCGCCTCCTCCGCCTCCTTGAACGCGGCCTCGACGGACGCGCTGTCGGTGACGTCGCAGTGCACGCCGAGCAGGCCCTCGGGGGCGGGTCCGCTGCGGTGGGTGACGGCGACGCGGTCGCCGTCGGCGGCCAGGGCGCGGGCGATGCCCAGGCCCAGGCCGCGGTTTCCGCCGGTCACGAGGACGGAGCGGGACATGTCTGCCTCCAGTGGAGTCGGTGGGGCGGGGTGTGCGGTCGGTGTGTGACGGGCCGGATTGGCGGAAACCTTGCGCCACCCGGCTCTGGTGTGTAGCGTACTGCATCGAATCAGGGTTCTGATACAGATTCGAGGACGGATATTCCGGCCGGATGTATGCCATCGGCGGACCGCCCGACACGGAACCCTCGGACCTGCAACGTCACCGGATGCGCGAGGAGTTGCCATGCCGCCCCTGACCGAGGGCACGGTCGACCAGCTGACCGGCATCGACGACCTGGAGTACCTGCGGACCGTCGACCGCACACTGCTGCACCGCTGGGCGCTGAGCGAGGTCTTCCTCACCGACGCCCGGCGCGTCGATGACACCCGGTTCCTGGCCGCCGCCCAGCTGCCGCCGACGCACCCCTACTACACCGACCACCTGGTCCACGACGGCCGCGTGCCGGACCCGCTGCTGCTGATCGAGTGCTGCCGGCAGGCCGAGACGTACGCCGCGCACGTCTTCCACGACGTCCCCCGCGACGCCAAGTTCATCCTGCGCTCGTGGTCCTGGCGCGGCCTCGGCCCGGCGGCCGTGCTGCCGCCCGGACCGGCCCGCCTCGCCGTCCAGGTGTCCACCGTCCGGCCCCAGTACCGCGGCAGCGAACTGCGCGGCCTGGAGTACCACATGGACCTCTGGCTCGGCGGCGCCCCCGTCGGCGCCGTACGGCTGGAGGCGAGCTACCTGTCGGCTCCGATGTACGAGGCCGCGCGCAGCCACGTCCGCGGCCGTACCCCGGCCCCCCGCTCCGACACCCATATGGCGCCGGACGCCGGCCCCGAGGTCGCCCCGCACCAGGTGGGCCGTACCGACCCGCGCAACGTCGTGCTCGGCGACGCCCGGACCGACGGCCGGGGCGGCGCGAGAGCGCGGCTGCGCGTGCCGGCCGACCACCCCAGCATGTTCGACCACCCGCTGGACCACGTGCCCGGCATGGTGCTGATGGAGGCCGCCCGCCAGCTCGCCCTGTTCACGGCGAACGACCGCCGCGGCTCCCTCTCCCGGCAGGCCGTCACCGCCTTCTCCGCCACCTTCACCACATACGTCGAACTGGACGCGCCGGTCCTCCTGGAGGCCGCCCCGGTCGACGCGGACCCGGCCGGCGGCACCGCCGTACGCGTGTCGGTACGGCAGAACGGCGTCGAGGCCGCCGCCGTCACCGTCGAACTGGGCGACGCGCTGCCCGCCGGGGAGTGAGCGGCATGGACCTGCGCGACGGCATCGGCATCCGGGCGGTGACGACCTGGCTGCCGCACGAGCGGTCCACTGCGGCCGACGCCCTCTCCGAGGGCCTGCTCTCCCCGGACGACCTGGCCAAGCTCGGCACCCGCGAGCTGCCCGTCTCCGATCTCGCCCCGCCCGAGATGGCGGTGCTCGCGGCCCGGCAGACCCTGGGCGCGGCCGGCGCCGACGCCGACGGGATCGACGTACTGGTGCACTCCTGGCTCTACCACCAGGGGCACGACTTCTGGTCGCCGCCGCACCACATCGCCGACCGGCTCGGCGCACGCCGCGCGGTGCCCTTCGGGGTGCAGCAGATGTGCAACGGCGGCGCCCTGGCCCTCCAGACCGCGGCCGCCTGGCTGCTCGCCGGGAAGGGCGGGGAGCACGCCCTCGTCACCACCGCCGACCGGTTCGCCGAGCCCGCGTTCCGCCGCTGGAACGGCGACTACGGCGTGGTCTACGGTGACGCCGCCACCGCCGTCCTGCTGCACCGCGAGCCGCGCCCGGACGACGCCCTCCACCTGCGGGCGCTGGCCACGGCCGCCGCACCGGACCTGGAGACCGTGCACCGCGGTGAGGACGAGTTCAGCCCGGCGCCGCTGACGCACACGCCGTACGTGGACGTGCGCCGGACCAAGAAGGCCTTCCTCGCGGAGCACGGCCCCGACCGGCTCACCGAGGCCACCCTGCGGTCGGTGCGCTCGCTGGTGCGGCGCGTGCTGGACGCGGCCGGACTGGCCCCGGGCGACCCCCGGCTGCGGTACGTCGCGCTGCCCCGGCTCGGCCAGGCCGCCCTCGACACCGCCTACCGCCCCGCCCTCACCGACGTGGCGCACGCCGACACCCTCGACCTGGCGCCCGACACCGGCCACCTGGGCACCGGCGACGGCGCCGCCAACCTCGCCACCCTCGCCGAGGGCCGGCTCCTCGACCCCGGCCGCTACGCCCTGGTGATCAGCGGCGGCGGCGGCTTCACCTGGTCCGCGCTGCTGGTCCAGGCCCCGCCCCGGCCGGCCGGACCCGCCGGCTCCGCAACCGCTGACCCGACCACCACCGCCGACACGACAAGGACGCAACCGATGCACGAGCACACCGGACACGGCCGCCAGGAGGGCCGCCGTGGATAGGCCGACCGCCGGCAGGGCCGCCGTCATCGCCGGGCTCGGGGCCTACGTTCCCGAGCGCGTCGTCACCAACGACATGCTGGCCGAGCACCTGGACACCTCCGACGAGTGGATCCGGACCCGGACCGGCATCTCCACCCGCCACGTGGTGGAGCCCGGCACCGCCACCTCCGACCTGGCCGTCGAGGCGGGCGCGCGGGCGCTGAAGTCGGCCGGCGGCCTCACCCCGGACGTGCTGGTGCTGGCCACGACGACACCGGACCGGCCGTGCCCCGGCACCGCCCCGGACGTCGCCGCCCGGCTCGGCCTCGGCCGCATCCCCGCCTTCGACGTCTCCGCCGTGTGCACCGGCTTCCTCTACGCCCTCGCCACCGGCGCCGGTTTCATCGCCTCCGGGCTGGCCGAACGCGTCCTGGTGGTGGCCGCCGAGGCGTTCACCACCATCCTGAACCCGGCCGACCGCACCACCAGCGTCATCTTCGGCGACGGCGCCGGAGCGGTGCTGCTGCGGGCCGGGGACCCGGCCGAGCCGGGCGCCGTCAAGGCGCTCGACCTGGGCAGCGACGGCACGGGCCGGGACCTGATCACCGTCCCGGCCGGCGGCTCCGCGCAACGCTCCACCGGACTCCCGGCGGAGCCGGCGGACACCTACTTCCAGATGGACGGCAAGCCGGTGTTCATGAACGCCGTCCTGCACATGACGGCCTCGTCGAAGAAGGTCCTGGACGAGGTCGGCTGGGAGGTGGCCGACGTGGACGCCTTCGTCGGCCACCAGGCCAACCTGCGCATCCTGCACGCCGTCGCCGACCGGCTCAAGATCCCCCGCGAGAAGGCCGTGGTCAACGTCGACCGCGTCGCCAACACCGCGGGTGCCTCCATCCCGCTCGCCCTCGCCGACGCGGCCGCCGACGGCACGCTGCGACCCGGCGACCGGGTCCTGATGACCGCCTTCGGCGGCGGGCTCACCTGGGGCTCGACCGCCGTCGAGTGGCCCCGCATCGAGGCCGGCTGACCCCACGACGGCCCGCGGCCTCCTCCCCCCACGAACACCGCCCGCACCGGGCACCGCCCCTCGGGGCACCGCCACAACCCGGCACCACCACACCAGTTGAGGAGATCACCATGAGCGCCACCCACGACCGCGTCGTGTCCATCCTGACCTCGAAGTTCGGCGTCGCCGCTGACCAGCTGCGCGGCGACACGCAGCTCGGCGACCTGCGCTTCGACTCGCTGGCCCTGCTGGAACTCGCCCTCACGATCAGCGAGGAGTTCGGGATATTCGTCGCTCACGACGAGCTCTCGCTGACCCACACGCTGACGGACACCGTGAAGGTCGTCGAGGAGAAGGGTGTGACGGTCTGATGGCCGCCCCGGACAAGGCCCGCGCGCGCACGGACACCCGCGGCCACACGCCCCGCTTCGACGTCGCCGTCACCGGACTCGGGCTCATCACCCCGGCGGGCATCGGCGTCGAGGCGAACTGGGAGCGCGTCTGCTCCGGCGTCTCGGCCGCCGCGGCCGACCCGACCCTCGGCAGCGGACCCGTCCGGATCTCCTGCCGGGTTCCCGGGTTCGACCCGATGGAGCTGCTCGGCCGGGAGAACGCCTGGCGGCTGGACCGGTTCGTCCAGCTCGCCATGGTCGCCGCCCGGCAGGCCGTCGACGACGCCGGCCTCGACCGCGGCACCTGGGACGGGGCCCGGGTCGGCGTCGTCCTCGGCAACTCCCTCGGCGGCACCGGCACGTTCGAGCAGCAGCACCGCCGGCTGGTGGACCACGGACCGCAGCGCGTCTCGCCGCTGCTGATCCCGATGTCGATGATGAACATGGTCTCCGGCTACGTCGCCATCGACCTCGGGGCCCGCGGCCCCAACCTGGTCACCGCCACCGCCTGCGCGTCCGGGGCCACCGCCATCGGCATCGCCCGGGAGCTGCTGCGCTCGCACGCCTGCGACATCGTCATCGCCGGTGCCAGCGAGTCGGCGCTGTCGCCGACCGTGATGGCCGGGCTCAACCAGATGGGCGCCCTGTCGGGGAGGCAGGACGACCCGCTGCGGGCCTCCCGCCCCTTCGACGCCGACCGGGACGGCTTCGTCGCCGCCGAGGGCGCCGGCGTCCTCGTCCTGGAACGGGTCGCGGACGCCCGGGCCCGCGGTGCCCGGATCCGCGCCAACATCAGCGGATACGGCTCCTCCGCGGACGCCTACCACGCCACCGCGCCCGACCCGTCCGGCGTAGGTGTCACCCAGGCCGTCAACGCGGCCCTGGACGACGCCGACCTCGGCGCCTCGGACGTCGCGCACATCAACGCGCACGGCACCTCCACCAAGCTCAACGACGAGACGGAGGCCAAGGTCGTGCACCGGCTGTTCGGCGAGAACCCGGCGGTGACCTCCACCAAGGGCGTCACCGGCCACACCCTCGGCGCGGCCGGCGCCATCGAGGCGGCGTACACGGTGCTGGCGGTCGAACGCGGCACGGTGCCGCCGACGGCCAACCTCACCAAGGCCGACGACGTGGTGCGCATCGACGTCGTACGCGACCAGGCGCGCACGCGGCGGATCGAGGTCGCCACGAGCAACTCGTTCGGCTTCGGCGGCCACAACGCGGTCCTGGTGGTGACCGCGGCCTGAAGCTTTGATCACCACCGCCTGAACCGGCCGTGGCGGGCCGGAGAGCACACTCCCGGTCCGCCACGGCCCCCACAGCTCCGCCCCGGATCCTCTTGTCCATTCCCCCGCCAACGGATCCGGGGCGGTGCCTTTTTCGTTTTCCGAGTACGGATCCCGGTACAGACACAGACACAGACACGGACAGGAACCCATGACACACACCCCCTCCACCACCCCCTTCGGCCCCGCGGTCGGCCGCGTCGGGCTCGGCTGCATGGGCATGAGCTGGCTCTACCGGGAGGACGAGCGCGACGACACCGCCTCCGTCGCCGTACTCCACGAGGCACTCGGCCTGGGCGTGAACCTCTGGGACACGGCCGACATCTACGGCGACGGCCACAACGAGGAACTGATCGGCCGGGCGCTCGCCGGCCGCCGCGAGGAGGCGTTCGTCGCCACCAAGGGCGGCCTCGTCGTGGACGACCTGGCCGGCCGGCGCCTCCACCGCGACGGCTCACCCGCCCATCTGCGTACGGCACTGGAGGCGAGCCTGCGCCGGCTGGGCACCGAGAGCGTCGACCTGTACTACCTGCACCGGCCCGACCCGGACGTGCCCCTGCTGGAGAGCTGGGGCGTCCTCGCCGAACTCGTCGCCGAGGGCAAGGCGCGCCGGATCGGGCTGTCCGAGGTCGGCCCCGACGAGGCGGCCGCCGCGCACGCCGTGCACCCGGTCGCCGCGATCCAGTCGGAGCTGTCGCTGTGGACGCGAGACGCGCTGGAGAACGGCACGGTGGAGTGGTGCGCGCGCAACGGTGCCGCGTTCGTGCCGTTCGCCCCGCTCGGCCGCGGCTTCCTGACCGGCACCATCACCGGTGCCGACTTCGACGCCACCGACTTCCGCGCGCACAACGGGCGGTTCACCGCCGACGCGGTCGACGCCAACCGGGCCATCGTCGGCCGGGTCCGCGAGGTCGCCGACCGGTACGGGGCGACCTGCGCCCAGGTCGCCCTCGCCTGGACCCTGGCCCAGGGCCCGCACGTCCTGCCGATCCCGGGCACGAAGAAGCCGGCCTACCTGCGCGAGAACGCGGCGGCGGCCGGGCTGACGCTGAGCGCGGAGGACGTACGTCTGCTGAACGGGCTGCCGGCCGCGGTCGGCGCCCGCTACTGACCCGCACGCGCGAAGGGGCGGGCCCCGGACCGGTCGACGCCGGTCGGGGCCCGCCCCTTCGCGCGTGTCTGCAACACCCTTCAGGCGGCCACCGGCACCCGCTCCCCGTCCCGGGCCGGCGCCGGGGCGAGCCGGGTCAGGGCCGTGAGGATCTCGTGGGCGTCGGCCGCCCGGCGGGCCAGGGCTATGTGCTGGTCGGGGCGGACCAGCAGCAGCAGCGGGCCGCGGCCGAGCGGACGCGGGCGCGGGCGGCCGGACGCGGCGGGGGCCGGGGCGGTGTCGGTCAGGGTCTGCCGGGTGGTGTCCAGGTACCGGACCCCGACGAGGCCGGTGAGCCGCTCGGCGGAGCGGACCGCGCGGGCCGTGGCGGCCGCCGGCGGACGGCCGTCGCTCACGACGAGCAGCGTGTAGCGGTCGTCGTCCAGGGCCGTGCGCAGCGGGCGGCGGCGGGCGGTGCGCGCGTCCCACACCTCGCGGTCCGTGAGCAGGCCGCCGTCGGCGTGGCCCCCGATACGGCGGCGGGGGCCGGTCCGGTCGCCGTAGACCAGGCGCAGGCCCGCCAGCCAGGGCACGTAGGCGAGGTCGGCGATCCGGGCGGCTGAGCCGAGGCGCACCAGGAGGTCGCGCAGCGCCGTCTGGTACGGCTTGCGCACCATCCACAGCTTCGTCTGCACGTCGGCCTGGCGCACCACGGCCTCGGCGACCTGGTGGCGCTCGGCGGCGGCGGTGTCGAGGAGTCCGGGATCGGCCGCGCCGCGCAGCACCAGGGCGAGTTTCCAGGCGAGGTTGTGGGCGTCGCCGACACCGGTGTTGAGTCCCTGCCCGCCGGCCGGGGAGTGGATGTGGGCGGCGTCGCCGAGGAGGAACACGCGGCCCTCGCGGGTGCGTTCGGCGCGGCGGGCGTGGACGGAGAAGGCGCTGATCCACACCGGGTCGCTCAACGTCAGGCCGCCGGGGCCGCGTTCGTCGACCAGGCGCTGCACCTGCTCCAGGGTGATGTGGTCGCGGTCGAGGTCGGCGGGCGCCGAAGTGAACACTCGGAAGCGGCCGTTGGGGAGCCCGCAGGTGACCAGGACGCCCTTGGGGGAGCAGTAGTAGTGGCTGGTGTCGTGTTCGAGCGGGCCCTCCATGTCGATGTCGGCGACGACGAACGTGGCCGGGTACGTCGCCCCGTCGAAGGGGATGCCGAGCAGCTCGCGCACCCGGCTGGAGGCGCCGTCGCAGCCGACCGCGTACGCGAACTCCTCGGTGTGCGGGGCGCCGTCGGGGCCCCGCAGCACGGCCCGTACGCCGGTGTCGTCCTGCTCGACGCCGAGCAGCTCGGTGGACCAGGCGACCGTGCCGCCCGCGGCCGTCAGCGCGTCGTGCAGCAGCGCCTCGACGTCCGGCTGCGGCAGGATGACCGGCTTGGTACGGGGATGGAAGCGCAGGGTGCCGACGGGGGCGCCGGAGGAGTAGTAGCGGAACGCGTTCAGCGGCATGCCGCGGGCGGCGATGTGCGCGTCACCGCCGAGGCGCCGCAGGATCTCCAGCGTGCGTGGCCACACGAGCAGGGCCTTGCTGAGCGGGGATGCGCCGGCGGCCTTGTCGACGATCCGCACCGGGACACCGCGACGCAGCAGCTCAGTGGCGGTGGTGAGGCCGACCGGGCCGGCGCCGACGACCAGGACGGGCTTGCTGATCTCGGACACGACTGTCTCCTGACATCACTCGAATACCTATCCTGATTTATATCAGTGTTCTGATAGTTGGGCGAGGGTGTGGGCGTCGCGTGGACGGGGATGGCAGCAAGCTGCCGCCACCCGGCAGCTTCCTGGCGGCCCGTACGGCCGTCCGGGGCCCCGCCGAGGAGCAGTCTGGACAAGGCCACCCCGCCCACCGGCTGACCCGCAGCCTCGTCGAGTCATCGAAGGGACCACCGACATGAGCACCGCACCCACCGGCACCGACGCCCTGCTGAACCCCGGCGACGCCGTCCCCACCGTCCTGGTCATGGGCACGGGCCGCCGCCAGTTCCGTGAGTACGCCCTGGCCGCCCTGGCCGAGCGGGCGCTGCTCGTCGCCGTGGACCTCCAGGTCCCCAGCTGGCAGTCCCGCTACGTCGAGGACTTCGCCACCACCACGCCGGGCGTCACCGCGCAGCTCGCCGCCGGCCGGGACCTCGCCCGTCAGTACCCGGTGGACGGCGTCGTCTGCCTCGACGAGCGGTTCGCCGAGGCCGCCGCCGTCCTCGCCGAGGACCTGGCGCTGCCCGGCCCCGGCTCCGCCCTGGTGCGCACCGCCCAGGACCGGCTGCGGGTGCGTGAACTGCTCAACGCGGCCGGCGTCGGCGTCGTCCGCGCCCGCCCGGCGACCGGTGTGCGGGCCGCCGAGGAGGCCGCCGCAGAGCTGGGCCTGCCCGTCACCGTCCGCGCCCGGCACCGCGGCGCGGGCGCCGCCGGCCACCGCGTCGACCGGCTCGACGAGGTCGAGCAGGCCTTCCTCGCCGCCGTCGCCGGCGCCCCTCTCGCCGGGTCCGGTGCGACGGGCCGCACCGGCGAGGCCATCGTCGAGGAGTGCCTGGAGGGCCCCGAGCTGGTCGTCTGCTCCACTGTGAGCGCGGGCCGGGTGCGGATCTGGTTCACCGCCCGGCGCGACGGCGAGCTGACCGCCGTACGGGAGACCAAGAGCTACGTCGTCGACGCCACCGATCCCCTCGACCCCGAGGTGTCCGACGTGGTGGTCCGGGCGCACCGCGCGCTCGGCATCCTGCACGGCGTGACCCACCTCGACCTCGTGCTGACCGCCGACGGCCCCCGCGTCACCCAGGTCGGCACCTGGGTCCCCGGCGACCTGCTGCCGCTCATCGGCTACATGGCGACCGGCGCCGACCTGCCCACCGCGGCCGTCGAACTCGCCCTCGGCCAGGAGGTCGGCGAGCGCATCCTGCACCGCCGCTCGGCCGGCGTGCGCTTCGTCCGCCCCGTCGACGGCTCCGGCGTGCGCGACGGCGTCCTGCACCACGCCGACGGCACCGGGCTGACCCGCGTCGTCTCCGAGTCGGAGACGGAACTGTCCGCCCCGGCCGGCGAGCTGACCCCGATCGCCGTCCTGACGGCCACCGCCGCCGACGGCCCCGGCTGCGCGGCGGTCCTGCACGCGGCGACGGAGGCCGCGGCGGCCGTCCCGGCGCCGGCCACGGGCGCCGTGCCGCTCCGAGCGGGCCGATGACTCCCGTGAGGGGGGCCTTGGCGAGCCGCACCCCGCTCGCCTACAGTCAAGATCCACTACTCAACGGTGAGAGCCCTCATGACCGCACGGACCCTGGACATCACCCTCAGCACCGAGGACCCCGACGCCGCCGCACGCGCCGCCCTGAGCGTCGCCCGGCTGATGGCCTACCTGCCCGCGTCCTGCGAGGTCGAATACTCCGTGACGGACCACCGCCTCGCCCTCACCATCAGCACACCCACCGACCACCCCGCGGTTGAACAGGCCCTGACCCGCTCACTCGCAGACCCGGCTCTGGGCGCCTGGCACCGCGCCTGAAACGCCCCGTCTGAAGACGCCGGGGACCACAGCGCCCCGTAGGGGGCGCGGGGAACTGCGCGAGAAACCACGACGGCGCCGCGCGGCAAACACGACAAACCGGGGCAGCGCCCCATTAGGGGCGCGAGGAACTGCGTAAAACCCACAACGAACCCGCACCCGACCACGACCCCCGCCGCCCCCTACCTCTCCAACACCTCCACCGCCCGCTCCAACAGCCCGTGCAACTGCCCCCGCTCCCGCACCCCGAACCCCTCGGCCAACCGCTGCTCCACCCCCTGCACCCGCCCGTCCGCCTTCTTCAGCACCGCCCGCCCCGACCGGCTCAGCCGAGTCACCAGCACCTTGGCGTGAATCTCGGACGGTTCCCGCTCCACCCACCCCTTCTGCTCCAGATTCCCCAGAATCGTGGCCATCGTCTGCGGTGTCACCCCGCACAGCCGGGCCAGCTGCGCCCCCGACAGACCGCTGGACTGGGACAGCCCGAGCAGGGTGGCGTGCTGCGGCACGGTCAGGTCGAACTCTCTGAGCGCCTCGCTCTTGTGCGCGGCCAGCAACTGCTCCGCCCGCTTGATCAGCTGCCCCAGCGACCAGTCCGTCCGGTCCACCGACTTGCCAGTGCTCGCACTCACCACAATCTCCGTATCCCTGTCAGCCCTTTGATTCTTGCGTGACCCATCATGGCACGACGAAAGGCAGAACATGACCCTCCTGGCGGAGAACCCCCCGGTCCGCACCGACCCGGCCCTCACCGATCCGGCGCCCATCGAGTCGAGGGCCCCCGCACCCCCCTCGCCGCCCTCCCCGCCCACCATGGCCGAGCGCCGCGCCGAACTCGCCGAACTGCGCCGCCGTATCGCCCGGGGCCCCAGCACCCGCGCGACCGAGGCGCAGCACGCCAAGGGCAAGCTGACGGCGCCCGAGCGCCTCGCCCTCCTCTTCGACGAGGGCACCTTCACTGAGATCGAGCCCCTGCGCCGGCATCGGGCCACCGGTTTCGGCCTGGAGGCGAAGAAGCCGCACACCGACGGTGTCCTGATCGGCTGGGGCAAGGTGTACGGCCGTAC
>NZ_JBEYVS010000029.1:0-118331 GCF_040644095.1 Streptomyces sp. NPDC047028
CCACACAGTCACACCCACACCCCCCCAACCGCTCTCCGAACATTAGTTACTGGAGTACCTACGTGTGCAATTCCTTTCTTTTGACGACCCTCCGGCGCCCGTCGACGGAACGTTCCGTCGACGGGCGCGGTCCGCACACCGATACTCTTGACAGGTGACCGACGCCCAAGACACCGCAGCAGACAGTGCCCTGCGTACCGCCGGGGGCACCCCTCCGGACGACGCCGGACCTTCTGTGACGGGGGCGCCGACACCGCTGCTGGAACCCCGCGAGGGCATTCCGCCCGTGATCGCCGACGACGCCGCGCTCGCCAAGGCGGTCGCCGCCTTCGCCGCCGGCTCGGGCCCCGTCGCGGTCGACGCCGAGCGGGCCTCCGGATACCGGTACGGCCAGCGCGCGTACCTGGTGCAGCTGCGCCGGGAGGGTGCCGGTACGGCACTGATCGACCCGGTCGCCTGTCCCGACCTGTCCGGGCTCGGCGAGGCGCTGACCGGCGTGGAATGGGTGCTGCACGCGGCCACCCAGGACCTGCCCTGCCTGCGCGAGATAGGCATGGTGCCGACCCGCCTGTTCGACACCGAGCTGGCGGGGCGGCTCGCCGGGTTCCCCCGGGTCGGGCTCGGGGCGATGGTCGAGAACGTGCTGGGCTTCGTCCTGGAGAAGGGCCACTCCGCCGTCGACTGGTCCACCCGCCCGCTGCCCGAACCCTGGCTGCGCTACGCGGCGCTCGACGTGGAGCTGCTGGTCGACCTGCGCGACGCCCTGGAGAAGGAGCTGGACCGGCAGGGCAAGCTGGACTGGGCCCTGCAGGAGTTCGCCGCGATCGCGGCCGCGCCGCCGGCCGAGCCGAGGAAGGACCCCTGGCGCCGTACGTCCGGGATGCACAAGGTGCGGCGGCGCCGGCAGCTGGCCGTCGTACGGGAGCTGTGGCAGACCCGGGACCGCATCGCGCAGCGCCGTGACGTGTCGCCGGGCAAGGTGCTGAGCGACGCCGCGATCGTGGAGGCGGCGCTCGCTCTGCCCGCGAACGTGCACGCGCTGGCGGCGCTGAACGGGTTCGGGCACCGGATGGGGCGGCGCCAGCAGGAGCAGTGGCAGGCGGCCGTCGACCGGGCGAAGGCCCTGCCGGACGCGGCGCTGCCGCAGCCGGGGCAGGCGGTGACCGGTCCGCCGCCGCCGCGCGCGTGGGCCGACAAGGACCCCGACGCCGCGGCCCGGCTGTCCGCGGCTCGGGCCGGGGTCTCGGCGCTGGCCGAGCAGCTCGGGATGCCGCAGGAGAACCTGGTGTCTCCGGACACGGTACGGCGCCTCTGCTGGGAGCCTCCGGCGGTGGACGCCGAGTCCGTGTCCGCGGCACTCGCCGGGTACGGGGCGCGTGCGTGGCAGGTGGCACAGGTGACCCCGGTCCTGATCACCGCACTGAGCGCGGGCCGCGCGTAGCCGTCGTAGTACATCTCCTGTGCGTCGACTGCGGGCCGCCCGTGGCCCCACGCCGCCGTGATCCGACCCGTATGCGGCGACTGCAGGCCGTCCCGCGTCGCGCGCCGCCGTGGTGCGTCCCGTGTGCGGCGACTGCGGGCCGTCCTGCGGCCGCGCGCCGCCGTGGTGCGTCCCGTGTGTGCGGACTGCGGGCCGTTCGTGGCTGGTCGCGCAGTTCCCCGCGCCCCTGGTCGGGGCGCTGCAGTCGGCCGGGGACGTCGAGATCACGCCAAGATCCGGGCCCGAGGCTCCGCCCAGCCTTCAAGCCGGCCGCACGCCGCCCGCCGCCGTCAGCGTGTCCCCACCGCCGCGGGCAGGCGTTCCGCAGGGCGGAACGGGTGGGCACGGCCACCAGCGCCGGGTGCCGGTTCAGGGACGCCCGCCGGTGTGATGTTCGCCGCTCCCCCGGGTAGGACTGTGCAGTCACGTTACTCGCAAGTAGCATGGTCGTAAGCAAGCGCTCAGCGTCCCGCACTCTGGAGGAGAGCCATCGTGCCTCGTACCCTCAGGGACGTCGTCTTCGTCGACGGCGTCCGCACCCCGTTCGGCAAGGCGGGCCCGAAGGGCATCTACCATGAGACCCGCGCCGACGACCTCGTCGTCAAGGCGATCCGGGAGCTGCTGCGCCGCAACCCGGGCCTGGACCCGAAGAAGATCGACGAGGTCGCCATCGCCGCGACCACACAGATCGGCGACCAGGGGCTGACCCTCGGCCGCACGGCCGGCATCCTCGCGGGCCTGCCGCAGTCCGTCCCCGGCTACTCGATCGACCGCATGTGCGCCGGCGCCCTGACCGCCGTCACGGCCACCGCCGGTTCGATCGCCTTCGGCGCCTACGACGCCGTCATCGCCGGTGGCGTCGAGCACATGGGCCGCCACCCGATGGGCGAGGGCGTGGACCCCAACCCCCGCTTCGTGAGCGAGAAGCTGGTCGACGAGTCCGCCCTGTTCATGGGCATGACCGCGGAGAACCTGCACGACCGCTACCCGCACATCACCAAGCTGCGCGCCGACGAGTACGCGGTGCGCTCGCAGGAGAAGGCCGCCAAGGCGTACGCCAACGGCAAGATCCAGCAGGACCTGGTCCCGATCTCGGTGCGCCGCACCAGCCCCGAGGGCGGCGAGACCGGCTGGGGTCTGGTCACCGCCGACGAGCCGATGCGCCCGGGCACCACCCTGGAGAGCCTCTCCGGCCTGAAGACGCCGTTCCGCGTGCACGGCCGGGTCACCGCGGGCAACGCGGCCGGCCTGAACGACGGCGCCACCGCGTCGATCATCGCGAGCGAGGACTTCGCCCGCGAGAACGAGCTGCCGGTCAAGATGCGCCTGGTGTCGTACGCCTTCGCGGGCGTCGAGCCGGAGGTCATGGGCTACGGCCCGATCCCCGCCACGGAGAAGGCCCTCGCCAAGGCGGGCCTGAGCATCTCCGACATCGGCCTGTTCGAGATCAACGAGGCCTTCGCCGTCCAGGTCCTGTCGCTGCTCGACCACTACGGCATCGCGGACGACGACGCGCGCGTGAACCAGTACGGCGGCGCCATCGCCTTCGGTCACCCGCTGGCCTCCTCCGGTGTCCGCCTGATGACCCAGCTCGCCCGTCAGTTCGAGGAGCAGCCCGAGGTCCGCTACGGCATCACCACCATGTGCGTCGGCTTCGGCATGGGCGCGACCGTCATCTGGGAGAACCCGCACTTCGCCGGAGGCAACAAGTGAGCACCGCTGAACTCCTGAAGGGCGCGGCCGAGCTGTTCGCGGACGAGGTCGTCACCGCCGCGCACGTACGCCACTTCGACCTGCCGTTCGGCGCCGGGCGCTTCGCGCTCATCACGCTGGACAACGGCTTCGACCACACCAAGCCGACCACCTTCGGCCCGCAGTCGCTCGCGAACCTCAACACCGCGATCGACCAGGTCGAGAAGGAGGCCGCGGACGGCCAAATCGTCGGCGTCGGCATCACCGGCAAGCCGTTCATCTTCGCGGTCGGCGCCGACCTCAAGGGCGTCGAGCTGCTGAAGAAGCACGAGGACGCGCTGGCCATCGGCAAGGGCGGCCACGAGGTCTTCAAGCGCCTGTCCGGCCTTGCCGTCCCGAGCTTCGCCTACTACAACGGCGCGGCGATGGGCGGCGGCGTCGAGGTCGGCCTGCACTGCTCCTACCGGACCGTCTCCAAGGCGATCCCGGCGTTCTCGCTGCCCGAGGTCTTCCTCGGCCTGGTGCCCGGCTGGGGCGGCTGCGCGCTGCTGCCGAACCTGATCGGCGCCGAGAAGGCCGTCTCGGTCATCATCGAGAACAGCCTCAACCAGAACAAGCAGCTCAAGGGCAAGCAGGTCTTCGAACTCGGCATCGCCGACGCGCTGTTCGAGGGCGCCGACTTCCTGGAGCAGTCGCTGCTGTGGACCGCGCAGGTCCTGGGCGGCGACGTCAAGGTCGAGCGTCCGGCGATCGACCGCGGCGAGGGCTGGGACCAGGCCGTCGCCAAGGGCCGCCTCGTCGCGGACTCCAAGGTGCACGGCGCGGCCCCGGCCGCCTACCGCGCCCTGGACATCATCGCCGCCGCCAAGGACGGCGACCTGCAGAAGGGCTTCGACGCCGAGGACCAGGCGCTCGCCGACCTCATCATGGGCGGTGAACTGCGGGCCGGCATCTACTCGTTCAACCTGGTGCAGAAGCGCGGCAAGCGTCCCGCCGGCGCCCCGGACAAGAACCTGGCCCGCCCGGTCACCAAGGTCGGCGTCGTCGGCGCGGGCCTGATGGCCTCCCAGCTCGCCCTCCTCTTCCTGCGCCGCCTGGAGGTCCCGGTCGTCCTCACGGACATCGACCAGGAGCGGGTCGACAAGGGTGTGGGCTACGTCCACGCCGAGATCGACAAGCTGCTCGGCAAGGGCCGTGTCAACCAGGACAAGGCCAACCGCCTCAAGGCGCTGGTGACCGGCGTCCTGGACAAGGCCGAGGGCTTCTCGGACGCCGACTTCGTCATCGAGGCCGTGTTCGAGGAGATCGGTGTCAAGCAGCAGGTGTTCGCGGAGGTCGAGGCGGTCGCCCCGGCACACGCGATCCTCGCCACCAACACCTCCTCGCTGTCGGTGTCGGAGATGGCGTCGAAGCTGAAGCACCCCGAGCGGGTCGTCGGCTTCCACTTCTTCAACCCGGTCGCGATCCTGCCGCTGCTGGAGATCGTCCGCGGCGAGCAGACCGACGACGCCTCGCTGGCGACCGCGTTCGCCGTGGCCAAGAAGCTGAAGAAGACCGCGGTCCTGGTGAAGGACGCCCCGGCGTTCGTCGTGAACCGCATCCTGACCCGCTTCATGGGCGAGATCCAGAACGTCATCGACGAGGGCACGCCGGTCGAGGTGGCGGAGAAGGCGATCGAGCCGCTCGGCCTGCCGATGTCCCCGCTGGTCCTGCTGGAGCTGGTCGGCCCCGCGATCGGTCTGCACGTCTCGGAGACCCTCAACCGGGCCTTCCCGGACCGCTTCACGGTCTCCCCCAACCTGGCGGCCGTCGTCAAGGCCGGCAAGCGCGGCTTCTACGTCTACGACAGCGGCAAGCCCGAGCTGGACCCGGAGGTCGCCGCACTGCTGAAGCAGGGCGACACCGTCCTGACCGAGGAGCAGGTGCGGGCGCGGGTGCTGGACGCGGTGACGCAGGAGATCGGGCTCATGCTCGACGAGGGCGTCGTCGCCGAGGCCCAGGACATCGACCTGTGCCTGATCACCGGCGCCGGCTGGCCCTTCCACCTGGGCGGCATCACCCCGTACCTGGACCGCGAGGGCGTCTCGGAACGCGTCAACGGCAAGAAGTTCCTCCAGCCGGGCGTGGCGTCGGTTCCGGCGTAGCGCGCGCACGCGCGTGAAGGGGGCCCCGCGGCAGCGGGGCCCCCTTTCCGTCTGCCGGTGGCCGTGCGTCTCAGCCGGCGAGCACGCCGGGCGCGGCGTACAGATCGCCGATGTAGACGGTGACCTGTCCCCTGGTCAGGCGGCCGTCCCCGTCGTCGAGGGTGTAGGCGAAGCGGTCGTATCCGCCCTGGCCGGGCAGCGGGGTGTAGACGACGGCGCCGTCGGGCTCGACCGCGGTGACACCGCGCAGCGCCGGCCCCACGCCGACGAGACGGACCCGCTCCCCCAGGCCCTCGGTGAGTCCGTGGAGCACTCCGCGGTGGCCGGGCGCCACCTTCAGTACGCGGCCCTGCCGGGGCAGTGGGGTGACCCGGTAACCATACTGCTTCACCGAGTGCGTGCTGCTGGTCAGCCTCGACCCGCCCCCGGCGATGATGCCCGCCCGCACCTGCGGGATGAGGACAGCGCCGGACGGCACGTCGTGGTGGACCGTGGCCGTGAACCGCGCGACGCGGAACGCGCCCGCCTCCACGGAGGTGGCGTACCGATCGCCGGCGGGCAGCAGACTGATGCCGGCGAGCCGGTCGATGCCCGCCACGCGTTCGAAGGGCTGCCTCATCACATAGCCGTACTGGCGAAGTTCGGGCGCAGCCTCAACGGGGTGGACCCCGCCGACTTGGACACCATCATGCTGCCGGTGGCGTACGACAAGATCGACCCCAACCGCGTCGTGGGGGCGGAGCCGCAGGACTCGCAGCTGTGGAAGGAGATCCGCACCGACTCCCGTATCCCTCAGGCCGCGAAGAGGTCCCCGGCCACCGGCGGGAGTTCCTGACCGGCCGTCGGGCACACACCGGTGCTCCCGCCCACCGTGCGACCCTGAAGCCATGGATGCCAAGGACCCCGCGGACGTGCCGGACGGGCACCCGCCCCTGCTGGTGATCGTCGACGCCGCGAATGTCGTCGGGTCGGTGCCCGACGGCTGGTGGCGGGACCGCCGGGGCGCGGCGGAACGGCTGCGTGACCGACTGGCGGCGGACGGGCTGCCGGGCCGGGCGGACCCGGTGGACCTCGTCCTCGTCGTGGAGGGTGCGGCCCGCGGTGTGGCGCCGGTGCCGGGCGTGCGGGTCGAGGCCGCCCCCGGAAGCGGCGACGATCTCGTGGTGGAACTGGTACGGAGGGCTCCCGGCCGCCCCTGTCTGGTCGTCACGGCGGACCGCGAACTGCGTCGCCGGGTCACGGAACTGGGGGCCGAGGTGACGGGCCCGAGAACCGTGCGCGGCTGACTCGTCCGAAAGAGGTACGCCGCCCGGGGCGGGGCCGGCCGGTTACGGTGCCGGGTCGTTCGGGGGGCGGGTGGGGCCGGCGGCCGTGGCGCGTTCGCGTTCGGCGAGGCGGCTGTGGGAGCGGCTGTAGAAGAAGTAGATGACGAAGCCGGCCGCCATCCAGATGCCGAAGCGCACCCAGGTCTCGGCCGGCAGGTTCAGCATCAGCCACAGCGAGGCGAGCACCGAGAGGATCGGCAGGAACGGCACCAGCGGGGTGCGGAAGGAGCGTTCCAGGTCGGGCCGGGTGCGCCGCAGGATGATCACGCTGATGGCGACGACGACGAACGCGAAAAGCGTGCCGATGTTCACCAGTTCGGCGAGCACGCTGAGGCTGGTGAAGCCGGCCACGATCGCGATGACGACGCCGAGCAGGATGGTCGGCCGGTACGGGGTTCGGAAGCGCGGGTGGGTGTGTGAGAAGAAGCGGGGCAGCAGGCCGTCCCGGCTCATCGCGAAGAACACCCGGGACTGGCCGAGGAGCAGGATCATGCACACGGTGGTGAGGCCGACGGCCGCGCCGAAGCTGATCAGACCCGCGAACCAGGGGTGTCCGGTCGCCTTGAAGGCGTCGGCGAGCGGCGCGTCCACGGACAGCTTCGTGTACTTCTCCATGCCGGTCACCACGACCGACACCGCCACGTACAGCACGGTGCAGATGATCAGGGAGCCGAGGATGCCGCGCGGCACGTCCCGCTGGGGCACGCGGGTCTCCTCGGCGGCGGTGGCGACGACGTCGAAGCCGATGAACGCGAAGAAGACCACGGACGCGGCCGTGAAGATGCCCATGACGCCGAAGTTGGACGGCGCCCAGCCGAAGATGAGCTGAATGAGTGGCGCCTTGAGGCTGCCGCCCGCCGGGACCGGCTGCTCCTTGGGGATGAACGGGTCGTAGTTCCCGCTGTGGATGAAGAAGGCGCCCGCGATGATCACGACGAGCACGACGGCCACCTTGATGGCGACGACGATCGAGGTGACCCGCGCGGAGAGCTTCATGCCGAGGACGAGGATCGCGGTGAGCACGAGGACGAGGGCGGCGGCGAGGATGTCGAAGCCGAACCCGGAGGCGCCGTCCCGGCCGCTGAGGTAGTCGGGCAGGTGCCAGCCCGCGTTGTCGAGCAGGGAGTGGATGTACCCGGACCAGCCGACGGCCACCACCGCCGTGCCGAGCGCGAGTTCCAGGACCAGGTCCCAGCCGATGATCCAGGCGGGGAACTCGCCGAGGGAGGCGTAGGAGAAGGTGTACGCGGAGCCCGCCACCGGGAGCGTCGCGGCGAACTCGGCGTAGCAGAGCGCGGCGAGCGCGCAGACGACACCGGCCACGACGAAGGACAGGGACACGGCCGGCCCGGCGGTGTTCTTGGCCGCCGTGCCGGTGAGGACGAAGATGCCGGTGCCGATGACGACACCGACGCCGAAGACGGTCAGGTCGAGCGCGGAAAGGGACTTCCTGAGTGCGTGCTCGGGCTCCTCGGTGTCCTGGATGGACTGCTCGACGTTCTTCGTCCTGAACAGGGCATTGCTCACGTCCTGCCTCCCACGCTTGTCGTCCTCGACATGATCGAGAGGGTCGGGGTGCGTATGCATGCCCCGGCACAGGCAGGTTCACGCAAACGGGCCGGTTCCGCCACCTGGAAGAGGCGGCGGAACCGGCCCGGTGTCACTTTTGCGCGCGTCCTAGTCCCGTGCGGGCTCCACCTCGGCGGACGGGCGGGAGGCGGGGGCGGCGCCGTTCGCGCGCAGCCGGGAGTGCGGGAGGCCGTCCAGCTTGGAGACCAGACCGGTGACCTGGCGGGCGATGTCGGGGGCGGTCAGCCCGATCTCGGCCATGACCTCGGAGCGGGAGGCATGGTCGAGGAAGCGGGGCGGGATGCCGAAGTCGCGCAGCGGTACGTCCACGCCCGCGTCGCGCAGCGCCTGGGCGATCGCGGAGCCGACGCCGCCGGCCCTGCTGTTGTCCTCGACGGTGACGACGACCCGGTGCCGCTCCGCCAGCGGGGCCATGGCCTCGTCGACGGGCTTGACCCAGCGCGGGTCGACGACGGTGGTGGAGATGCCCTGCTTGTCGAGCAGTCCGGCCACCTCCAGGCACATCGGGGCGAGGGCGCCCACGGAGACCAGGAGCACGTCGGGCCGGTCGGTGCCCGGCTCGCGCAGCACGTCCATGCCCCCGACGCGGCCCACGGCCGGTACGGCGGGGCCGACGGCGCCCTTGGAGAAGCGGACCACGGTCGGCGCGTCCTCGACGGCGACGGCCTCGCGGAGCTGGGCGCGCACCTGGTCGGCGTCGCGTGGGGCGGCCAGCCGCAGGCCGGGCACCACCTGGAGGATCGACATGTCCCACATGCCGTTGTGGGAGGCGCCGTCGGTGCCGGTGACCCCGGCCCGGTCCAGCACGAAGGTCACCCCGCACCTGTGCAGGGCCACGTCCATCAGGACCTGGTCGAAGGCGCGGTTGAGGAAGGTGGCGTAGACGGCGAAGACCGGGTGGAGTCCGCCGTGCGCGAGGCCGGCCGCGGAGACGGCGCCGTGCTGCTCGGCGATCCCGACGTCGTAGATCCGGTCGGGGAAGGCGTCGGCGAACTTCTTCAGGCCGACCGGCTGGAGCATGGCGGCCGTGATGGCCACGATGTCGTCGCGCTCCTTGCCGAGCCGGACCATCTCGTCGCCGAAGACGGAGGTCCAGTCGGCGCCGGCGGCCTTGATGGGCAGGCCGGTGTCGGGGTGGATGGGGCCGATGCCGTGGAAGCGGTCGGCCTCGTCCTGGAGGGCGGGCTGGTAGCCGCGGCCCTTCTCGGTGAGGCAGTGCACGATGACCGGCCCGCCGAAGCGCTTGGCCCGCGCGAGCGCCGACTCCAGCGCCTCGATGTCGTGGCCGTCGATCGGGCCGACGTACTTCAGGCCGAGGTCCTCGAACATGCCCTGCGGGGCGATGAAGTCCTTCAGGCCCTTCTTGGCGCCGTGCAGGGTCTCGTACAGCGGCTTGCCGACGACGGGCGTGCGGCCCAGGAGGTCCTTGCCGCGGGCGAGGAAGCGCTCGTAGCCGTCGGTGGTGCGCAGGGTCGCGAGGTGGTTGGCGAGGCCGCCGATGGTCGGCGCGTACGACCGCTCGTTGTCGTTGACGACGATGACGAGGGGGCGGTCCTTGGCGTCGGCGATGTTGTTCAGCGCCTCCCAGGCCATGCCGCCGGTCAGCGCGCCGTCACCGATGACGGCGACGACGTGGCTGTCCCGCTTCTTGAGCTGGTTGGCCTTGGCGATGCCGTCGGCCCAGCCGAGGACCGTGGAGGCGTGGCTGTTCTCGATGACGTCGTGCTCGGACTCCCCTTGCGAGGGGTAGCCGGACAGGCCGCCCTTCATCTTCAGCTTCGAGAAGTCCTGCCGGCCGGTGAGCAGCTTGTGCACGTAGGACTGGTGCCCGGTGTCCCACAGCACCTTGTCCTTGGGCGACTGGAAGACCCGGTGCAGGGCGAGGGTCAGCTCCACCACACCGAGGTTGGGGCCGAGGTGGCCGCCGGTCTTGGATACCGCGTCGACGAGGAAGGTCCGGATCTCCTCCGCCAGCAGGTCCAGCTCCTCCAGGCTGAGCCGGTCCAGATCGCGCGGTCCCCTGATGCGGGTCAGCAGCGGCACCCGTGCCTCCTTGCAGTAGAGCTGATCGAGCTTTCGGCGGGCCAGTCGAGTCTAAGACAGCCGCGTGCCCGGCACCTTCAAAGGCACCGGGCAACCGAACCGAGCCCCGTAGGGGCGCGGGGCTGTGACATTGTGCGGCTCCGCCGCGTGGGCGCGACCAGCCCCCACGGACCGGCACGCGCAGCGCACCCCACGCCCCTACGGCGAACCGGCACCGCTAAGCGCGGCCGGCGGACTTCTGCGTCTTCCGGGTGACCGCGTCGATCACGACAGTGGCCAGCAGCACCCCACCAGTGATCATGTACTGCACCGGCGAGGCGATGCCCTCCAGCGCGAGCCCGTACTGGATGGACACGATGACCAGCACACCGAGCAGCGCGTCCCAGGACCGGCCCCGGCCGCCGAACAGCGACGTACCACCGATCACGGCCGCCGCGATCGCGTTCATCAGCAGGTCACCGCCACCGGCGCCCTGGTTCGCGGAGGCGATCTTGGAGGCGATGAACAGACCCCCGATGGCCGCGAACGTACCGGCGATCGAGAAGACCGAGATCCGGACCATGGCCACGTTGATACCGGCGCGGCGCGAGGCCTCGACGCTGCCGCCGAGCGCGAAGATCTTCCGGCCGTACGCGGTACGGCGCAGCACGAAGTCCGCGAGGAACAGCACCGCGACGAAGATCAGCACCGCCAGCGGCAGGCCCTTGTTCTGGTTGAAGACGAACGCCACGGCGAAGGAGACGACGGCCAGCAGCACCGTACGCAGAATGGTCTCGCTGAGCGGCTTGGACGGCACCCCGGCGGCCTCGCGGCGCTTGTTGCCGAAGTAGGCGCTGAGGAAGTACAGCACCGTGACACCGATGGCCAGACCGTAGGCGGCGGCCACGTCGGAGAAGTAGTAGCTGGTCAGCTTGGCGACCAGGCCGTCGCTGTTGAGGTTGATGGTGCCGTTGGAACCCAGGATCTTCAGCATGAAGCCGTTCCAGAACAGCAGGCCCGCCAGGGTGACGGCGAAGGCCGGCACACCGATCTTCGCGAAGAAGAAGCCCTGGATCGCGCCGGCGACCGTTCCGGTGAGGATGGCCAGCACGAAGGCCAGCACCTCGTTCATACCGTGGGTGATGTTCAGCACCGCGAAGGTGGCGCCCGCGACACCGGAGAGGGAGCCGACCGACAGGTCGATCTCGCCGAGCAGCAGGACGAACACGATGCCGACGGCGATCATGCCGGTGCCGACCATGGCCACCGCGATGTCGGACAGGTTGCCCGCCGTCATGAAGTTGGAGTTCAGGCGCCAGAAGATCAGCCAGATGATCACCAGGCCGACGACGACCGGGAGGGAGCCGAGGTCACCGGCCTTCATCTTGCGCTTGAACTCGCTGACGTACCCGGCCAGGCCCTGTTCGCGCACCAGCAGCCGGGGGTCGACGGCCACGTCGGAGCCGCGGGCGGCCTCGGTGTTCTCCACGGCGTTGTCCCCAGGGGGCGTGGAGGTCTTGTCGATGCTCACTTCTTGATCTCCCCATTGGTGCGGGCCGCACGACGGGTCACGGCGTTGTCCGTGGCGCCGGTGATGGCGGAGATGATCTCTTCCTGCGAGGTCGACTTGACCTCGAAGACGCCGTTGTTGCGGCCCAGACGCAGCACGGCCACCTTGTCGGCGACGGCCTTGACGTCGGCCATGTTGTGGCTGATGAGGATCACGGCGTGGCCGCGCTCCCGCAGCCGCTCCACCAGGTCGAGCACCTGTGCGGTCTGCTCGACGCCGAGGGCGGCGGTCGGCTCGTCCAGGATCACCAGGCGGGGCTCGCCGAGCATGGAACGGGCGATGGCCACGACCTGGCGCTGGCCGCCGGAGAGCGAGGCGATCGGGATACGGACGCTCGGGATGCGGATCGAGAGCTGGTCCAGCAGCTCACGGGAGCGGCGCTCCATCTCCACCTCGTCCAGGACGCCGCGCCTGCGGAGCTCCCGGCCCAGGTAGAGGTTGCCGACGACGTCGATGTTGTCGCACAGCGCGAGGTCCTGGTACACCGTCGCGATGCCCAGGCTCTGGGCGTCGTGCGGCCTGTTGACCTGGACGGTCTTGCCGTCCCATTCGATGGCGCCCTCATCGATGGGGTGCACGCCGGCGATCGTCTTGACCAGCGTGGACTTTCCGGCACCGTTGTCGCCCACCAGGGCGACCACCTCACCGGCGTGGACCTCAAGCTCTACGTCGGTGAGCGCCTGAACGGCACCGAACCGCTTGGAGACCCCGCGCAACGCCAGCACGGGCGTAGCGGACACGTGAACCAACTCCTTCGCCGCCTGACCCGGCGGGAGGTTGTGCAGGGATTCTGGGTGGGTGGGTTGGGAGCAACCCGGAGGGGGGGATTCCGTCCGGCGCCCCGCGCCGAGCTTGCGGGGCTGTGTGGTGGGCGGGGCACCGGAGGGAGCCGGGGGGCGGTCGGTCCGGTCCCCTACGGGCCTTCAGGGACGAAGGCCCGTACGGGGGAAGGGACGTGACGCCGCTTGCCTCAGACGGACTGCTTCAGACCGACTGCTTCGGACCGACTACTTCAGACCGATCTTGTCGCAGGCCGCCTTGTACTGGGCGGTGCAGATGTCGGCGACCGTGTAGACGCCGTCCTTGACAACAGTGTCCTTGATGTTGGCCTGGGTCAGCGCGGTGACCGGCACCAGCACGGACGGGACACCCTTGGTGGTGGGGCTGTCGACCTTGTCCTTGGCGACGGAGTCGAGCGACTTGCCCTGGGCCAGGTCCACGGCCATCTCGGCGGCGGCGTCGGCCTCGGGGGCGTACGGCTTGTAGACGCTCATGTACTGGTCACCGGTGACGATGCGCTGCACGCCGGCCAGCTCGGCGTCCTGGCCGGTCACCGGCACCTTGATGCCGGCGGCCTTCAGGGCGGTGATGATGCCGCCCGCCATGCCGTCGTTGGCGGAGTAGACGCCGATGATGTTCTTCTTGCCGAGGGCGGAGATGGCGCCCTCCATGTTGGCGTTGGCGTTCTCCGGCTTCCACTCCTTGGTGTCGTACTCCTTGCCGATGTTCACCTTGCCGTCGAGCACCTCGTGGGCGCCCTTCTTGAACTGCGCGGCGTTCGGGTCGGTGGAGGAACCGTTCATCATGACGATCTTGCCGGACTTGGCCTTGGAGCCGAGCGCCTTCAGCAGCGCCTCGCCCTGGGTCTTGCCGACGGTCTCGTTGTCGAACGACGTGTAGGCGTCGATCGGGCCCTGCGCCAGGCGGTCGTAGGCGACGACCGGGATGCCGGCGTCCTTGGCCTTCTGCACCGAGTTCTTGATGGCCGCTGCGTCCACCGCGTCGACGATCAGCACGTCCACCTTGTTGGTGATCATGGTGTCGACCTGCTGGTTCTGCAGGCTGGCGTCCTGCTTGGCGTTCGCGTAGACGATCTTGCCCTTGTTGTTCGTCAGCTCCGCGACCTTCTTCTCGATCAGCGGGCGGTCGAACTTCTCGTAGCGGGCGGTCTGGTTCTCCGGCAGGAGCAGGCCGACCTTGATGTCGTCGCCCTTCTTCGCCGACGAGGTGGACGAGCTGCCCTTGGACTCCTTGGCACTGCCACAAGCGGCCAGCGAGACGGCCATGGCACCAGCGGCTACGGCGACCGCGGCACGGCGCATACGTGCGTTCACTTGGAAAACCTCCCTGACGAGGCCGCGAACGTTGCGGCCGAGGTGGCTGGAAGTCAACTCGGCCACGCGTGCGACGTCAAGAAGTAAATCCTTAACGAGATGACAACGGTGCCATCCGTCCTCTAAGTGAAGACAGGGGTGGCCGCAGGCAGCGCGCCTGCGACAGAGCCGTCCAGAAGGGTCGAATCACCCATCTCGCTGAGCGCGAGAGCGAGCGCTCCGAGCACCTCCGCACGGCCCCCAAGTGCCCCCGGGAGAACCGACAGTTGGCGCGCCGCGCTGGGGATGGCGTAGCGGCCGACAGACTCCCTGATCGGCCCGAGGACGAGCTCTCCGGCCTCGGCGAGATCACCACCGAGGACCACCCGGCTCGGGTTCAGCAGATTGCAGAGATTGGCCACTCCACTGCCGATATGGCGGCCGACGTCGGCGATCACCCGACGGCAGCCCGGGTCGCCGTCCCTGGCCAGCCGTACGACGCCTTCCATCGTCAGGTCGGTGCCGTGACTGGACTGCAGCAGCGGGAGCACGTGGCGCGCCGCCGCGAAGGTCTCCAGGCAGCCACGGTTTCCGCAACGGCAGACCGGGCCGGACTCATCAAGAGTAATATGACCGATTTCTCCCGCTGTGCCACCCGGACCGCGGTAGATCTTGCCGTTGATCACCAGGCCGGCTCCGACACCGCTGGCGACCTTGATGTAGGCGAGGTCCCGCACGCCCTTGCCGCTGCCCCAGACCAGCTCCCCCAGGGCGCCGAGGTTGGCGTCGTTGTCGACGTGCACGGGCACGCCCAGGCGGTCGCGCAGCTCCTGGGCGGGCCGGGTGCCGCCCCAGCCCGGCAGGATGGCGGTGGAGCCCAGGGTGCCCGACTCCAGGTCGATCGGTCCGGGCACGCCGAGGCCCACGCCCGCGATCTTCGACCGGTCGACGCCGGTCGCCGCGATCAGACGGCTGACCAGCTCCTCTGCCCGGTCGAAGCCCTGCGCGGAGGAGGCGTCCACGTCCAGTGGCTCGGACTCCTCGGCCAGCACCTGGTGGGCGAGGTTGCCGATCGCGACCCGCAGGTGGGTGTGGCCGAAGTCGACGCCGATCACGATGCCTGCGTCGCCGCTCAGGCTGACGCTGCGGGCCCGGCGGCCGCCCGCGGAGGTGGGGGTGACCTCGACGGTCCCGCCGTCCTTCAGCTCCCGCACGATGTTGGAGACCGTCGCGGCGGACAGCCCGGTCGTCCGCGCGATCTCCGCCTGCGTGAGCGATCCGGCCAGCCGGACGGCCCGTACGACCCGTTCCAGGTTGGCTCGGTGCAGCGACGACTGCGACCCCGGAGTCTCCATCGACCCATCCACTCCCGCCATCGGCCGGGCGGCACCCGCGCCGCCCGTGACCCCGGTCACAGCGATCGGACCGGGCCACTTACAAGTTATGAACTCCAAGCTCCGCTGAACGGGTTACCGCAGTCAAGTCCTTGACGGAAATCGCTTCCGCCCGGATCGTGTCGCGCCGGTCACCCCCGCGGCCACACCGGAGCACCCCGGAGCAGCCCAGGGCGCCTCCTGGAAGCCTGCGGGTGCCGCCGTGCGGGGCCGGGGGGGGCGGGCGGAAGCGGCGGGCCGGCGGTGGTCGATCGTTCAGCCGCCGCAGTCCCGGGCACTGAGCGTGACGGAGTCGTCACTGTACGTGCGCGCTGGAGGGCGCGCACGCGGACCGGCGCGCGGCCGGACCGGCCGCGCGCCGAAGAAAGAGAGGGGTGGGTGGCCGGATCCGCCTACTTCAACGCCCCCGCGGTGAGCCCGGCGACCACCTGCCGCTGGAAGATGATGTACGCCGCCAGGACCGGCAGCATCGCCATCACCAGGCCGGCGAAGAGGCCCGACCAGTCACCCTTGTAGCCCTGGCTGACCGCCAGCTGGACCAGGCCCTGGGTGAGGACCCGCTTGTCGGGGTCGGTGTTCAGGACCGTGGGCAGCATGTACTGGTTCCACTGGCCCAGGAAGTTGAAGATGCCCACGCTGATCAGGCCCGGCTTGGCCATCGGCAGCATGATCTGGAAGAAGGTCCGCGAGTGGGAGGCGCCGTCCACGAAGGCCGCCTCCGCCACCGAGGTGGGCAGGGTGCGGAAGAACGCGGTGAGGAAGAAGACCGTGAACGGCAGTGAGTAGGCGATGTAGACCAGGATCAGGCCGTGGATGGTGTTGAGCAGCCCCATGTTGTTCACGACGTAGAACAGCGGGACCAGCGCCAGCATGATCGGGAAGCTCATGCCACCGATGAACAGGTAGTAGATGAATCGGTTCCCGGGGAAGTCGAAGCGGGCCAGGACGTAGGCCGCCATCGAGCCGAGGACCAGTGTGCCGATGAGCGAGCCCCCGACCACCAGGACGGTGTTGAGGAAGTAGTCGCTCATGTGGGCCTCGGTCCAGGCCCGCGACCAGTTGTCGAAGTGCAGCTTGTCGGGCAGCGACCAGGGCGAGCCGACGATGGAGCTGTCGTCCTTGAAGGAGGACATCACCGCCCACAGCAGCGGCATGATCACCATGATCGCCCAGAGGACCAGCATGCCGTGGGAGAAGACGTTGAGGACGCCCCCCTCCTTCTTCGGCGTCTCGGGCTGCCGCCGTGCCACGTCCACCTCGGCCACGGGCGCCCCGGACTCGGCCGGCAGCGGGGCGGGGGTCTCGGTCGTCTTCATCGCTTCAGTACTCCAGCCGCTCGCGACGGCCCAGGCGCATCACGATCGCGGCGAACGCGAGCGTGACGACGAGCAGGGCGACGCCGATGGTCGTGGCGTAGGCGGCCTGACCGTCCCGGAACGCCTTCTGGTACACGTACAGGACCAGCACGGTGGTCGAGTAGTCGGGGCCGCCCGGCCCGGTCGTCATGATCTGCACGACCGCGAACGACTCGGCGCCGAGGGCGAGGATGCCCATGTAGACCCAGCCGGACTGCACGGTGTCCCACAGCAGCGGCAGGGTGATGCGGAAGAACGTGGTGAAGCGGCTCGCGCCGTCCAGCAGCGCCGCCTCGTACAGGTCGGCCGGGATGGACGCCATGCCGGCCGAGAACAGGACCACGAAGAAGCCGACCGTGGACCACACCAGCACCGCCATCACGCACCACAGCGCCAGGTTCGGGGAGCCGAGCCAGAGCGGCTGGAGGCTGTCCAGGCCGATCCCGCGCAGGAACGAGTTGATGGCGCCGCTGTCGGGGTTGTACGCGTTCTCGAACAGCACCGCGACGATCGCGATCGACAGCACCTGCGGGAAGAAGTACACGATCTTGTAGAACGAGGAACCGCGGACCCCGGAGATCACGGGTCCGCCCTTCCTGCGCCGCCCACCCACATTGATCATGAAGGCGAGGAACAGCGCCAGACTCAGTGTCACCAGCGGCAGCACGAGGGCGAAGACGAGGCTGTGCTCCAGCGACTTCCAGAAGATGTCGTCGTCGAACATCCTCTTGTAGTTGTCGACGCCGACCATCTTGAAATCGGGGCTCAGGCCCGTCCAGTCCGTGAACGAGTAGTAGATGGACTGGATGAAGGGCCATACGACGAAGAGCGCGTACAGCCCGAGGGGAACCACGAGGAACCCCACGATGAACCGGTACTTGCCGTGCTGCATTACTGCCGACCCCGATCTTAGGTCAGGTGCTGCCGCTGGTGACGGGCCCTCAGACGAGGGTCACTGGTGCTTGTAGTGCTTGATCGACGTGTCCTTCGCGGCCTCGTCCGCGTAGCCCTGGATCTTCTTGATGGTCTCGGCCGGAGTGGCGCGCCCGGCCATCATCTCGCCGAGGCCGGCCACCCCGATCTTCTCCTTCTGGAGCTGCACGTACCAGTCCTGCAGGCGCGGATTCACCACGTTGGATCCGGCCTTGTCCAGCGCCGCCACGCCCGACTTCAGGCCGGGGGTGAGGGTGATGCCGGTGGTGCCGCCGTTGTACGCGGTCAGCGACTTCACCTTGGACGTGAAGTTCTTCGAGGACGCCTCGGAGAGCATGATGCGCAGCTGCTCCATGCCGCCCTCGGTGTTCGCCGCCTTGGCCGGGACGATGAAGGGCTCGCCGCCGGAGGCCCAGATGGTGCCGAAGGGCATCTTGTCGGAGGAGTCGATGCCGGAGGGCGCGGAGACCGCGAGGTTGAAGTCCTTGGGGATGACGTTCGCCGACTCGTTCTCCACCCAGGAGCCGTTCGGGATGAACAGCGCCTTGCCCTTGGCCCAGGCGGCCTGGGACTGGATGTGGTCCAGGCCGGGGGTGCCCTTGAGGATGTAGCCCTTCTTGTACAGCTCGTAGTACGCCTCGAAACAGGCCTTGACGGCCGGGTGCTTCCAGGCGTTCGGCTCCAGGTTGTCGATGGCGTCGAGCACCTCGCGGCCGCCGACCTTGGCGATCATCGGGTACAGCGAGAAGGGGATGTAGTACGGGTACTTGCCCGCGTACGTCCAGCCGGCGATGCCCTTCTTCTTGGCCTTCGCGCAGACGGCGAGCATGTCGTCCCAGGTCTCCGGGTACGTCACGTCGAGGTCGTCCAGGGCCTTCTGCGAGTACCAGACGCCGTACACCGTGTAGGCGTAGTACATGATCCAGACCGGGTCGCCGTCGAACTGGCCCATCTCGACGATGCCGGGGCGCAGCGTGTCGCGGACCTTCTTCTTCGGGTCGTCGTACGACGGCGCGTCGAGCAGCGGGGTGAGGTCCGCGAGCTGCTTCTTGCCGACGAGGACACCCATGTCCATCTGCTCGGCGCCGGAGTTGTCGATGAGGTCCGGCGGGTTGCCCTGGTTGAAGCGGGGCTGGAGGGTGGACTGGATCTTCTGGGTGGCGGAGAACTTCACCGTGGCCTTCGGGAAGTCCTTCTGGTAGATCTTCACGGCGTCCTCGGCGTACTCCTTGCCGAAGCCGCCGTCGAACAGGACGAACTCCATCTTGGCGGTCTCGTTGACGCCGAGCGGGTTCTTGGCGGTCTTCTTGCCCGCCTTCGCCTTGTCCTGCCCGTCGCCGCCGCCGCTCGCGCAGGCGGACAGCAGGCTCATCCCAGGAGCCGCGACCAGGCCGATCGCGGCGGACCGCTTGATCAGATCACGGCGGCCGACGCCCTCGGCACCGTGGTTCGAGGTGGATCCCATGCTCAAGTCCTCGCCTTCTCCAGGACTCAGGCGGTGAACCGGATCCTCCCCGGCACCGCGGTCGGGTAGTGCTGGGTCGTGCAGATCGTGCAGGTCTTGCGGGGACATCACGCTGAAAGAAATCGCTGGAAACGCCGACAGGTATAGTCCACTTCCCGCCAGCTGAGCAAGATCGAATGCAAGGTTGGCGACGGGTCTTTTCCGAGTTGAGACCTCCCGGACATATGAACGCGCTGTGCGCCCCCGGCCGGAAAAAGTCGCGACATAGGCCCCTGAATGCCTCAGCCAACACCTTGACATCGCTGGGCACTTGACTCCCTACTGGTTCCTGCGCCCCACATTGACAACGTTGTCTGACGAGGGTCAGGGAGGGAATCCGTAGATGCAGCGGAGAACGCGGCACAGAGGAAGTCCGGCGGTCGTCATCACGGCCGCCTTTGTCATGGCCGTCGGGGCCCAGGGCGCGGCGGTGGCCCTGCCCGCCCGGGCCCCGGCGGCCGGCCAGCAGTTCGCCTCCTCGTTCGAGACGGGCGATCCGGCTCCGGACTGGCTGAACACCGTCGACACCGGACCCGACGGCACCAAGCGCGCCTCCGGCGTGGACGGCGGCTACAGCACCGGCATCCCCGGCAATGTCACCGACCATGTGACCGACGTGCGGGCGAGCGGCGAGAACACCGGCGGCGGCGAGGTGAAGGAGAACCTCGTCGACGGCGAGTCCGCCACCAAGTGGCTGACGTTCCAGCCCACCGGCTGGGTCGAGTTCGACCTGGACAAACCCATCAAACTCCAGACGTACGCCCTCACCTCGGCCAATGACTACGCCGAGCGCGACCCGCAGGACTGGACCCTCCAGGGCTCGACGGACGGCAAGGACTGGAAGACCATCGACACCCGGTCGGGCGAGACCTTCGCCGAGCGGTTCCAGACGAAGTCGTACGACCTGGCCGAGCCGGCCGAGTACCAGCACTTCCGGCTCGACATCACGGGGAACAACGGCGCCTCGAACATCGTGCAGCTCGCCGACGTGCAGTTCTCCACCGGCGGCACGGACAGTCCCGTGCCCGAGGACATGCTCTCGCTCGTCGACCACGGGCCGAGCGGCTCCCCGACGGCCAAGGCGCGGGCCGGATTCACCGGAAAGCGTGCCCTGCGCTACGCCGGACGGCACACGGCCACCGGCCGGGCGTACTCGTACAACAAGGTGTTCGACGTCAACGTGAAGGTCCACCGCGACACCGGCCTGTCGTACCGGATCTATCCGGCGATGGCCGACGGCGACCGCGACTACGACGCCACCAACGTCTCCGTCGACCTGGCCTTCACCGACGGCACCTACCTCAGCGACCTCGGCGCGACCGACCAGCACGGGTTCCCGCTGTCGCCGCGTGGCCAGGGCGACGCGAAGGTGCTGTACGTCAACCAGTGGAACGACGTGGTCTCGCGGATCGGCTCGGTGGCGGCGGGCAAGACCGTCGACCGGATCCTGCTGGCGTACGACTCCCCCAAGGGGCCGGCGAAGTTCCGCGGCTGGCTCGACGACGTGGCCCTGAAGCGGATGGCGCCCGAGCGGCCCAAGGCGCACCTGTCGGACTACGTGCTGACCACGCGCGGCACCAACTCCAGCGGCAGTTTCTCGCGCGGCAACAACTTCCCGGCGACGGCGCTGCCGCACGGCTTCAACTTCTGGACGCCGGTGACCAACGCGTCCTCGCTGAGCTGGCTGTACGAGTACGCGCGCGCCGACAACGACGACAACCTGCCGACGATCCAGGCGTTCAGCGCGAGCCACGAGCCGAGCCCCTGGATGGGTGACCGGCAGACGTTCCAGCTGATGCCGTCGGCCGCCGCCGGCGCCCCGGACACCGACCGGGACGCGCGGGCCCTGGCCTTCCGGCACGAACACGAGACCGCGCGGCCGTACTACTACGGCGTGCGGTTCGAGAACGGCCTGAAGGCGGAGATCGCGCCCACCGACCACGCGGCGGCCCTGCGCTTCACCTACCCGGGCGACAACGCGAGCGTCGTCTTCGACAACGTCACCGACCAGGCCGGACTGACCCTGGACAAGGAGCACGGCGTCGTCACCGGCTACTCGGACGTGAAGTCCGGGCTGTCCACGGGCGCGACCCGGCTGTTCGTCTACGGCGTCTTCGACAAGCCGGTGACCGGCGGCGACTCGAGCGGCGTCAAGGGCTGGATGCGCTTCGACACGGGCTCTGACCACACGGTCACCCTGCGCCTGGCCACCTCCCTGATCAGCGTCGACCAGGCGAAGGACAACCTGCGCCAGGAGATCCCCGACGGCACCTCCTTCGACACCGTCGAGCACCGCGCTCAGCGGACCTGGGACCGCCTGCTGGGCAAGGTCGAGGTGCAGGGCGCGACCCCGGACCAGCTGACGACGCTGTACTCCAGCATGTACCGGCTGTACCTGTACCCCAACTCCGGCTTCGAGAAGGCCGGCGGCAAGGACCGGTACGCCTCGCCGTTCTCCCCGATGACCGGGCCGGACACGGCCACGCACACCGGGGCGAAGATCGTCGACGGCACGGTGTACGTCAACAACGGCTTCTGGGACACCTACCGGACCACCTGGCCGGCGTACTCGCTGTTCACCCCGTCCCAGGCCGGTGAGATGGTCGACGGTTTCGTGCAGCAGTACAAGGACGGCGGCTGGACCTCCCGCTGGTCCTCCCCCGGCTACGCCGACCTGATGACCGGCACCTCCTCCGACGTGGCGTTCGCCGACGCCTACGTCAAGGGCGTGCACATGGACGCGAAGGCGGCGTACGACGCGGCGCTGAAGAACGCCACCGTCGTGCCCCCGTCGTCCGGCGTCGGCCGCAAGGGCATGAGCACCTCGCCGTTCCTCGGCTACACCAGCACCGCCACCGGCGAGGGCCTGTCGTGGGCGATGGAGGGATACGTCAACGACTACGGCATCGCGCAGATGGGCGCGGCGCTCTACAAGAAGACCGGCGAGAAGCACTACAAGGAGGAGTCCGAGTACTTCCTCAACCGGGCGCAGGACTACGTCAAGCTGTTCGACCCCAAGGCGGGCTTCTTCCAGGGCCGCGACGCCAAGGGCGACTGGCGCGTGGACTCCGCGAAGTACGACCCGCGCGTGTGGGGCTACGACTACACGGAGACCGACGGCTGGGGCTACGCCTTCACCGCCCCGCAGGACAGCCGGGGCCTGGCCAACCTGTACGGCGGCCGCAAGGGCCTCGGCGACAAGCTCGACGAGTACTTCTCCACCCCGGAGACGGCCTCCCCGGAGTACGTCGGCTCCTACGGCGGCGTCATCCACGAGATGACCGAGGCGCGGGACGTGCGGATGGGCCAGTACGGCCACTCCAACCAGGTCGCGCACCACGTCATCTACATGTACGACGCGGCCGGCGAGCCCTGGAAGGCGCAGGCGAAGGTCCGCGAGGTGCTCTCCCGGCTGTACGTCGGCAGCGAGATAGGCCAGGGCTACCACGGCGACGAGGACAACGGCGAGCAGTCGGCCTGGTACCTGTTCTCCTCGCTCGGCTTCTACCCGCTGGTCATGGGCAGCGGCGAGTACGCGATCGGCTCCCCGCTGTTCAAGAAGGCGACCGTACACCTGGAGAACGGCCACGACCTGGTCGTCAAGGCGCCGCGCAACAGCGCGAAGAACATCTACGTGCAGGGCGTGAAGGTCGACGGGCACCGGTGGACCAAGACCTCACTCCCCCACTCGCTGCTGGCCAAGGGCGGCACCATCGAGTTCTCCATGGGCCCCAGGCCGTCGTCGTGGGGCACGGGCAAGGACGCGGCGCCCGTCTCCATCACCCGGGACGACAAGGTGCCCGCCCCGCGCGCGGACCTGCTGAGCGGTCCGGGCGCCCTGTTCGACAACACGTCGGCCACCGACGCCACGGTGACCTCGGTGGACCTGCCGGTGGCCGGCACGGCGAAGCCCGTGCAGTACACGCTGACCTCGTCGGCCGACCACACCGAGGCGCCGACGGGCTGGACGGTGCAGGGCTCCACGGACGGCACGAACTGGCACACGCTGGACCAGCGCTCCGGTGAGTCGTTCCGCTGGGACCGGCAGACCAGGGCGTTCACCATCGCGCACCCGGGCTCGTACGCCAAGTACCGCCTGGTGCTGGACGGTTCGGCCACGCTGGCGGAGGTGGAGCTGCTGGGCTGACCGGACGACGGCGAAGGGGGGCGGGCCCGGTTCGGGCCCGCCCCCCTCTCGTGTCCGGATCGGGTGCGCGTCCGGGTCAGTCGGTGGCGAGGGTGAAGACGTGCAGGTCGCCGTCGGCCGGGAGGCGTACGCTCGCGATGCTCTTGCCGGCCGGTGCGGTGAACGGCACGGTGGCGAAGACGTAGGTGGCCACCGGGTCCTTGTCGGCGCCCGCGACATTGCGGTACGCGGTCCTGGCGACGACCTCGTTGCCGTACTGGACGGTGCCGCCTCCGCCGCCGACGGTCCAGTCGGTGAAGGATAGGTCGGCGGTGGCGGTGGTGCCGTCGGTGTAGGCGACGGTCGCCTTGGCCTGCTGGTTGCCGTTGACCGCGCTGCCGATGAAGGACAACGCGCTCGCGGGCCTGCTCAGTCGGATGGTCTGGCCGGTCGCGGAGGCGTTGTCCGGGCGGCCGGCGGGCGAGTCCGGCCAGGTGAAGCCGATCCCGTCGACCGTACCGTGGCCGCCCGCGGTGAGGCCGGCCGCGGCGAGGGCCTGGCGGGAGTAGCTCCAGCCGCCGCCGTCGAAGTCCGCCTCGTCGTGCTCGCCGCCGTCGTCGGAGATCCCGGTGTTGTCGTAGGCGGCGAGGAGGGTGCCCGGGGCGGCCACGGTCAGCGACACGGGCTGCTGGTAGGAGCTGTCGCCGGAGGTCACGCTCACCTCGGCGTCGTAGAAGCCCTGGGGGGCGTCCGCGGCGGCGGTGAGGGTGATCTGCTGCGAGCCGTCGGACACCGTGCCCTCGGCGGGCGTGGCGGTGACCCCGGCCGGGGTCCGGACGTGGAAGCGCACCTCGGGCCCGGTGCCGCCGCTCATGGACAGCGCGCGGATGGCGATCTTGGTGCTGTCGCCGGGTGCGAGCGTGGCGGACGTGGGGCCGACACCGATCTGGTACGGCTGCTCGCCCTGCCGGAAGGACGGCGGCGGGGCGTCCGTGCCCCAGGTGCGGTCGGGGGTGGCCGACAGCGTGTAGTCGAGCCGGCCGCCGTCGCGGACGAAGGAGGCCGGCAGCCACGGCCGGTCGCTGCTACGGCCGTTGACGCGCAGGGAGTGGATGTAGGGTGCGTCGGCCGCCGCTCCCTCGGCGCGGATCGAGATGTCGTTGCCCTGCGGACGGTGGATCTCCACCCGCTCGAACAGCGGTGAGGCCAGGACCAGTTCGGCCCGGGAGGGCACCTGCGGGTACATGCCGAGCGCGGAGAAGACGTACCAGGCGGACATGGCGCCGAGGTCGTCGTTGCCGGGGATGCCGCCGGGCTCGGTGGACCACAGCGTGCCCATCGCCGCGCGAACCGTCTCCTGCGTCTTGTAGGGGGCGCCCGCGTAGTCGTACAGGTAGGGCACGTTGATGGACGGCTCGTTGTCCATCCCGGACTTGGTGCCGCCGCTGCCGCTGAACGCCCAGCTGCCGTCGGCGTTGTGGAAGAAGGTGTCGAGGCGGGCGAGCGCCTTGCCGGTGCCGCCCATCGCCGCGAACAGGCCGGCCGGGTTGTGCTGGACCATCCAGGTGTACTGGGCCGCCGTGCCCTCGACGAAGCCGTTGCCGGTGTCCGGGGTGAAGCCGGTCACCCAGCTGCCGTCGGCCTTGCGGTTGGCGATGTACCCGCCGCCCGGGTCGGCCGCGATGTCGAAGTTGTTCTGCCACCACTGGGCGCGCCGCGCGAAGGTGTCCGCCGTCCCCTTCTCCCCCGCCGCGGCGGCGAGTTGGGACAGGGAGAAGTCCGCGGTGGACATCTCCAGGGTCTCGGCGGCGCCGCCCCAGGCGTTGGAGACGCTCGGCATGTAGTGCAGCTTCAGATACTTGTCGAGCGAGGGCCGCTGGCCCGCCGACAGCACGGGCTTGCCGGCCGAGGACAGGTCCGCCGCCGTCGGCACGGTCGCCGCCTTCACCAACGAGTGCAGGGCGCCCTTCAGGTCGAAGCCGGTGCCGCCGAAGGAGCGGATGCCGGCCAGTGCGGTCGGTGAGGGATCGCCGTTCATGACGTGCGTGCCGCTCGCGCCGTGCAGCCAGCGGTCCCAGGTGCCGCCGTTCTGCCGCGCCAGCTCGTACAGCGACTGTGCGATGTCGGAGCCGGTGCGCGGGTCGAGGAGGGTGAGCAGCTGGACCTGGTCGCGGTAGACGTCCCAGCCGGAGAAGGTGCCGTACTGGGCGCGGTGGCCGTGGCCCACCCGGTGCACCTCGCCGTCGCCGCCCCGGTAGCGGCCGTCGGCGTCGCTGATCACGTTCGGGTGCAGCAGCGCGTGGTAGAGGGCGGTGTAGAAGGTGGTGCGCTCGGCGTCCGTGCCGCCGCCGACCCGGATCGCGCCCAGGCGTTCGCGCCAGGCCCGGCGGGCCGCGGTCTCGACCGCGCCGAAGGAACGGCCCTGCGGGTTCTCGGCCTCGAGGTTGGCCTCGGCGGCCCGCTCGCTGACGTAGGAGATGCCGACCTTGACGCCGACGGGGCCGGTGCCGGGCGCGAACTGGACGTAGCCGCCGGCCCCCTTGCCGACGACGGGACGTCCGCCGTGCGAGAAGCCTCCGGTGCCGCCGGACGCCGTGCTCGACCCGGGGCTGAGCGTGTCGTCCTGCCAGGTGCCGTGAGCGGTGAAGGCGCGGTTGAAGCGGGCGGTGAAGTACAGGGTGTAGTAGGAGCGTTGGCCCTCGGGGTCGAGGTAGCCGCAGAAGTTCCCGGAGGTGACGGAACCCGAGACGGTCCGTGTCCGCGGGTCGACGCTGACGGTCGAGTTCGCCGAGCCCACCTCGGAGTTGGCGGTGCGGATCAGCAGCGAGGCGGGCCTGTCCTCGGGGAAGGTGAAGCGGGCGGAGCCGGTGCGCGCGGTCGCGGTGAGGTCGGCGGTGACCCCGGATGCCAGGCCCACCCGGTAGTGGCCGGGCTCGGCCTTCTCGTCGCTGTGCCGGAAGTCGGAGGCGTAGACGGTGTCCTTGGTGTCGCTCGCCGGGGAGGTGGTGACCGCGCCGGCGTACGGGAAGAACGGGATGTCGCCGCTGCCGCCGGCACAGCCGGTGCCGGACATGTGGGTGAGGCTGAAGCCCCGGATCCGGGTGGCGTCGTACTGGTAACCACCGGGCGCCGCCGTACGGGTGGCGTCGCCTCTGGTGTTCTCCGGGCTCCAGGACAGCATGCCGAAGGGCACGACGGCGCCCGGGAAGACGTCGCCGCCGTTCTTCGTGCCGATCAGCGGATCGACGTACGCCGTCGGGTCCTTGACCAGTTCCGGTGGTGGTGCCGCCGTCGCCGCGAGGGCGGGGGTGGCGCCGCCGGTCGCGAGTACCGCGGCCAGCAGCAGGGACGTGGGGCGAAAACGCATGACGCGGCCCTTCCTCCTTCGGACGGGTCGCGCACCACGGGTCACACAAGCCGCAGGGACAGTAACCCGGGCCGGCGGCGGGGCGGAAGACCTCGGCGCGGGGGGCCTTCAACTGGGTTGACATCGTTGTCGGTTGAGGCGGTACAGTCGGGAACGAGAGTGTCAGACAACGTTGTCGCGCCCTGCTCCGCGAGGCCTTCCGGGTGCTCGCGGCCACAAGCCAGCACGACCCGGTCAGGTGGCCGAACCCCTTCACCTGCCCGGCTCGCGGACCCGGTGGCCAGGAGGCTGCCGGGTCCGCCCCGAGTGACCTGTCAGCAAGGCGCGCCGGTGTACAACTTCCGCGGCTAGACCCGGGGGCATGGCACGGCCACGGCGGAGGGCCGCACCCCCGGGCGGGGATGCGGCCCTCGACGACTGCCGTGCCGTATCGCCTACTTGCGGATCAGGCTGCGCAGCACGTACTGCAGGATGCCGCCGTTGCGGTAGTAGTCGGCCTCACCGGGGGTGTCGATGCGGACGACCGCGTCGAACTCGACGCCCGTGTCGGTGGTGACCTTGACCGTGCTCGGCGTGCGGCCCTCGTTCAGCTCGGTGACGCCGGAGATGGAGAAGGTCTCCTCACCGGTCAGGCCGAGGGAGTCGGCCGTGGCGCCCTCCGGGAACTGCAGCGGGAGCACGCCCATGCCGATCAGGTTCGAGCGGTGGATGCGCTCGTACGACTCGGCGATGGCGGCCTTCACACCGAGCAGCGCGGTGCCCTTGGCCGCCCAGTCGCGGGACGAACCGGAGCCGTACTCCTTGCCGGCCAGGACGACCAGCGGGATGCCCTGCTCGATGTAGTTGCGCGAGGCGTCGTAGATGAAGGAGACCGGGCCGCCGTCCTGCGTGAAGTCGCGGGTGTAGCCGCCCTCGGTGCCCGGCGCGATCTGGTTGCGCAGGCGGATGTTGGCGAACGTGCCACGGATCATGATCTCGTGGTTGCCGCGGCGCGAGCCGTAGCTGTTGAAGTCGCGGCGCTCGACGCCGTGCTCCGTCAGGTACTTGCCGGCTGGGGTGTCGGCCTTGATCGCGCCGGCCGGGGAGATGTGGTCGGTGGTGACCGAGTCGCCCAGCTTGGCGAGCACGCGGGCGCCGGAGATGTCCTCGACCGGGGCCGGCTCCATGCCCATGCCCTCGAAGTACGGGGGCTTGCGGACGTAGGTGGACTCGCCGTCCCACTCGAAGGTGTCGCCGGTCGGGATCGGCAGCGCCTGCCACTGGGCGTCGCCCGCGAAGACGTCGGAGTAGGACTTGCTGAACATGTCCTCGCCGATGGCGCCGGCCACGACGTCGTTGACCTCGGCCTCGGTGGGCCAGATGTCCTTCAGGTAGACCGGGTTGCCGTCCTGGTCGGTGCCCAGGGCCTCACGCGTGATGTCCACCTTCATGGAGCCCGCGATGGCGTACGCGACGACCAGCGGCGGGGAGGCCAGGTAGTTCATCTTGACGTCGGGGTTGATGCGGCCCTCGAAGTTCCGGTTGCCGGAGAGGACCGAGGTGACGGCGAGGTCGTGGTCGTTGACGGCCTTGGAGACCTCCTCCGGCAGCGGGCCGGAGTTGCCGATGCAGGTGGTGCAGCCGTAACCGACCAGGTTGAAGCCGAGCTTGTCCAGGTACGGCGTGAGGCCGGCCTTCTCGAAGTAGTCGGTGACGACCTTCGAGCCCGGGGCGAGGGTGGACTTGACCCACGGCTTGCGGGTGAGGCCCTTCTCGACCGCCTTCTTGGCGACCAGGGCGGCGCCGATCATGACGTACGGGTTGGAGGTGTTGGTGCAGGAGGTGATGGCCGCGACCGTCACCGCACCGTGGTCCAGCTCGTAGGTCGTGCCGTCGGGGGCGGTGACCTGGACCGGGTTGGACGGGGCGCCGTTCGGGTGGTTGGCCGGGGCGTCGGAGGCCGGGAAGGACTCCTTGCCCGCCTCGTCGGCCTCGTCGACGTAGTTGCGGACGTCCAGCTTGAACTGCTCGGCGGCGTTCGCGAGGACGATGCGGTCCTGCGGACGCTTCGGGCCGGCGATCGACGGGACGACCGTCGACAGGTCCAGCTCCAGCTTCTCGGAGAAGTCGGGCTCGGCCTTCGGGTCCAGCCAGAGGCCCTGCTCCTTGGCGTACGCCTCGACCAGGGCGACCTGCTGCTCGGAGCGGCCGGTCAGACGCAGGTACTTCAGCGTCTCGTCGTCGACCGGGAAGATCGCGGCGGTGGAGCCGAACTCCGGCGACATGTTGCCGATGGTGGCGCGGTTGGCCAGGGAGGTCGCGGCCACGCCCTCGCCGTAGAACTCGACGAACTTGCCGACGACGCCGTGCTTGCGCAGCATCTCGGTGATGGTGAGCACCAGGTCGGTGGCGGTGGTGCCGGTGGGCAGCTCGCCGGTGAGCTTGAAGCCGACGACGCGCGGGATCAGCATGGAGACCGGCTGGCCGAGCATCGCGGCCTCGGCCTCGATGCCGCCGACGCCCCAGCCGAGGACGCCGAGGCCGTTGACCATGGTGGTGTGCGAATCGGTGCCGACCAGGGTGTCGGGGTACGCCTTGCCGTCGCGGATCATGACGACGCGGGCCAGGTGCTCGATGTTGACCTGGTGGACGATGCCGGTGCCGGGCGGGACGACCTTGAACTCGTCGAAGGCGGTCTGGCCCCAGCGCAGGAACTGGTAGCGCTCGCGGTTGCGGCCGTACTCCAGCTCGACGTTCTGCTTGAAGGCGTCGTTGGTGCCGAACTTGTCGGCGATGACGGAGTGGTCGATGACCAGCTCGGCCGGGGCGAGCGGGTTGATCTTCGCCGGGTCGCCGCCCAGCTCCTTCACGGCCTCGCGCATGGTCGCGAGGTCCACGACGCAGGGCACGCCGGTGAAGTCCTGCATGATCACGCGGGCCGGCGTGAACTGGATCTCCTGGCTGGGCTGCGCCTGCGAGTCCCAGCCGCCGAGGGCGCGGATGTGGTCGGCGGTGATGTTCGCGCCGTCCTCCGTGCGGAGCAGGTTCTCCAGCAGGACCTTGAGGCTGTACGGCAGCCGGGCCGAGCCCTCCACCTTGTCCAGCCGGAAGATCTCGTACGACTCGCCGCCCACCTGCAGCGTGCTGCGGGCGTCGAAGCTGTTCGCCGACACGACAGTCTCCTTCATTGATGTGCGCCTACCACCGTCCATCGTGCCGCCACGCGGGCCTGGCCGAACCAGTAAGGTAAGGCTAAGTTAGGCTACCCTTACCCGGCGGGCGGCTACGGTGCGCCTCGGCAGATATCTCGATGTCGAGATAACTCTAGTACATGGGGGCTGAATGGTCATGCCCGGCCGGGCCCGGGGGTGCGGTTTCGGCGGTGGCATGGACCACAGCGGGGGGGTGATGGCGAGGTGCTCCAGGAACCCCCGAAGGGACAGTTTCGGCACGGCGGCGAGGAAACTCGCAACAGCGGGTGACGGTGGACGAAATGAGGAATATTTCGGATATTCCCCGTGAATCCCTTACCCGGTGACACCGCGTCACCCGAACGGACCCCCCAACGAGCACCATCTCATATCTGAGATAGCCTCAACCCCATGGCAGACGACTACCTCGTACGCATCGGCAGGCTCATCCGTGACGCCCGGCAACACCGGGGCTGGACACAGGCGCAGCTCGCGGAGGCACTCGGCACCAGCCAGAGCGCGGTCAATCGCATCGAGCGCGGCAACCAGAACATCAGTCTTGAGATGATCGCCCGAATCGGTGAAGCCCTGGACAGCGAGATCGTGTCGCTGGGCTACGCGGGCCCGATGCATCTGCGGGTCGTCGGCGGCCGTCGGCTGTCCGGCGCCATCGACGTCAAGACCAGCAAGAACGCGTGCGTCGCGCTGCTGTGCGCCTCGCTGCTGAACAAGGGCCGTACGGTCCTGCGCCGGGTGGCCCGTATCGAGGAGGTGTACCGCCTTCTGGAGGTACTGTCCTCCATCGGTGTCCGCACCCGCTGGATCAACGGCGGGGTCGACCTGGAGCTGGTGCCGCCGGCCGAGCTGGACATGCCGGCGATCGACGCGGAGGCGGCGGTCCGCACCCGCTCGATCATCATGTTCCTCGGCCCCCTGCTGCACCTCGTGGACCACTTCAAGCTGCCGTACGCCGGCGGCTGCGACCTGGGCACGCGGACCATCGAGCCGCACATGATCGCGCTGCGCCGCTTCGGCCTGGAGGTCGCGGCGACCGAGGGCCAGTACCACGCGGTGGTGGACCGCTCGGTCCGCCCGGACCGCCCGATCGTGCTGACCGAGCGGGGCGACACGGTGACGGAGAACGCGCTGCTGGCGGCCGCCCGCCACGACGGCGTGACCGTCATCCGCAACGCCTCCTCCAACTACATGGTCCAGGACCTGTGCTTCTTCCTGGAGGCGCTCGGTGTCCGCGTCGAGGGCATCGGCACCACGACGCTCACCGTGCACGGCGTGCCGAACATCGACGCCGACGTCGACTACTCCCCCTCCGAGGACCCGGTCGAGGCGATGAGCCTGCTCGCGGCGGCCGTGGTGACGGAGTCGGAGCTGACGGTGCGTCGCGTCCCCATCGAGTTCCTGGAGATCGAACTGGCGGTCCTGGAGGAGATGGGCCTGGACCACGACCGCACCCCGGAGTACGTCGCCGACAACGGCCGCACCCGGCTGGTCGACCTCACGGTCCGCCCCTCCAAGCTGGAAGCCCCGATCGACAAGATCCACCCCATGCCCTTCCCGGGCCTGAACATCGACAACGTCCCGTTCTTCGCGGCGATCGCGGCGGTGGCCCAGGGCAAGACGCTGATCCACGACTGGGTCTACGACAACCGGGCGATCTACCTGACCGACCTCAACCGCCTCGGCGGCCGCCTGCAGTTGCTGGACCCGCACCGCGTCCTGGTCGAGGGCCCGACCCGCTGGCGCGCGGCCGAGATGATGTGCCCGCCGGCACTCCGCCCCGCCGTGGTCGTCCTGCTGGCGATGATGGCGGCGGAGGGCACGTCCGTCCTGCGCAACGTGTATGTCATCAACCGGGGCTACGAGGACCTGGCGGAGCGCCTGAACTCGATCGGGGCGCAGATCGAGATCTTCCGGGACATCTGACGCCCCTTCGGGTCACCCGGTTCCCGGGCCGCTGCCCGGCGGACCCGATCCGCCGCGAGGACGCGGCTGGAGCGGGCCGCCGCGGTCGGGCGGCGGTCACGGGATGTCGGGGGCTTCGCCGGCGCGTCGCTCGACGTGGAAGTCGAAGGCCAGCGTTCCGGGGTCCAGGGCCGTCACTCCGCCGTCCACGGTCAGAACGGCACCATTCACGTACGACGCCGCCGGCGACAACAGCCAGGCGACGGCCTCGGCGATCTCACGCGGCTCACCCGGTCGCCCCAGTGGCAGCGGCCGGGTCACCTCCTCGTAGGCGGCCCGGACGCCGCCTCCGCCCAGGTCCGCCTCCTCGGCGAAGCGCGCCATGCGACGGTCGGCCATCTCGCTGCGCACCCAGCTCGGACACACGATGTTGGCTCGTACTCCCTGTCGCCCGTAGTCGACGGCGACCGAACGGCACAGTTGCAGCAGGGCCGCCTTGGACGTGGCGTACGGAACGTTGCTCGTGCCGTTACGCAGCGCGGAGACGGAAGCGACGGCGACCACCGCTCCGCTCGACTCCAGCAGGTGGGGGATCGCCGCGCGCAGGAGCAGCAGAGGGCCGGTGACATTGGTGCGCATCACCATCTCCCAGTCGTCCAGGGACAGGTCACCCACGGTGCCGCCCCGGCCGATGCCCGCGTTGAGCACCACCCCGTCGATCCGTCCGTGGGCGGCCAGCGCCGCTCGGACGAGGCCGTCGGCGGCCCCCGGGTCCCCGACATCCGACGGATGGGCGAGTACGCCGATCTCCTGTTCGAGGCGCCGCAACGGCTCGCTCCGCCGACCGGAGACGACCACCTGGTGCCCGCCTTCGCGGAGCAACCGGGCGGTGGCCTCCCCGATGCCCGAACCTCCACCGGTCACGATGACTACTCGCTCGTCGACCATCGTTTTCCCCGCTCCTCCCCGATCGCCTGCGCCTGCGCCTGCGAGACTAGGCCCCGGTGATCCTTCGCTGACGACTTCGAGCCAGTGGTCCGGGTGCGTTCGCCGGCCGGGGGTGCCGTCAGGGCCATGGTGCGGTGTGTGCGGCGGAGCATGGTGCGGGCCATGAAGGGGTGGACGCGTTTGACCACGGCCCAGTAGAGGCGTGCGCGCGGGCCGTCGGCCTGGACGGCCGTGCTGAGGGTGACGTGGCGGTCGTCGACGAGGATCGAGGCTCGGGCCGTCAGAGCGCCGGTGTTCACGTCAAGGAGCAGTTCGCCGCCCGACCGGGCGAGGACGGGGAAGGTGTTGCGCAGGATGCCCGTCCAGGCCGCCGGGTCGCGTGGCAGGCCGGGCAGGAGTTCCATCCGGTACGCGTCCTCGTAGTCGGTACGGTCGAGGCCCGTGCGGATGAGCCGGGCCGCCGGTGGTGTGGGGACGGTTTCGGGCCGGACCCAGCCGAGTCTGTGGAGCAGGCGTACCCACGGTGACCAGCGTGTGGGGCGGGTGGCGCCGTCGGCCGCCGCGCGCTCGATGTTGTCGAAGATCTCTTCGATCATGGTGTCGTGCAGGGGCCGTATGACGCATGTCCAGGAGAGCCGGACGAGGCCGCGTGCCTGGCATGCGAGGACATGGCGTACCCGGCAGCTTTCCGCGTCGATCGGCGCGACCGTGAACTCGTGGTATCCGTCGAGGCCGCCGCCCGGCGGGGTGTCGAAACGGACTCGACGCCCGGGTTCGTACGCGGTGACGTGGTAGCGGATCCGGCCGTGCCCGCCCGCCGCGCCCACGGCGAGCGGTCCGTCGAGGCGCATGCGCGGCCACGCCGGGGTCGGGAAGAGCGGATCGTCCGCGGCGGAGAGGCCGTCGAGCAGCGTGCCGACGGCCTCGGCGGGGGCCTCGATCATCCGCTCGTGGACATTGCGTATCGCAGTCATCAGCTACCTCCATACGCTACCGTATGGTCGACCATACGGTAGCGTACGGTCATGGCGCAACGGCAGCAACGACAGGACGGGAAAGCCCGGTTGACCGCTCAGGACTGGGCGGACGCCGCACTCGCCGCGATCCGTGAGGGCGGTGTCGCGGCCGTCGCCGTCGAACCCCTCGCGGCCCGGCTCGGCACCACCAAGGGCAGCTTCTACTGGCACTTCGCCAACCGGGACGCGCTGGTCGAGGCGGCTCTCGACCGGTGGGAGCAGATCAGTACCGAGGGCACCATCAGCGAGGCCGAAGCCGAACCGGACCCCGCGGAGCGGATCCGCCGGCTCTTCGCCGAAGCCGTCGCGTCGGCGACGGCCGACCCGCTCGAGGTCGCCCTGCTCGCCACCGCGACGCACCCCCAGGTGGCGGCGGCCATGCGGCGGGTGACCGAGCGCAGGGTGGCCTACCTCGGCCGGCTCTTCGCCGGCCTCGGCTTCCCCGAACCGGAGGCCCGCCGCCGGGGGCTGATCGCCTACACCGTCTATCTCGGCCACGCCCAACTCGGACACGCGGTGCCCTCGGTCCTGCCCCCTGAGGAGGGCGGGGAATTCCGCGCCTACCTCGGCGAGGCACTCGAGGCTCTGATGACGCGTCCTACGCCTCCACCCGCCGATTGGTGATCTCGGGAGGAATGCGGGGGTGTGCCTTTACCCGGTGCATCGCACATGCGATGCGATCGATCCACTGTTCCTCGCAGATGCTGTCCGATCCGAGGAAATCGCGTGGCGTGCGTGCCGGGTCGCCCGGTCGGGTCCCGCGCCGGGCGGGGGCGTCCTGGCCGGTGGGAGGGTGAGGGGATGCGGGTGCCGGGGACCGGTGCCGGCTCCGGACGGACCTTGACCGGTGGGGCCGGGCCATCGTATTTTCAAACGAACCGACTCGAGAGCTGCCCGGAAGGAGGCGAAGTCGGATGTCGATCATCTCCGACCTGCATCGCCTCGCGCAGCGGACCGTCTGGGTCCCGGGTCGTGTCGCACACGGCTGCTGAACAGCCTTTCCCGGAGCGCCCGATGAGGGGCCCCGGTCTTTTCTGATCTCTTTCACCCGTCGGCAGCTCGCCGTTCCGTGCCGATTCCTGCCCGGGTTCTCAACGCTTCAGCCTCGCCACCGAATAAGAAAGCCCCTGAAATGGCGACCAGCATCATTTGTACGCCCGCGCTCCGAAATGAGGATGTGCCATGGTAGCGGCGCGGATCACGGTCAATGGGAAGACGGCGCCGATCGCCCCGGCCGCACCCCATACGACGGTTCTCGACTTCCTGCGTGAGCGTGGCCTCACCGGGACCAAGGAAGGCTGTGCCGAGGGCGAGTGCGGGGCCTGTTCGGTCCTCGTGGCCCGGCCCGGGGTGAACAAGCCCACCGACTGGGTGGCGATCAACGCCTGCCTGGTTCCGGTGGCCTCCCTCGACGGTCAGGAGATCGTCACCGCCGAGGGCCTCGCCACCCCCGGTGAGGCCGGTACGGCGCCCACCCTGCACCCGGTGCAGGAGGAGATGGCGGTCCGCGGCGGCTCCCAGTGCGGCTACTGCACGCCGGGGTTCGTCTGCAGCATGGCCGCCGAGTACTACCGGCCCGGCCGGTGCGCGCACGCCGGCGAGGGCGCCGAGCCGGCCGACGGCGGTGACGCCGAGCACGGTCCGAACGGGTTCGACCTGCACTCGCTGAGCGGCAACCTGTGCCGCTGCACCGGGTACCGCCCGATCCGCGACGCCGCCTTCGCCGTAGGGGAGCCCACCGAGGACGACCCGCTGGCGCTGCGCCGTGAGGAGGCCGCGCCCGAGCCGGTCGCCACCGAATACGCCCAGGATGACAGCGTGTTCGTACGGCCGGACAGCCTGGCCGAGGCGACGGTGCTGCTGCGCGAGCGGCCCGACGCCGTCCTGGTCGCCGGCAGCACCGACTGGGGCGTGGAAGTCAACATCCGGGCACGGAGGGCGAGTTGTGTGATCGCCGTCGACCGGCTGCCCGAACTGCGCGAGCTGCGCGTGGAGCCGGACCACATCGAGATCGGCGCGGCACAGACGCTCACCGAGATCGAGCGGCGCCTGGACGGCAGCGTGCCGCTGCTGGCGGAGCTGTTCCCGCAGTTCGCCTCCCGGCTCATCCGCAACAGCGCCACCCTCGGCGGCAACCTGGGTACCGGCTCCCCCATCGGTGACAGCCCGCCGGTGCTGCTCGCCCTGGAGGCGTCGCTGGTCCTCGCCGACGCCGACGGTGAGCGCGTGGTCCCGCTGGCCGACTACTTCACCGGGTACCGGCAGAGCGTGCGCCGCCCCGGTGAGCTGATCCGCGCGGTGCGCATCCCGCTGCCGCTGGCCCCGGTCACCGCCTTCCACAAGATCGCCAAGCGGCGCTTCGACGACATCTCCAGCGTCGCGGTCGCGTTCGCGCTGGACATCGAGGACGGCGTCGTCCGCAAGGCCCGTATCGGACTGGGCGGCGTGGCCGCCACCCCGATCCGCGCCCTGGCCGCCGAGGCGGCGCTGGAGGGCAAGCCGTGGGTGACCGAGACCGTCGAGGCCGCGGCCGAGGTGCTGCGGGCCCAGGGCACCCCGATGAACGACCACCGTGCCAGCGCCGGCTACCGCGCCGCGATGCTCGGCCAGAGCCTGCTGAAGCTGTACGCACAGACCCCTGAGGCGGTGTCGTCATGAGCCATCTGTCCGAGCGTCCCGAGAAGCCCGTCGTCGGTGTGGCGATGCCGCACGAGAGCGCCGGCCTGCACGTCACCGGCACCGCGCTCTACACGGACGACCTGGTGTACCGCACCAAGGACGTCCTGCACGCCTACCCGGTGCAGGTGATGAAGGCCCACGGCCGGATCACCGCGCTGCGCACCGAGCCGGCGCTGACCGTGCCCGGTGTGGTGCGCGTGCTGACCAAGGCCGACGTGCCCGGCGTCAACGACGCCGGCATGAAGCACGACGAGCCGCTGTTCCCCGACGAGGTCATGTTCCACGGCCACGCCGTCGCCTGGGTGCTCGGCGAGACCGTCGAGGCGGCCCGGCTCGGTGCGGCGGCCGTGGAGGTGGAGCTGGACGAGCTGCCCTCCCTGGTCACACTGCAGGACGCCATCGCGGCGGACAGCTACCACGGCGCCCGGCCGATGATGGTGACCGGCGACGTCGACGCCGGCTTCGCCGACTCCGCGCACGTGTTCAGCGGCGAGTTCCAGTTCTCCGGGCAGGAGCACTTCTACCTGGAGACGCACGCCTCGCTGGCCCAGATCGACGAGAACGGGCAGGTGTTCATCCAGAGCAGCACCCAGCACCCGTCGGAGACCCAGGAGATCGTCGCGCACATCCTGGGCGTGCCCTCGCACGAGGTGACGGTGCAGTGCCTGCGGATGGGCGGCGGCTTCGGCGGCAAGGAGATGCAGCCGCACGGGTTCGCGGCCATCGCCGCGCTCGGCGCCAAGCTGACCGGCCGCCCGGTCCGGTTCCGGCTCAACCGGACCCAGGACCTGACGATGTCCGGCAAGCGGCACGGGTTCCACGCCCAGTGGAAGATCGGCTTCGACGCGGAGGGCCGTATCCAGGCGCTGGACGCCACCCTGGTCGCCGACGGCGGCTGGAGCCTGGACCTGTCCGAGCCGGTGCTGGCCCGCGCGCTGTGCCACATCGACAACACGTACTGGATCCCCAACGCGCGTGTCGCCGGCCGGATCGCCAAGACCAACACCGTCTCCAACACCGCGTTCCGCGGCTTCGGCGGCCCGCAGGGCATGCTGGTGATGGAGGACATCCTGGGCCGCTGCGCGCCGCTGCTCGGCCTGGATCCGATGGAGCTGCGGGAGCGCAACTTCTACCAGCCGGACCAGGGCCAGACGACACCGTACGGCCAGCCGGTCACGCAGCCCGAGCGGATCTCCGCCATCTGGCGGCAGGTGCAGGACGACGCGGGCATCGCCGACCGCAAGCGCGAGATCGCCGCCTTCAACGCCGCGCACCCGCACACCAAGCGGGCGCTGGCTATCACCGGCGTCAAGTTCGGCATCTCGTTCAACCTCACCGCCTTCAACCAGGGCGGCGCGCTGGTGCTGATCTACAAGGACGGCTCGGTCCTGATCAACCACGGCGGCGCCGAGATGGGCCAGGGCCTGCACACCAAGATGCTGCAGGTGGCCGCGACCACGCTGGGCATCCCGCTGCACAAGGTGCGCCTCGCCCCGACCCGTACCGACAAGGTGCCCAACACCTCCGCCACGGCGGCCAGTTCGGGCGCGGACCTGAACGGCGGCGCGGTGAAGAACGCCTGTGAGCAGCTGCGCGAGCGGCTGCTGCAGGTGGCCGGCACGCAGCTGGGCGCGAGCGCCTCGGACGTGCGCATCGTCGAAGGTGTCGCGCGCGCCCTGGGCAGCGACAAAGAGCTGGCCTGGGACGACCTGGTGCACACCGCGTACTTCCAGCGGGTGCAGCTGTCGGCGGCCGGCTTCTACCGTACCGAGGGTCTGCACTGGGACGCGCAGGCTTTCCAGGGCTCGCCGTTCAAGTACTTCGCGCACGGCGCCGCCGCGACCGAGGTGGAGGTGGACGGCTTCACCGGTGCCTACCGCATCCGGCGGGTGGACATCGTGCACGACGTCGGCGACAGCCTCTCCCCGCTGATCGACATCGGTCAGGTCGAGGGCGGTTTCGTGCAGGGCGCGGGCTGGCTGACCCTGGAGGACCTGCGCTGGGACACCGGCGACGGCCCGAACCGAGGCCGGCTGCTGACCCAGGCGGCGAGCACGTACAAGCTGCCGAGCTTCTCGGAGATGCCCGAGGAGTTCAACGTCACGCTGCTGGAGAACGCCACCGAGGAGGGGGCGGTGTTCGGCTCCAAGGCGGTCGGTGAGCCGCCGCTGATGCTGGCGTTCTCCGTGCGGGAGGCGCTTCGGCAGGCCGCGGCGGCGTTCGGGCCGGCCGGTGTCAGCCTGGAGCTGGCCTCCCCGGCGACCCCGGAGGCCGTGTACTGGGCGGTCGAGGCGGCCCGCTGCGCCGGCGCCCACGAGGGCGGCGGGGTCCCCGCCGCCGATGCCCTGAGCCATGCCTGACATGACCTGGGTCGCCGCGGTCGCGCGGTTGCGGGCCCGCCGGGAACCCGGCGTACTCGTGACCGTCGCGGCCGTGCGCGGTCACGCGCCCCGCAAGGCCGGCGCCAAGCTCGTGGTGGGCCGGACCGAGACGTGGGGTTCCATCGGCGGCGGCAACATCGAGGCCGTCGCGATCGACCGGGCCCGCGAGCTGATGGGCGCGCCCGGTCCGGAGCCGGAGCTGATGGAGTTCAAGCTCAACGACAAGGTGACCAACCGGCACGGGGTGCAGTGCTGCGGCGGGGCGGTCTCCGTCCTGCTGGAGCCGCTGCCGGTGGTGCCGGCGGTCGCGGTGTTCGGCGTCGGGCACGTCGGGCTGGAGCTGGCCCGCATCCTGGCCCGGCACAACCTCGACCTGCACCTGGTCGACAGCCGGCCCGACATGCTCACCGACGAGCGGCTCGGGGTACTGCTCTCGGACGCGGTCGCCGAGGTCCGGGTGCACCACACACCGCTGCTCCCGGAGGAGGTGCTGGAGGAGCTGGCGCCCGGCACCCACGTCCTGATCATGACGCACGACCACGCGGAGGACGCCGCGCTGGCGGACGCCGCCCTGCGCACCGACGGGCTCGGCTCGATCGGGCTGATCGGCTCGGCCGCCAAGTGGGCGCGGTTCCGGCACCGGCTGGCCACCGAGGGCGGCCACGACGACGCCGCCATCGACCGGATCAAGACCCCGATCGGGCTGGACGGCATCACCGGCAAGGAGCCCGCCACGATCGCGGTGAGCGTCGCGGCGGACCTGCTGCGGACCTTCGAACAGGCCGGCCGCTGAGCGCTGCCGCCCGGCCTTTGTAGAAGTCTACGAATCCCCGGTTCCAGCCTGCGGGGTTTTCAGTTTTTCCACCCCTAGCTGACACCCCTCGTTTACCTGTGTACTCCTCACACAAGCAACGAGTCGAGCAGCGAAGCTGCGGGCACCCGCGAGGCCGTGGTGCCCCACTTGTCGCCCCGCGAGCGGTGTCCCGCACGGCAGAGCATCCGGGGAGATCCCCACCGTATTCCGAGAAGGAGTGACCGTGACCGCGCACACCCAAGAGACCAGCCTCCAGGAACTGCAGCACGCCTGGATGGAAGAGGCGATCAGAGTGGCCACGAACAGCGTGAAGAACGGCGGCGGTCCGTTCGGCGCCCTGATCGCCAAGGACGGCGAGGTCGTCGCGCTGGGGAACAACCAGGTCACCGCGACCCTGGACCCGACGGCGCACGCCGAGGTCAGCGCGATGCGGGCCGCCTGCAAGGAACTGGACACCTTCTCGCTGGAGGGCTGTGTCCTGATCACGTCGTGCGAGCCGTGTCCGATGTGTCTGTCCTCGGCGCTGTGGGCGCGGGTCGACGCGATCGTGTACGCCGCCGACCGGCACGACGCCGCGGTGGCCGGTTTCGACGACCGCAAGTTCTACGACCTGTTCGACAAGAAGCCCCAGTCGATGTGGCCCACGCGGGTCGAGCACCTGGACCTGCCGAACCGCACTGCGCCGTTCGACGCGTGGCTGGCCAAGTCGGACCGCATCGACTACTGAGCATCGGCTCCTGAGCGCGATGTGCGGCTGATCTGCGGGTGTCACTGTGCGTGAGGGGCTGGGCCGGAACTTCCCGGCCCCTTCGCACGTTACGGAGAACGACCTGATCGTTCGATGTGTGACACGGCGGCGGAAGTCGTCGGGGGAAGTGGGCAAGCCATGGCCATGGCAGCGGAACGGGAGCGCCTGCTGTGGGCCTGGACGGGCTGAACCCGGCCGGGGCCGTCCTTGTCGGCGGGTCAGACGCCCGCCCCCGCCCTTCGTTGTGCCTGTTCGAACTCGGTCACCGGGTCGCCCGCCGTCTGCCAGGGCCAGGCGGTGACGATGCCGCCCAGGGTCTCGAAGACCGGTCGGGCCTCGTGGCGGCGGTCGGCGGCCATCAGGGCGTAGGCGAGGAGGTTGAGGTCGGCCGTCGCGCCGGCGTGGCGGAGGAAGCCGGGCTGGGCCCAGCCGTGCGCGGCCCGGTCGAGGGCCGCCGCGGCAGCGGTCTGGGACCAGTGGTTGCGGGCCACCAGCGCCTCGAATCCGCCTCGGGCGAGCACCGCGTGGTAGTGCAGGACCTGCGCGGTCAACTCGATGCCCGCGCAGGGTGCGTTGGCCGGCATGCGGGCGCGCAGGGCGTCCACGAAGTCCAGGACCTGGATACGGGAGCCCGCCTCCTCCGGGGTGAGATAGCTCAGCATGTTGAGGTACGCCTCGCGGTTCCAGCGGTCGCGGGCGAGGATCTCGTTCCAGACGCCGAACACCTGGGGCTGCTCCCAGCGTTCGAGGCGTGCCACGCCGAGCAGGGCCACCCAGGGGGTGGGGTCCTCGGGGGCGATGTCGGCGGCCCGCAGGCAGGCGTCGACGGCGCCGGACGCGTCCTCCATGCCGCCCTGGGTGCGGCCGTGTGCCACCTGGGTCCAGGTGTGCAGGACGAGTGCGCTCGCGTTGCGGGGTTCCCGGGTGGCCCAGGCCCGCGCGAGCTGGGTGGCGGAGAGGTAGTCCGCCAGCACGGACATGCGGTGGCTGCGGCGGTCCCAGTCGTCCGCGTCCTGTGCCAGGAGCCGGGATATCTGGGCCACGCACAGGTCCGTCGTCGCGATCATGCCGGTCTTCGTCGTCGCCAGGAGGGACTTCAGGAGCTTGCCGAGGTCCTGGTCGTCGAGTTCGGGGGCGAGCCGCACTTTTCTGCGACGGCCGGAAAGAAATGCCATGTCCGGAGGCTAGAGGGGACACCGGCTCGCACAAGGGATGAAGAACGATCGTTATGGGTTACCCGTCTCATTCCGGGTTACCCTCTCGTACCGCGAGACGCCTGCTCGCGGGCTGTGCGGTACGTGGCCCCGGCATCGCGTACGACTCCGGGGCCACGGCCGGGGGAGGCGGACGTCAGCCCCGGCGGAACCAGGGGGTGTTGGGCCGGTCCTCGCGGACCAGGGTGTCGGGGTGCCCCGCACCGTCGGCGATGGAGACGACCCGGTACTGCCGCTCGTGGAAGAGCCAGCACCAGGTCTTCCCGCCGGTGCGGAACCTGCCCGGCACGGTCACGAAGGTGTCGGCGCGGGTGACGCCCCGGAAGGAGACCCACTTGGTGAGGTCGCGGTCACCTCGGTCCATGCCGTCGGCGTGCTCGCTGCCGTCGGCGACGGAGACGAGCCGGTAGCGCTGGCCCTGCGGGGTGGTGTGGAAGAGCCAGTACTGGGACCTGCCGCCGGTCCGCTGGAGGTCGGGCACGGGCAGGACCGCGTCGACGTGGGTGACGCGGACGTCCCCGCCGAAGGAGTTCCAGGTGGTGAGCGGCCGGTCGTCGCCGACGCGCCGGCTGCTGTGCCGGGCGTCGTGCGCGATGTTGATCCGCCGGTGGACCTGGGTGCCGTTCACGGTGTGGAAGAGCCAGTAGCTGCTCTCGCCGTTGAGGTCCTGTTCGTCGGGGACGGGCCAGAGTGCGTCGACCCGTTCGACCCCGGCCAGCGCCGGCCAGGTGGCGAGGGCGGCGCCGGAGCCCAGGACGGTGCCGGTGGCGTCGTCCGAGCCGGTGGTGAGCTGGTCCGGCCGGTCGTCGCCGGCGCTGAGGACGCGAACCGTGCCGCCGGAGAAGGCCCAGTACCGGCCGGGCACGTCCGGCCAGGGCAGGATCTCGTCGACCGGCTCCGACTCGGCCCGCCGGCCGCCCTCGTTGGTGTGCTGTCCCCTGCCCGACACCTCCGCGCCGTCCAGCCGGCCCTCGCCGAGCTTCTGAAGCGTGGTCAGTGACGGGGTGAAGGCGTAGAGGGAGCCCTCGGTGTGCACGAAGGGCTGGAAGTGCAGCTTGGTGGTCGTACGTTCGCCCTCGGGGGCGGTCTCGAAGGCCACGTCCCCGTCACCGATCTTGCTCAGCTCGCCGCTGACCATGGGGTCCGGGCCGGGCATCGGATCGCGGTCACGCGGGAAGTTCGACGTGTTGATCCAGTTCCGCTGCATGAACTCGAACTGCCGCACCAGGTCGGCCTGGTAGCAGATGAACACCAGGCCGCGGGGTTCGTCGGGCCCGCCGTTCTCGGAGGAGGGGTCGAACGGAGCGCCGTAGGGGATGCCGCGGCGGATGATGCGCCGCCGGTCGAGGAACTCCTTCTCGTCGACGAGTTGTCCGTCGTCGATCAGCCCGTCGCGCGGGTTGGTCTTGCGCAGGTGGGAGAAGAGCGGGGTGGTGAGGCCGTCGGGATCGTGCGCGTAGCTGATGGCGTTGTCGGGGTCGATGTTCGGATCGCGGGTGGCGTCGGGGTGGTTGGCGACGGACGCGCCGCAGCGCCAGCGGCCGACGAGCCGGGAGGCGAGCCATTCGCTCGTGGTGTCCGCGGGCACCGCCTTGGCGTTCTTCAGCTTCTGCAACTCGGTGGTGACCTGCGCCCACCAGCCGGGCACGTCCTGGGCGAGCCGCCGTACGACCTGGAAGGAGCCGTTGCGCATCCACTCGGGCACACCCTCGGGCAGGGCGGCGCCCGCGGCGCCGAGCACGAAGAGGTCGGCGGGGAGGAGGTGGCCGCCCTCGGGGTCGTCGTCGATGCCGTCGACGGCCGGTTCGCTGACGCCGTCCTTGAATCCGAAGTGCTCGCGGCCGCGCCGGGTACCGGGCAGGGTGGCGCCGGACTGCGGGTAGACGATCACGAGGCCGGCGCGGGTGGCGGCCTCGCTCTGGCGCCTGAGTTCGCCGTCGTGGTCGTCCTTGCCGTCGGCGGCGATCGTCAGCACGGCGTGCACGGGCTGGTTGTGGCCGGCGCCGAACATCCAGCGGGCGGACTTGCTGCAGTCGACGTCGCCGAGGACCTCGGAGCGGCGGGCCGCGCCCTGCACGAACGCGCCGATGGTGCCGCGGCCCTTGTTCTCGGGCAGCAGGTCCTGCTTGCCGGTGAGATGGGCGATGCCGGGGTAGGTGAGGCTGAGGCCCAGCCAGGTGGCCTTCAGGGTGGCCGGGTCGGCGCCCATGGAGTTGCGGCGGGCCTCGCTGAACTTGGCGTTGAAGGCGGCGACCTGCTCGGTCGTGGCCAGGCGCGGGGCCAGGTCCGTCAGCCAGTTCCGGGCGGCCGCCGGGTCTCCGAACTGCAGGAACAGCAGGGTCATGTGGTCTTTCTTGAACCCAGCGAGGATGTCGCCCTGGATCTCGGTGCTGTCGCGCAGCGACAGGGGGGTTGCCATGGTTCTCCCTTGGTGGTGGGGGGACGGGGACAGCGGGAGTGGCCCGGAGGGGTCCCGGGCGGCCCGTGGGCGGGGCCGCCCGGGCCGGGCGGCAGGGGAAGGCCGGTCGGTCAGGAACCGGGGCGCAGGTGCACCCACTTGGCGATGCTCGGCACGCCTCTGCTGTCGAGGAGGAAGAGCAGGTAGTAGCCGGGAGGGGCGTCCTTGGCGGACTGCGGGGTCCTCAGCCGCAGCGTGTTGCCGGCCGTCTGGGTGATCTCCAGCTCAATGCGGCGCTGGCTGGTGTCCACGGAGTGGGTGGAGGTGACCGGCGCCATCAGTACGGCCTTGTCGATCAGGTCCGGGGTGTCGGAGTCGACGTCGAAGGTGTCGTCGTAGCCGACGGGTCCGCGCGGCACGCTGGTCAGGACGGGCCGGGTGCCGCCCTGGTGGAGGTACGGCGGCTCGTAGATCTCGATGGTGCCGTTCATCCCGGACGTGATGTTCGGGTTGTTGGCGATCTCCTGGAGTTCGTCGCCGGTGATCATGATGCGGCCGTCGGGCAGCAGCACCGCGTTGGAGTGGTAGCCGCGGGGCAGCCGCTGTTCGGGGCCGGACCGCCAGGTGCCGTCGGTGCCGCGGATCTCGGTCTTGCGCCAGAAGTCGTCCGCGTTCGGGTTGTACTGGCCCTTTCCGTAGTCGCGGATGTCGAAGGCGCCGTTGACGGTGAAGAGCCGCCCGTCGGGGAAGATCAGCGTGTCGTCCTGGGTGCGGCCGAAGGCGCGTGAGGTGTCCTCGGTCCAGCGGCCGTCGGAGAACTTGTACGTCTTCGGGTCGTTGCGGTCGCCGCCCAGGATCAGCGCCGAGTCGGGGCCCTGACCGGGGGTGGGGTTGGGCAGGGCGACGGCGGAGCCGTAGTTGCGCATGCCGCCGCCGGGGCGGTTGCGCAGGGGCTGACTGCTCTCGCTCCGGGGGTCGAAGACGAACTGCTCGTCGTAGTTGCGGCCGAAGCCGTAGATCTTGCCGTCCCGCAGGGAGAACAGGTGCGGGTAGTCGGTGGAGTACTCGGCGTCGATCGGCCACCGGTCCAGGGCCTGGCCGTTCGGGGCGGTCGAGCGGTCGTACGACACCGGGGTGTTCTTGGCGGGGAAGCGTTCGATGCTCTTCGAGAGCTTGCCCCAGCCGATGTCGCCGTGGCCGGAGGTGATGAACTGCCGGCCGTCGGCGCCGGTGACGACGGACGGGTACCAGCGGCCCTCGGCCATGTCCTGCTGCCGGTACCAGGTCTCCTTCCACGGGTCGAACACCAGGGCGAGGTGGGCGCCGGTGCCGTGGTTGCCGCCGAGGTTGCCGCCGAAGATGCCGACCATGCCGTTGGGCAGGTAGGAGTGCCCGGCGCAGAAGATCGGCGCCGCCCGGGACTCACCCAGGCCGTCGTCCATGATCACATTCGGCGGCGGTACGGCCTTGAAGGCGTCGGGGCCGGTGCCGCGGGCGGGGTCCCAGACGTAGGCGCGGCCGGCGTTGTCCCGGCCGATGACCTCGGTGGGCGCGGTCTCCTTGTTGGGGCTGTCCTCGACGGACTCGAAGGAGAACAGCAGCACCTTGCCGGTGGGCAGCAGGGCGACGTGGTCACCGAAGTCGGGGCTGGAGAAGTACTCGGCGAACCGGCCGGACTGCGCGGCGCTGAAGGCGGCGTTGTACGCGGCCTGCGAGTTCGCGTGCTCGTTCAGGCTGCGGGTGCGCAGCGGCTGCGGGTACCCGCGGTCGACGGCGGCCAGGCCGATGCGGTCCCGGGCCAGTTGCTCGGCGCGGTCCCGGCCCAGGGCCTTCACCTCGGCGGGGCGGACCTCTTCGGCGAGCCGGTCGTGGCCGATGCGTACCCCGTGCGGGAGGGGGTCGACGCCGCGGGTGGCGTGCGGGGACGAGCCGAACGCGGCGGGGGCGGTGACGGAGAGGACGAGCGCGGCGCAGCCGGCGGCGAACGTCCACCTCCTCGGGCGGGGGATCCCTCTGCGGGTCATGGGACTCCTCGGGGCAGCACGGGGCGCCGGAGCGCGCGCGGAAGGCAGCACCCGGCGACCACGTAGAGTGACGGAATACCCGCAGTGAATCACACAATGTAGCGATTTAGAGGCGCTTTCTCGAAAGATTGACCGTTTTACCCCGATAGGCGGTAACGCTGCGTGTTCGATACGAGGAGGTGGGGAAGGGCGGCTCCAATGGTCGGACCCGTCCCCTCCCCCCTTCGAGGAGCCCCAGCATGACCGCACCACGCGCCTCACTCGCCGCCGCGGCGGCCCTGGCCCTGCTCGGCTGCGCCGCCGCCCCGGCCGTCGCCGTCGCCGACCCGCCGCAGCCGCCCCGCGAGATCAACGGCAAGGTCGTCCCCGGCGGTGCCGACGGCACCCCGCACGAGGTGATGTGCCCCGCCATGCAGCACGCGTACGGCGGCGGGTACGAGCTGACCGCCTCCCGGCCTGGCACCCGGCTGTCCGAGGAGGCCGCCGACGTCCTGGAGAACCGCCCGAACGACCACGCCACCGGCTGGATCGTCGCCGTGCACAAGTCGACCTGGTGGCGTGCGCAGCAGGGGCCGAAGCCGCACGGCGGGAAGCAGGACGGCAGGAAGTGGCACGACGCGGGGCCGGCCGACCTGACCATCCACGTCAGCTGCTCGGACGACGTGATGACGCACGGCGCCTGACACCGTCCGCCGGGGCGGGAGGCTCAGTCCAGGAACGCCGTCTCGATCCAGCGGCGCACCGCGCGGGGGCGCATCCGGTGCAGGCCGCCGACCGTGTCGGCGACCTGCGGTGCGCCGCCGACCGACAGGAACTTCTCCCGCACCAGATCGGCGTGGGCGGCCCGGGTCTCCGGGCCGGCCGCGCCGACCGGGATCAGCCGGGACCGGGAGACCGTACGACCGTCCGTCAGCCGGACGGTGACCCGGGCACCGGTCGCCTTGGTGGACCGGGAGAAGTCCCGGTCGTCCGACTGCAACGCCCCGATCAGGTCGACGAGTTCGTCCCCGCCGAACCCGCGCAGCCAGGGCACGGCCTGCTCCCCCGCCTCCCGCACCGCCTCGCCGAACGGGGCGTCGGACAGGAACAGTTCGCGGGTCATCTCGGTGTCGTGCTCCAGCCTGATCCGCTGGGCCAGCGCCCAGCGGTCGGGGTCGTCCAGGTGCGGGGAGGAGAAGTCGTCCACCGAGAACTCGCCGGTGAGCAGGGTGGTGGCGACCGGGTAGGGCACGTCCAGGACCAGCGCGCCGAGCGGGGAGCCGGGGCCGGTGACGTAGCGGGCGGCCCGCTCCCCCGCGAACAGCGTGTAGAGGGAGGCCTCCACGACGACCTCGGCGACGTCCCGGGGCCGCAGGGCGCCGAGTTCGCGGTGGATCTCGGCGGCGCAGTCCACGGCCGCGTCGATGCCGGGGCCGCCGGGGTGCATCTTGAACGACAGGGTGTCGGTGTGCCAGCGCCGGCCGAGCCCCTTGGCGACCGCCTGCGGCAGTGGCACGGTCGCGAACCGGGCCAGGAAGCCGTCGCCGTGCTCGATGATGTCCGGCGCGCCGCGCAGCCCGGCGTGCGCCGCGTCGCAGGCGTCCATCGCGGTGCGCACCGGGGTGAAGGTGTTGAACAGCCGGGCGTCGCTGGCCAGGAAGGCCCGCATCAGCGGCCAGTTGGGCATGGCGAAGGCCAGCCCGAAGGCGTTCTCGTACAGGGCGGCCGGGGCCCGGTCGCAGTGCAGCCGGCCGGCCACCGCGCCGGCCAGGTGGGTGTGCACGGCGCTCTGGCCGCGCAGCGGCCCGAGGGTCGCGGAGGCGGTGATGCGGGCGGCGCACTCGTTGGCCGCGACGACCGCGGTGAGCAGCGACAGCCCGTCCAGCTGCCGGGCGTAGGCGAAGGCGAGGGGGACGGCGACCGTGGAGTTGGACAGGTGTCCGGCGTACGCGGTGTCGTCCAGGTTGAGCCAGGACCCGAGGGCGGCGAAGACCCCGGCGGCCTGGCGCGGGTCGCGTTGCATGGGGTGCCCGAAGGCGGCCACCAGCTTGCGGCCCAGCGGGTGCTGGAGGCCGGCCCGGATGGAGGCGATCTGGGAGAGCACCTGACTGGCGGCGAGCTTCAGCACTCGGCAGGGGATGTCCTGGGGGCGCAGGGTCGCGGCCCAGTGGGAGAGTTCGCGCAGCGGGGTGTCGAGGGGCGCGCGGCCCTTCCGTGGTCGGGGCAGGGCGGCCGCCTGGTCGGCCCAGCCGGCGCACAGTGCCCGGGCGACGCTCTCGCCGAGGACAGCGGTCATGGCGTTTCCTTCCTGCCTTCTCGGCGCGTGCCGTCGACCGGGGGCACACGACCGCGGGAGCACCGTCGCCCCGGTGCTCCCGCGGTGTGTGTGGGGATCAGGCGGCCGGGACCTTGTCCAGGAAGCCGTAGACGGCCTTGATCTTGCCGTGCTCGTCGGTGACCAGGACGTCGAACCCGATGGCGATGGGCTCGGTGCCCGGCGCGGTCACCAGGCCCCACTGGAAGCGGGCCTGGTTGTGGTGGGCGTCGACGGCGCCGTGCAGTTCGAAGGACAGGCCCTTGAACTGGTCGCGGGCGCCGGCCACCACGGCGGCGAAGCCCTCGGGGCCCTCGACCGCGGCCATCGGGTCGATGTACGGCGCGTCGGCGGTGAACAGCTCGGCGATGGCCGCGGCACGCTTCTCGGCGTCCGCCTCGTTCCAGATGTCGAGGTACTGGGTGACGGTGGTGGTCAGGTCGCTCATGCGGGCCTTCTCCTCGTGTGCTGCGTGTCGTGCATTGCTGACAGGTGGCTTGGAATGGCGGACGGCGCGGGCGTCAGGCGGTGGCCGGGGCCCACACCGGGAGGGCCCCGGGGAGCACCTCGAAGGTGGCCGAGCCGCCGATGCCGGGCTGGTACTCGCCGTCGTGCTCCAGCGGGAGCCGGCCGCCGTCGGTCCGCTCTACGGTGATGGTGCGGCCGCGGGCGTAGACGGTGGCGGGATGGTTCATGTGCTCGGCGTTCAGGGTCAGTCCGGGCACGTCCTCGGCCGGGACTTCGCCGCCGATGACGCAGACGTCTAGCAGTCCGTCGTCGAGCAGCGAGTCGGGCAGCACCAGGAACCGGCCGCCTCGGTACGGTCCGCCGCCCACGTTGGCAAGGACGGTCGGGCCCTCGTGCACCACCCGGCCGTCGACGACGACCCGGCCCGGATACGGCGGGTAGCCGGCGGCGGTGTCCGCGTAGGCGCGGGCGTAGCGCTCCCGCCCCTTCAGCGGCAGGTCCCGTGCGGTGATCAGCGCGTCGGCGATCACCCCCGAACAGGCCCCGAGGTAAACGTAGTTGCGGGTCTCGGCGAGGCGGGCCAGGTCGAGCCGGCGCAGCCGGGCGCTGCCGCCGATGCCGTGGTCGGCGAGGATCGCCTTGAGGGACTCGCTCCACGGGCGCTCGCCCCAGAGCATCTTGTAGCCGGAGTTGCCTGTGCCGCCGGGTACGACGGCCAGGGCCGCCCGGCCGGCGGCCGGGACGAGCCCCTGGACCGCCTCGCGGACGGTGCCGTCCCCGCCGATGGCCACGACCAGGTCCGGTGCGCCCTCCGTCCGCTCCAGGGCCCGCCGTACGGCACCGGTGGCATCGCCGGGTGCCGTGGTCAGGTGGACCTCGGTGCGCTCCAGGAATGACGCGCACAACTCCCTCACGTCGCTGACGAGTTCGGGACTGTGACTGCCGGAGGCCGGGTTGGCCAGGATCAGGGCCCTGGTGGGGCCCGGGGCGGCGGTGTCTGCCATGGCGGGCGTTCTCCTCACGTCGGACGCACGGGCGGCGGACTTTCGGACGGCATCGGCCACCCCGGCCGGCGGGCCGGACGGGGCGGAGCGTGCGACACGGACGACTCTGCCAAGCCCGGCTGACCCGGCGCTGACACGCGGCTGACACCGGTGTGGTGCGGGGGGCCCGGGGCGATCAGGGAGGCCCCGGCCGCTGATCGGCGGCGAGGTGCGGCCCGCACAGGGGTGTGTCCGGGGCCGTCACCAGGTGACGGGGAGTTCCTCCAGGCCGTACACGATGGTGTGCTCGCGGAAGCGGACGTCGTCGGCCGGCACCGCCAGGCGCAGCGTGGGGAAGCGGGCGAAGAGCGCGCTCAGGCACACCTCCAGCTCCATGCGGGCCAGCGAGGCGCCGGGGCACAGGTGGGGGCCGTAGCCGAAGGCGAGGTGGCCGGAGGCGTCGCGGCGGATGTCGACGCGGGCGGCGCCGGGGTAGACGGACTCGTCGTGGTTGGCCGCGGGGATCGCGACGATCACGCCGTCGCCCTTGCGGATCAGCGCGCCGCCCAGGTCCACGTCCTCCACGGCGGCCCGCACCTGGTTGTCCTGCGAGATGGACCAGTAGCGCAGGAGTTCCTCGACCGCGTTCTTGTACCCGGACGGGTCGGCGCGGAGTGCGGCGAGCTGCTCCGGGTCGCGCAGCAGGCTGAGGACGCTGAGGCTGATCTGGTGGGCGGTGGTCTCGTGGCCGGCGACGAGGAAGAAGCGGGCCATGGCCACGAGTTCCTGGTGGGTCAGCTCACCGCTCGCGACGTAGCGGGTGGCGAGCCGGCTGATCAGGTCCTCCCGCGGGTGGGCGGTGCGTTCGGCGGCGAGCCGGTCGAGGTACTGCGACATCTCCACGAACGCCGCGTAGGTCACCTGGGGACTGGCCTCCTGGGAGAGGATGACCTGGCTCTGCTCGGTGAACGCGGCCTCGTCCTGCTCCGGCACGCCCAGCATGCGGGCGATCACCAGGGAGGGCAGCCGGATCGCGTAGGCCTTGACCAGGTCGACCGGGTTCGGGCCGCGCTCCAGCTCGTCCAGCAGGCCCTCGACGAGGGCTTCCACCTCGGGGCGCAGGGCGCGGGTGCGGCGGGCGGTGAACTCGGTCATCGCCATGCGGCGCTGCCGGCCGTGTTCGGGGTCGTCCATACGGCTGAAGGACATGATGCCGGGCTCGGGCGGCAGCTGGATGCGGATGGGGAAGCCGGGCTGCTGGTCGTCGGCGCTGAACCGGTGGTCGTTGAGGACCTGGCGGACGTCCGCGTGCCGGGTCACCAGCCAGGCCTCGCCGCCGCGTATCCGTACCTTCAACGGGGGCTCCTCGCGCAGGCCGGCGTACTCGTCCGGAGGCGCGTACGGGCAGGAGCGGGGCATGGGCCAGGCCGGCAGCTGATCAATTGTGGACATCTGAGTCCCTCCGTTGGCTGGTTTCCAGCGCTCTTCCAGCGTTGGGGACATCCTGATGAGCGGGCCTGACAGGAATCTGATGAGTCACTGACACGTTGTGAGACAGCGGAACGGGGGCCGGCGGAAATCGCCGGACCCCGTCGGAGCGTCGAGCCAGGTGCCGCGTCAGGCGGCCTCGGCCTGCTTGGCCTTGGGCAGGAACTGCACCAGCAGCGCCACCAGCACACAGATCCCGGCCTGCACCAGCAGGCTCTCGCCGAAGGCGTGGGCGTAGGTGTGCCCGGTGCCGTGCTGTCCGGCCACGCCGAAGAAGACGACACCGATGACCGCGACGCCGATCGCGTTGCCCATCTCCTGGGCGGTGGAGAACACCCCGGACGCGGCGGCCGCGTGGTGCGGGGCCACCCCCTCCAGGACCAGGGAGGCCAGCGGGGCGACGACGAAGCCCATGCCGAACCCGGCGACCACCATGGCAGGGATGCACCAGGCGACGGCGCCGGTGCTGTCCAGTTCGTACGCGGTCACGGCCAGGGCGATGTTGCCGACCGCTTGAAGGATCGCGCCGACGGTCAGGACCTGCCTGCCCAGCTTGGCCGCGGCCTTCGGCGCCTGCGCGCAGCCGATGAAGAAGCCCAGGCCGAGAGGCATGAACAGCAGACCGGACTGGAGCGCGGACAGCCCGCGGCCCTCCTGGAGGTACAGCGCGAGGACCAGGAAGAAGGAGGCCATCGCGGCGAAGAACACCAGCAGGGAGACCACGCCGACGCCGAACGCGCGGTCCTCGAACAGACTTGGGTGGACCAGCGGCGACTTGTCGCGGGCCGCCTTGCGGCGCTGCGTGTACCAGAACACGGCGAGCAGCGGCACCGCGAGGACCAGGCATTCCCAGGTCCAGGTTGGCCAGCCCTGTTCGCGGCCCTCGACCAGCGGCAGCACGACGGCCGTGAGGCCGGCGGTCACCAGGACCACACCGGTCCAGTCGAGCCCGGTGTGCCCCTCGGCCTTGGACTCGGGCACCAGCTTGGGGCTGAGCAGCAGGACGACGACACCGATCGGGGCGTTGATCAGGAAGATGGTCCGCCAGTCCCAGCCGAAGATGTCGGCCTTGATCAGCAGACCGCCGATCAGCTGCCCGAAGACGGCCGAGGCACCCATGGTGATGCCGTAGGCGTTGAACGCGGCGACCCGCGCCTTGCCCGTGTAGGCGGTGGTCAGGATGCCCAGCACCTGCGGGATGACGAGCGCCGCCGCGGCACCCTGCACCGCGCGGGCCACGATGAGCTCGCCCATGTTGGGGGCGATGCCGCAGACGACCGAGGACAGGGTGAACAGGGCCAGGCCGATGGCGAAGACCTTGCGGCGGCCGTAGAGGTCACCGAGCCGGCCGCCGGTGATGAGCATGGCGGACAGGCCGATGTTGAAGGTCGCCGCGACGAGCTGGATCTCGGCGCTGGTGGCGTGCATGTCGCTCTGCAGCGACGGGATGGCGACGTTGACGATGAAGAAGTCGACGTTGGCGATGAAGAGGCCGGCGAGCACCACCAGGAGCGCACCCCAGGCAGGCTTGCCCTCGGCCTCCTCGATGTCCGGTGGCGGTGCGGCGGCGGCCGCGCTGCCGGTCAGTTCCGCTTCGGTGGTCATGTACGACCCTCCTAGGTCGTTCTTTCGTGCTGTGGGGGGCGTGCCGGTGGGGTGTCCGCGGGCGCGGCGGGGCACGGAACAGCAAGCGCTGGGACGGTTTTCGCACCACTGTCCCGCACCCCGCTGACACGGCGCTGACACGGACCGGCGGGTCGGTGGGCGGGCGTCGGCCGCCGTCGGGCGCCTTCGGCCGTCAGCGGGCGGCCTCGGCGGCCAGCCGCTGGAGGCGGTGCGCGAAGTGCGCGGTGACGGCCTGGGCGTGGGTGTCGATGTAGAAGTGGCCGCCCTCGTACTCGTTGTGGCCGAGGTAGGTGGGTGTGCGCCCGGCCCAGTGGGTCATGGCGTCCGGGGTCTCCTGGAGCGGGTCGCTGCGGCCGCCGTAGGAGGCGAGCGGGCAGCTGACGCCGGCGCCGTCGTCGTCGTAGTCCCCCGCCACCCTGAGGTCGGCGCGCAGGGCCGGCACCACGAGCGCGAGCATCTCGGGGTTGTCGTAGATCTCGGCCGGGAACGAGCCCAACTTCTTGATCCACTCGACGAGTTCGGGCTCGGGCATCCGGCTCTGCTCCTCGGTCGGCTTGAAGAAGCCGATGGGCGACCAGCCGGACATGCCGACCATGAGCGGCACCGGTCCGCCCTCCTCCTCCATCTTGATCGCCAGCCGGAACGCCAGCTGCGCGCCGAGGCAGTGACCGAAGAACGCGAAGGGGCGGTCGTCCAGTTCGTTCAGGACCGCGTCGTGCAGGGCGTCCAGCAGCGGCCAGAAGTCCTCGTACGTCTCCTCCTCACGGCGGTTGTGCCTGCCGGGCAGGGTGACCGCCTGCGGGGCGATGTCCGGCGGCAGCAGGCGCTCCCAGTCGCGGTAGATGATGGCGCCGCTGCCCGCGTGGGGCAGCAGGAAGAGCCGGATCGAGGCGTCGGGCGAGGGCTCCACGGGCTGGAACCACTGTCCCGCTGCGGACATCTGGCTTCCGACGGCGGTGATGGCGGTGGTCACGACTGCGTACTCCCAACGGTGGTGGACTGGCCGAGGGCGCGTACCGCGGGCAGCAGCACCTCGGCGATCTCCTTCAACTGCGGCTCGGGATCCAGGGATCCGATCCGTACGACGAGGTGCCGGGCGCCGGCGCGGACGTAGCCGCCGAGCCACTCGGCGCACTTCTCGGCGCTGCCCCAGGCGTAGGCCTGGATGGTCCGCATCTGGTCCAGGGAGCGGCCGTAGTAGTGGCTGATGTAGTGCTCCAGCTCGGCCCGGGCGGCCGCCTCGTCGGCGCCCACCGTGACCGTGGCGTACAGCGCGGGTGTGACGGCGTGGGCGCCGCGGCCGGCCTCTTCGGCGAGTTCGGCGATACGGCGGCGGGCGCGGGCGTAGGCGTCGACGTCCGGGAGGAAGGGCAGCCAGCCGTCGTAGCGGGTCGCCGCGCGGGCCAGCACCTTGGGGGTGTCGCTGCCGGCCAGCCAGAGCGGGGGGCCGCCGGGGACCGCGGGGGCGGGCAGCCGGTCCAGGTTCTCCGCCTGCCAGAACTTCCCCTCGAACTCGGCGGGTTCGCCCTCCTCGCCGGAGCGCCAGGCCGTGCGCCACAGAGCGGTGATCTCGTCCAGGCGGCCCACCCTGCCCTGGAAGGAGGCGCCCACGGAGGCGAACTCCTCCTCGGTCTCGGGCATCGGGAAGCCGGAGCCGAGGCCGAGGATGAGGCGGCCGGCGGCGACGTGGCTGAGGCTTGCGGCCATGTTGGCGCCGATGAGGGGGTGGCGGAGGGCGGGGGTGAGGGCGGCGGTGCCGACCTTGATGTGCTTGGTTGCCGCGGCTGCCGCCGAGAGGACGATCAGGGGGTCCAGGCGAGGGCGGGCTGTGAGGGAGTCTCCGGCCCAGAGGGAGTCGAAACCCAGCATTTCCGCCGCCTTTGCGAAGTCCAGCAACGGGGCTGCGGCATAGGTGCCGTTGATGGCCTGTTCTCTCGTGGGGAGGAGGATGCCGATCTGGAGAGGGGGGTGCGCGTCGTGCGCGGGGTGCGGGTGCGTGGCAGTTGCTCGCGCCCGCCCGGCGGAGCCGGAAAATCTCTCGCCCCGCGCCCCTGAAGGAGCGCTGTTCCCCGGGGAGTTGGAAGGCATGGGTTTCCTTTCGGGGTTCAGGCGACCGGGGTTGTCAGGTGTTCTCGGACTGCGCGGCGGAGGACCTTGCCCGAGGGGTTGCGGGGCAGGGAGTCCGTGAAGTGGTAGGTGCCGGGGATCTTGTAGTCGGCTATGCGGCCGCGGAGGGAGAGGAGGAGTTCTCGGGGGGTCGCCCTGGTGCCGGGGCGGAGGACCACGACCGCGTGGACGCTCTCGCCCCAGCGGTCGTCGGGGAGGCCGACGACCGCCGCGTCGGCGACCGCGGGGTGGGCCGCGAGGGCCTTCTCGACCTCGGCCGGGTAGATGTTCTGGCCGGCGACGATGATCGTGTCGTTGATGCGGTCGCAGAGGTGGAGGTAGCCGTCCTCGTCGAGGTAGCCGGCGTCGCCCATGTGCAGCCACTCCCCCACCAGGGTGCGGGCGGTGGCGTCGGGCAGGTTCCAGTAGCCGAGCATCCGGGACGGGGCGCGGACGCAGATCTGGCCGATGGCGCCGGCCGGCAGCGTCTCGCCGGCCGGGTCCACGACCTTGATCTCGTTCCCGGGGCAGGGTCGGCCCACCGAGGTGAGCTTGTCACTGCCGGGGTGGTGGTCCTCGGGCGGCAGGCAGACGGCGACGCTGCCGGTCTCGGTGCTGGCGTAGATCTGGGCGAACTCGCAGCCGTAGGTCTCCAGGCACTGTTTGAGCAGCGTCTCGGACATGGGGGCGGCGCCGTAGGCGATCTTGCGCAGGGAGGCGAACGCCTCCGGGGTGGCTCCGCGTTCGGCGGCCATCGCCTGCAACATGGCCGGGGCGGCGAAGGTGGTGGTCACCCCATGGGCGCGGATCAGGCGGACGGCCTCCTGCGGGTCGAACTGCGGCATGATCACGTTGGTGCCGCCGGCGTTGAAGGTGTGCAGGAACCAGCCGATGCCGGCTACGCCGAAGCCGGGCAGGGAGATCAGGCTGACGTCGTCGGGGAGCCAGTCGATCCAGTCGACGCCGTGCACGCGGCCGGCGTGCGGCAGGGTGAAGAAGCTGCGGTGGGCGAGGACCGCGCCCTTGGGCAGGCCGGTGGTGCCGCTGGTGTAGATCTGGATGACCGCGTCGTCGGGGCCGGTGCCTGGCGCGAGGTCGGTGTCGGGCTGGTCGGCGGCCCAGGCGGGCAGGCCGGCGCCGCGGGCGGGTTCGCCGTCGGCGTCGGTGCCGTCGACCCGGATCACCTTGTGCAGTCCGCGCAGTTGGTGGCGGACGGTGGCGACGGTGTCCCAGAACTCGTCGTCGACGAAGATCAGGGTCGCCCCGGAGTCGCGCAGGATGTGGTCGACCTCGTGCGGGGTGAGCCGCCAGTTGACCGGGACGAGGACCGCGCCGGCCTTGGCGCAGGCGATCATCACGAGGTAGTAGTGCTCGGACTCGCGGCCCAGGTAGGCGATCCGGTCGCCGCGCCGGACGCCGCTGGTGTGCAGGGCGTGGGCGGCGCGGTTGCTGTCGCGGTGCAGCTTGTCGTAGGTGGTGACGCGGCCGTCGCAGACGATCGCGGGGTGGTCCGGGCGGCTTCCGGCGTGGGCCCGGGCGGTGTGGTGGAGCGTCCAGCGCTCCCTCGGTATGCCGTTCATCGGGGTTCTCCCGTCCCTTGGGGCTGTCACGCCGCCGGTGCCGGGGCGAACCGGCCGTCGACGAACTGGGCCAGTGCGCGGACCGTGGGGTGGTCGAGGGTGAGGGAGGCCGGCAGGGGCAGCCGGAAGGCCTGCTCCAGACCGGACCTGACCTGCTGGGCCATGAGGGAGTCCAGGCCCAGCGAGACGAACTCGGTGTTCTGGTCCAGTTCGTCGCCCTCCTCCAAATGCAGGACGGCGGCGACCCGCTCGGCGACGACCGCGGTGACGGCGGCGAGGCGCTCGGCGTCGGGCAGCGCGGCCAGCGCCGTGAGGTCCAGGCCGGTGCCGTCGTCGTCGGGGGTCTGCCGGGCGAGCCGGTCGTAGAACAGGTCTCCGGTGACGCTGCCGGACACGTAGCGGTCCCAGTCGAACTCGCCGACGATCCGCTGGGTGCGGGGCCTGCCCCACAGCCTGGCCAGGGTGTCCAGGGCGCGGGTCGGGGAGAAGAAGCGGACGCCGCTGCGTTCGATCTCCTGGCTGAGGTGCTCCTCCAGCCGGGCGGACATGCCGACCCGGGCCCAGGCGCCCCAGTTGACCGAGAGGCCGGGCACCCCGCGCCGGCCGCGCCACTCGGCGAGGGCGTCGAGTCCGGCGCTGGCGGCGGCGTAGTGGCCCTGGGTGGCGCCGCCGAGGACGGAGGCGATGGAGGAGTAGGTGACGAAGAAGTCCAGCTCCGGGAAGCTCTCCTCGGCGGCCTCGTGCAGGAGCCAGCCGCCGTAGGCCTTCGCGGCGAGCTGGGCGTCCACGGACTCCCAGGTCAGTTCGGAGATCAGCTTCTTGTCGTAGGAACCGGCGGCGTGCACGATCCCGCCGACCGGGTACGGTCCGTCCGCGATCTGCCGCACCAGGCGCCGGACGTCCTCCGCGCGGGAGACGTCGGCGCGTACGACGGCGATCTCGGCGTCGGCGGCGAGGTCGGCGAGGACCGGTGCGGCCTCCTCGGTGGGCCGGCCGCTGCGGCTGACCAGGGTGAGGTGGCGGGCGCCGAGGGCGACCAGCTTGCGGGCCGTGACCAGGCCGAGACCGCCGAGGCCGCCGGTGACCAGGTAGGTGCGGTCGGCGCGCAGGCCCACCGGGCCGTCGTCCTCGGGGGTCCGCTCCTCGGCCGGGTCCTCGGGCAGGGTCACCCAGGCGCGGCCGGCCGGGTCGGAGAGGGCGGTGCGCAGTGCCTCGCCGGTCTCGTCGAGGCGGAAGTGCGGGGCGGTGTCGTCGGAGCCGGTGGCGTGGACGACGGCGACGGCGGGCACGGTGAGCGTGGAGCGGAACGTGCCGTCGTGGCGGACGAGGACCTCGTCGCCGGGTGCGAATCCGGTGCCGTCGGCGGCGGCGATGACGGTGCCGCGGGCGGACTGGCCGAGCAGCGGCGGCGGTTCCTCCTCGGCGCCGTCCTCCTCGGCGCGTTCGGCGCGGCCGGTGTCGAGGGCGGTGCGGGCGTCCTCGGCGGTGAGGCCGACGGTGTGCACGCGGACCTGGACCTCGTCCGTCTCCGGTGCGCGTCCGGCGGCCGGGGCGAGGGCGAGGTCGGAGAGGTCGCCGGAGTCGGCGGCGCGCAGCTCGAAGCCTCCGGTCCAGGTGAGGGGGGCGTCACCGGCGAGCAGCCGGCGCACGTAGCGGCGGCCGGGCCGGTGGGCGACCTGGTACTCGCCGGCCGGTTCGGTGCGCCATTCCTCGGCGAGGGGCGCGAGGCCGCTGCCGGGGGCGAGGTCGACGAGGGTGGCTCGCAGTTGCGGGTACTCGGTGAGCAGGACGCGGCCGAAGCCCCACAGGGTGGCGGCGGCGAGGTGGCCGCCGTCGCCGGCCGGGTCGCCGGGGAGCCACTGGGCGCCCTCGGTGACCAGCCAGAGCCGGGGCGGCCGGGCGCTGTCCACGGTGTCCAACGCGGCCGTCAGGGCGAGGAGTTCGCGGTAGTTGTCCTCGCACTCGGCGCGCAGCCGGTCGGCGGACATCGGTTCGGGGTGCTGCCGCCAGACGCGGCAGACGTCGGTGACGGTGGGGTCCTCCAGGGCGGCCTTGAAGTCGGTGAGGTCGGGCAGCCAGGTGACCTTCAGACCGGGTTCGCCGGCGAGTTCGGCAGCGCGCACGGCGGCCGGGTCGAGGAGGACGACGTGCCGGGCCGGGGCGGCGTCCTTCGCGGGCAGGGCGCGGCGCACCCATTCGGGGCGGTGCAGGAACTGGCGGCGGCCGGTGCGGCCCTCGGGCCGGGCCATGCGCACGCCGAGCAGTTCGGCGACGGGGTCGCCGTTCTCCAGCAGCAGGACGTCGGCGAGGCGGGCGTCCAGGTCGCCGCGGACCCGGGCGAGGACGCGGAGGTTCTCGCCGCGCGGCTTACGGAAGTGCCGTACGGCGGCGATCTCGCGCGGTACGAACACCGGGCCCTCGGGGTCGAGGACGACCAGCGCCTGCACGGCTGCCTCCAGCAGCTCGGCCGGCACGTGCTCGACGGCGGTGGCGTCGCGGCCGGACAGCTCGCCTGTGACCAGTCCGTCGGCGTGGCGGGCGGCGTTGAGGAGGAGGCGCATGCGGGGGCCGTGGGCGCGGCCGACGGAGGCGAGGTCGGTGTAGATGTCCTCGTCGTCGATCCGCTGTCCGGCCGGGGGGAGGGTGGCGTCCAGTTCGGCCAGCTCGGAGACGGGGACGAGGGGTTCGGGGTCGGCGGCGACGACGGCGGTGGCGTGCAGGTTCTCCTCGCCGCCGACGACGGTGAACACCTCGACGTCGGCGCCGCCCGCGCGGCGCGGTCGCCAGCGGGTGGTGAGCGCGGTGGTGGTCTCGGGTGCCAGGTCGAGGGGGGCGAGGAGCCTGAGGTCGCGGACGGCGTTGCGGGCGTGGCCCTGCACGGCGTCCTGGGCGGCGAGCAGCAGGTCGACGTAGGCGCCGGCCGGGAGGGTGGTGCGGCCGCCGTCGGTGAGGTCGGCGAGCGCGCCGAGTTCCTCGGTGGTGAACTCGGCGTTGAACTCCCGTACGCCGCTGGCGAACCGCTCCTCCACGCCGAGCAGCAGGTGCCGTGCGGCGCCGTTCGCGGTGGAGCGGCGGGGGGTGACGGAGGGCAGCCAGTAGCGCTTGCGCTGGAAGGCGTACGTCGGCAGGTCGACGCGTGCGGGCACCGGCTGTCCTGCGTGGTAGCCGTCCCAGGAGACAGGCAGTCCGGCCGTGTAGTAGTCGGCGAGCGCGGTGAGGGTGGTGGCCGTCGTGGTGTCGCGGCGGCGCAGGCTGGCCAGCCACACGTGGTCCTCGACGGTGACGCCCCGGCGGGCGAGGGCGGTGAGGCCGGCCTGGGGGCCGATCTCGATGAGGGCGTGCCGGCCGCGCTTGGCGACGGCGCGGATGCCGTCGAGGAAGCGGACGGGTTCACCGATGTGCCGCACCCAGTAGTCGGGGGTGCCGATCTCGCGGAACCGGGCGAGGCGCCCGGTGACGTTGGAGATCAGGCTGATTTTCGGCTCGTGGAAGGTGATGCCGTCCAGCGCGGCGCGGAAGTCGTCGTAGACCTCGGCCATCAGGGGCGAGTGGAAGGCGTGGGAGACCTTGAGCCGGTCGACGCGGACGCCCCGGCCGTCGAGGACGGCGAGGACCTCCTCCAGCGCGGCGGTGGCGCCGGAGATGACGGTCTGGTCGGGTGCGTTGATCCCGGCGAGGGCGAGGTCGTCGTGGCCGGCGAGGAGGGGTTCGACGTCTTCGACGGGCGCGGCGACGGCGGCCATCCCGCCCTCGGTGCTGACGGCCTGCATCAGCCGGGCGCGGGCGGCGACGAGGGTGACGGCGTCGGGCAGGCTGAACAGGCCGGCGACGGCGGCGGCGACGACCTCGCCGATGCTGTGCCCGATGAGCACGTTGGGCTTGGCGCCCCAGGCCAGCCACTGCTGGGCGAGGGCGTACTCCAGGGTGAACAGGGCGGGCTGGGTGTACTCGGTGCGGTCGATCGCCTCGGGGTCGGCGGCGCTGCCGAGGAGCAGCTCGCGCACGGAGCGGCCGAGGTGGGTGGCGAACAGCCGGTCGCACGCGTCGACGTGCTCGCGGAAGACGGGAAGGGCCGCGTAGAGGGCGGCGCCCATGCCGGCGTACTGGGAGCCCTGGCCGGTGAACATGAAGGCGGTCTTGCGGATGCCGGTGGGGCCCTCGTGCTCGGCCTCGGCGGCACGGTCGAGGAGCTTGGTGAGCGCGGCGCGGTCGGCGACGGGGGCGGCGATCCGGTAGGGGTGGTGGCCGCGGGTGGTGTTGGCGCTGTGGCAGAGCGCGGAGACGGTCAGCTCGGGCCGTTCGTCGAGCAACGTCCGGTACGCACCGGCCAGTTCGCGTAGGGCGGCGGCGTTCTTCGCGGACAGGGTGAACAGGGGGGCAGCGCCGGTCTCCTCCGGCCGCGCCCCCTCGGCCGGCCGCTCGACCGGGGCCGGCGCCTGCTCCAGCACCACCGCGCCGATGGTTCCGGCGAACCCGAAGCTGTTGACGACGGCACGGCGGACCTCGGCGTCCCACGGCTCGCACGCGGTCGGCACCCGCACCGGGTACAGGTCCCAGGGGATGCGCCCGGAGGGGGTGTTGAGGTTGATGTGCGGGTAGATCGTGCCGGAGCGCAGCTGGAGCACGGTCTTGATGACGCCGACGATGCCGGAGGCGGGCTCCATGTGACCGAGGTTGGTCTTCACCGAACCGACCAGCACCGGACGGTCCTTGGTGTGGGAGTCGATGAACACGTCGCCGATGGCGCCGAACTCGATGGGGTCGCCGAGCGGGGTGCCGGTGCCGTGCGCCTCGACGTAGCTGATGTCCTCGGGCGCGAGGTGGGCGGCGGCGAGCGCGCTGCGGATGACCTTCTCCTGGGCGGGCCCGTTGGGGACGGTGAGGCCGGCGCTGTCGCCGTCCTGGCCGACGGCGGTGCCACGGACGAGGGCGAGGATGCGGTCGCCGTCGCGCTCGGCGTCGGAGAGGCGCTTGAGGACGACGATGCCGCAGCCCTCGGCGCGCGCGTAGCCGTCGGCGGCCTCGTCGAACGTCTTGCAGTGGCCGTCGGGGGCGAGCATCTGGGCGTTGGAGAACATCACCGGGATGCGCGGGTGGTGCAGGGCGTTGACGCCGCCGCACAGCGCGATGTCGCTCTCGCCGGCGCGCAGCGCCTGCACGGCCAGGTGCAGGGCGACCAGCGAGGAGGAGCAGGCGGTGTCGACGCTCATGCTGGGTCCGCGCCAGCCGAGGAAGTAGGAGAGCCGGCCGGACAGCGGGAACATGGTGATGCCGGACGCGAGGTGGCCGTCGAGTTCCTCGTAGGGCAGCGCGTCCAGTTCGAGGGCGTAGTCGATGGAGCTGGCGCCGATGTAGACGCCGCCGTTGCCGCGGCGCAGCGGCGCCGGGTCGATGCCGGTGTGCTCCAGGGCCTGCCAGGCGGTCTCCAGCAGCAGCCGCTGCTGGGGGTCCATGTAGCGGGCTTCCTTCGGGGAGATGTTGAAGAAGCCGGCGTCGAACAGGTCGATGCGGTCCAGGAATCCGCCCGCCGAGGCGCGAATCTTGCCCTTGTCGTCGTCTCCCTCGGGGGTGAACGCCTCGACGTCCCAGCGGTCCCTGGGCAGCGGGCTGATGCCGCTGCGGCCCTCCTTGAGGAAGGTGTCGAACTCGTCGGGTGAGCCGCTGCCGCCGGGGAACCGCAGACCGATTCCGACGATCGCGACCGGCTCGGGCGCCTGCTCTGATTCCGTGCGCGGCATGGAGCGACTCCTTCTAGGCGTTCTGGCTCTGGTCGGTGATGGCCTGCGTCAGGTGGTCCACGAGGTGGAGGATCGTCGGCTCGTTGAAGAGCACGCTGACGTTGATCGACAGGTCCAGGAGCTGCTCCAGGCTCTGCCGTATCTCGGTCAGCCGCAGCGAGGTGAGGCCGAGATCGAAATAGCTGACGTCGAGGGGGAGATCCTCGGACTCGTCCATGAGGAGCACGGCCCGGAATTTCTCCAGGGCGATTGTCTCGATCTCTTCGGCGAGTTCGGGGCGCGGCAGTTCGCGCAACCGCTGGATCGTGCTGTCGACAGGTGGCATGCGCCTCATGCAAGCAGCGCCGGCTGACGCCCCGCTGACGGGTCCTGACCGGCCCGATGGCTGAATCAGTCCGGTGTCAGCGCGGGGTCAGATTCCGCTGTCAGGCTCGCATTGCTTCAAGAAATCCACTCGCCATATCTGAAAGGCTGAAGATGCTTCGCGAAGCAGCGCAGGAGGAGAGTGCCGAGGCACCTTCCGGATTCAAGAGCTACGACCTCTACATCGCGGGCAAGGACGTCGCCGGTGACGGGTGGGTGTACACCGTCAGCGGGCGTTCCCTGCTGGAAGACGTTTTCACGAGCGTCAGCCTGAAGCGCACCCTCGAACAGGACCCGGAGTCCGAGGCGGCCCGGCACCCGTACGTGGTCGGGCGCTGCGCGATCGCGGACGATTCCGCCATCGACCTGGCCTCGCAGGCGGCAGCCGCGGCGGCCCCGGACTGGGCGGCCGTACCGCTGGAGCGGCGGATGCGGCTGGGCACCCGGTTCCGGGAGGAACTGATCAAGCACCAGGACGAGTTCCTGCGGATGCTGGTCGCCGAGTCGCACCCGGTGAAGCTGGCCCGCTGGGAGCTGAGCTGCCTGCTGCAGATCTACGCCCCCGGGTCGCTGCGCTGGTATCTGAAGCAGATGCGGGTGGAGAAGGAGTACAACGGCCGCAAGCTGATCCTGCACCGCCAGCCGGACGGGGTCGTCGCGTTCAACCCGCCGCAGAACGCCCCGCTGCCGTCGGCCGCGCTGTGCGTGCTGGCGCTGATGGCCGGCAACGCGGTGGTGGTGCGGGCGCCGCGGTCGATCGCGCTGTCCACGATGTGGCTGCTGCGGGAGATCGTGGCCCCGCTGCTGGAGGAGGCCGACGCGCCGGCCGGGGTGCTGAACGCGGTGTGCTCCAACCCTAAGCAGACGATGGACCGCTGGATCGCGGACCCGCTGATCAACGACATCTTCTACATCGGCGGCAGCCAGGAGGGCCTGCGCTTCGAGCAGCAGTGCGTCTCCCACGGCAAGAAGCCGATCCTCGAACTCGCCGGCAACGACGGCATCGTGGTGTGGAAGGACGCCGACGTGAAGTGGGCGGCCGAGGCCATCACGGAGGCGTTCTACGGCTCCGGGCAGATCTGCATGGTGCCCAACTACGTCCTCGTCCACCCGGAGATCGCCGAGGCGCTGATCGCGGAGGTCCGCGAGCAGGTCAAGGGCATCCGGCCGGGCCTGCCCGAGGAGGAGGACGTGCTGCTGTCGCCGGTCCGGCGCAGCGAGCGGTTCTTCCGGCTGCTGCGGCAGGCCCTGGACAACGGGGCCGAGCTGGTCACCGGCGGCAACCGCACCGAGCTGGACGGCACCGTGTCGGAGACGGGTGTGTTCCTGCAGCCGACGGTGGTCCGCGTGGACGGCCTGGACCGGGCGCGCACGTACGACGTGGTCCGCGAGGAGACGTTCTTCCCGCTGGTCCCGATCGTGGTCGCCGAACGCGACAACGACGACGCCCTGCTGGAGGCGTTCCTGCAGTTCGTCAACAGCAACGACTACGGGCTGCGCAACTCGCTGTGGTCACGCTCCGACCACGTCATCGAGACCTTCGTGCGCCGCACGGTCAACGGCGGCCTGCTGAAGGTCAACGACTCCCACATCGGCTTCCTGCCGTACCTGCCGAGCCACGGCGGCACCGGCCGCACCGGCGGCGCCTTCGGCGAGGCCAACTACCCGATGCTCAAGACGTCCCACGTGCAGGGAGTCAGCATCGCCCGCGACGTGAGCCCGTACGACGCCGTGTTCGGCGCCTGAGCCCCGCTCTCGAAGTCTTCCGGAGGTTTCCCGTGCGTTCCCTCGATGCTGCCCGGACCGTCTGCGAGCGGTTCCATCCCGGACTCCTCAAGGAGCTGGACCAGATCCCGTACGTCCAGCGGGAGCGGCCCGGCAGCCCGGTGATCGACCTGTTCCGCATCCACGGCGGGGTGGGCCTGCTGATCCCCGAGGTCTACGGCGGCCACGGCGCCGCCCCGCTGGAGGCGCTGCACGTGCAGCTGGCGCTCGGCGCGGTGTCGCCGTCGCTGGTCGCCGCCGTGTCCATGCACCACTTCACCGCCGCCATGCTGTACTCGCTGGCGGTCAAGTCGGGCCGGCTCACCGGCGGGCAGACCGCGCTGCTGCACCGGATCGTGCCGGAGCAGATGGTGATGGCGTCCGGCTGGGCGGAGGGCCGTACCGCGCAGAACGTGCTGAAGCCGGCCGTGACCGCGCGCCCGGTCGAGGGCGGGTTCCTGCTGTCCGGCGCGAAGAAGCCGTGCAGCCTGTCCCGTTCGATGAGCCTGCTGACCGCGTCCATCGCGATCCACGGCGAGGACGGCGGCGAGCCGGAACTGGCGCTGGCCCTGGTGCCCTCCGACGCGCCCGGCCTCACCGTGCACCCGTTCTGGGGCAACGACCTGCTGGCCGGCGCGGAGAGCGACGAGGTCCGCCTGGAGGACGTGTTCGTGCCGGCCGAGATGGTCGTGCGGGCCGGCGCGGACGACCCCACCCGCCTGGACGATCTGCAGTCGGCCGGGTTCGTCTGGTTCGAGATGCTGATCTCCGCCGGGTACGCCGGCGGGGCCGCCGCGCTCGTGGAGCACGTGCTGGAGCGCAAGCGGGGCAGCGCGGAGGAGCGGGCCGCGCTCGCCGTCGACATGGAGGCCGCGCTGGCCCTGCTGGAGGGCGTGGCCCGCGGAACGGGGCCGGAGCCGGGCGACGAGGCGTCGGTGGCGCGGGTGCTGGTCGCGCGTTATGCGGTGCAGAACGCGCTGCCGGACATCGTGGCCCGGTCGCTGGAGTTGCTGGGCGGGCTGGACTTCATTCAGAGCAGTGCGAGTACGCAGGTCGCTGCGGCTGTGCGTGCGCTGGCCTTTCATCCGCCCTCTCGGATTGCTGCGGCTGAGCCTCTGCTGACCTATTTCGGCGGGGGGCCACTGGTACTGGCGTAGAGCTCGGCCGGCTGAGCCGGGTGGGCGACTGCGGGGCCGTCGTGGCTGATCACGCCCACGCGGCGGCAGCCGCAAGCAGACACAGCCCCGCGCCCCTTTCAGGGGCGTCTCCCCAACCGGCGTCTCAACATCCCACCTTCTTGGAGTGAGCTACACGTGACCGTCATTCAGGACGCCCCGGCGGCGCTTGGCGCCGATAGTGAGGCGGAGATTCTCGGGTTGTACCGGGCCCATCTGAGCAAGGGCCGGGCCACGCTCGCCGAGTTGTTCGGTAGTCATATGGAGACGGCGTCGGAGGGCGCCTGGCTCACCACGAGTGACGGTGAGCGGTTCCTGAACGCGGGTGGTTACGGGGTGTTCATCATGGGCGCCCGGCATCCGATCGTGATGGAGGAGGTGGAGCGCCAGCTGCGCACCCACCCGACGGCGACCCGGATCCTGCTGGAGCCGACGGTGGCGCGGGCCGCGGAGGCGCTGGTGTCGGTGCTGCCGGCCGGGCTCGACCGGGTGCACTTCGCGCTCTCGGGTGCGGAGGCGGTGGAGACGGGGCTGAAGCTGGCCCGTGCCAACGGGTACAAGCGGACGATCTCGATGCGCGGCGGCTACCACGGCAAGACGCTGGGGGCGCTGTCGGCGACCGCGAAGGACGTGTACCAGGCGCCGTTCCGGCCGCTCGTCCCGGACTTCCTGCACCTGCCGTTCGGTGACGCGGACGCGCTGGAGGCCGAGCTGCGGGCCCACCCCGGTGAGGTCTGCGTGATCCTGGAGCCGGTGCAGGGCGAGGGCGGTGTGATCATCCCGCCCAAGGGCTATCTGAAGCGGGTCGAGGAACTGGTCCGCGAGTACGACGGGTTCCTGATCCTGGACGAGGTGCAGTCCGGATTCGGCCGGCTCGGCGAGTGGTGGGGCGCCGACGTGGAAGGCGTCGTACCGGACGTCCTGCTCGCCGGGAAGGCGCTCGGCGGCGGTGTGATGCCGGTGTCGGCGGCCGTCGCCACCCGCAAGGCGTTCCGCCCCTTCGACAAGGACCCCTACGTCCACACCGCCACGTTCTCCGGGCAGCCGGTGCTGATGGCCGCGGTGCAGGGCGCGGTGCGGGCCGTCAAGGAGGAGCGCCTGGTCACCCGGGCGATGGACATCGGTGCGCGGCTGCTGCCGCGGATCGCGGAGGTCGCCCACCGCAACATCCCCGAGCTGGTCGTGGAGGTGCGCGGCCGGGGCCTGCTCATTGGTGTGGAGCTGGTCGAGGCGGGCCTCGCCGGCGAGCTGCTGATCGAGCTGTTCAACCACGGTGTGGTCGCCAACCACTCCATGAACGGCAGCTCGGTGGTGCGGTTCACACCGCCCGCCGTGCTGACCGACACCGACGTGGACTTCCTCGTCAACTCCTTCGACCTGGCCACTCGCGACCTGATCAAGGGCGCGGCCACAATGCCGGAAGGCGGTAACTGATCGTGCGGCACGTCGAACTCGATGCCCTGATACCCGCGGAGCAGGCGGAAACGGTCCTGCACGCCGTGCGCCGCTGGGAGCGCTACCCGGAGCTGGCGCCCCACGTCAACGCGACCACCGTGCACGCCTCCTACCCCGACCCGAAGGCCTCCTCCAGCTGGGAGCTGCACTTCCGCAGCGGTCTGCTGCGCTGGACCGAGGACGACACGGTGGACCCGGAGGCGGGCGAGATCCGCTTCGAGCAGTCCGACGGCGACTTCGACTCCTTCGAGGGGACCTGGTCGATCCGGCAGGACGGCGCCGACGTGGCCGTCCGCTTCGACGCCGACTTCGACTTCGGCATCCCGAGCCTGGAGGGCATCCTCGACCCGATCGCCGAGCGGGTCATCAAGGAGACCGTCGCCTGGGCGCTGACCGGCCTGTACCCGGCGGTGCGCGTGCGGGGCGGCATCGAACTGGGCCGGCCCGCCGCGGTCGGCGCCTAGGACCGGGGCGAGGAGCTGACCCATGGACCAGGCGAACCCGTTCGAGACACCGCGCACGTACTCGCTGCACCGCGCCGAGTACCTGGTGGGCCTCGCCGTCACCACCGGACTGATCGTCTACCACTTCGGCGACATCCGCTGGCTGCCGGCGCTCGGACTGTTCCTCTACATCGACCTGATCGGCTACATCCCGGGCGCGATCGCGTTCCGCAGGAGCGGCGGCCGGCCGATCCCCAAGGCGTACTACGTCCTCTACAACGTCATGCACAGCCTGATCACTCAGGGCGCTGTCGCCGCGCTGTGGTGCTGGCTGGTCAAGCCGGAGTGGGCGCTGCTGGTGCTGCCGTTCCACCTGTTCGGCGACCGGGGCCTGTTCGGCAACTTCATGAAGTCGTTCGCGCTGCCCTTCGAGCCGGTGCGCCAGGAGGGCTACCTGCGGCTGCTGGACGACCTGGGCCTGCCGCACCCCAAGCCGGTCGGGCACGCGACGGAGCCGGTGCCGGTCGGGCACGTCCCGGCGCGTACGACCGTACCGCGGCCGGTGCAGGAGACGGAGGCCGTGCGATGACCACGGCGACCGGCGTACGGCGTCCCGTACGGCAGGACCCGGCCGAGCGGCGGCGGGCGCTGTACCACCTGGCGTCCCCGGTGTCGGTGCTGACCACGGGCCCCGAGGAGCGGATGCACGGCACCACCGCGAGCACCGTCACCCTGGTCTCGCGCGAGCCGCTGCTGGTCGGGGTGGTGCTGCGGGCCGGCTCGTCGTTCGCCCGGCTGGCCGCCGCCGAGGGCCGCTTCGCGATCAACGTGCTCGGCGCCGACCAGGCCGACGTGGCACGGCACTTCGCCGACAGCTCCCGGCCCGACGGGGACGCGGCCTTCGCGGGCCTCGCCTGGACGGCGGACCGGTACGCGCACGCCCCGCTCATCGCGGGCGCGCTCGCCCACTACGTCTGCCGCTTCCACTCCGCGCAGGCGGCGGGCGACAGCGAACTGCTGCTCGGTCACGTCGTACGCGCCACGGCGGACCCCGGGCTGCCGCTGTTCAGTTACGCCGGCGGGCTGTACGCCGGCTCCCTGCGTCCGGCTAAGGAGGCCGTCGCATCATGACCGCACCCGTGGCACCCGAGGCGGACTGGGACAAGGCGCCCGGTCTGCTGGACGGCGCGAAGGAACTCACCCTCGGCCCCGAGGAGTGCGACCTCGCCTACTGGATCACCTCGGTCGCCCAGGGCACCCTGCGCGACCGCGGGGTGACCGGCCACCACGAGAACGCGCTCACCCCGGACTTCCTGAAGGCCCCCGGCCCGCTGCGCGAGGCCCTGGTGCTGGAGTTCGGCTTCCGGGCGCTGGCGGAGGAGCTGGCCACCCGGCTGCTCGGCCACTACGTGTCGATCGCGCCCGGCATCCCCGAGATGGAGTTCTACGCCACCCAGCTGATCGACGAGGCCCGGCACGCCCGGGTCTTCCGGCAGCACCTGGTGGACCTGGGCATCCCCTCGGACACGCTGCTGGGGGGCATCGAGGAGATGGCCCGGGACTACCGGAAGCGGGTCCTGGACCCGGTGGTGGACTTCACCCTGGACATCGTCCGCGACCAGGCCGACTTCCCCGGCGGGGTCGCCGTGTTCGCCATCATCATCGAGGGCGTGCTCGCCCCGGCCGCCGAGCTGAGCGAGCGCAAGTGGACCCCGCTCTCCGCGGCGACCGGCGAGATCTCCCGCGGCACCGCCATCGACGAGATCCGCCACCTCACCGTGGCCAGCACCATTCTGCGCGACCACGTCATCAAGCACCCGGAGTACAAGCCGCGGCTGCTTCAGATCCTGCGCTCCGGCGTGAAGCTGTGGGACGAGATCCCGGACCGGGAGTTCGTCATCCACCGCGAGGAGCTGTTCCAGCAGGGCATGGCCGAACACGCGGACAGGATCGGGGACTACGAGATCTGGCCGGGCGTACGGATGCTCGACACCACCGCCGAGCAGCGCTACGACATGGCCGAGCGGTGGACCGACGAGATGGCCGAGGTCCGCATGGCCTACATGGGCCTCCCCGTGGAGGTCCTGGCCTCGGAGGCCGGCGCATGAGCGGCGGGCGGGCCGCGGTGGTCACCGGCGTCGGGTCGTACGTCCCGCCGAACGTGGTGACCAACGACGACCTGTCCCGGCGGCTCGACACCTCCGACGCCTGGATCCGGTCGCGGACCGGGATCGCCGAGCGGTGCTACATCACGCCCGGCACGTCCACCGGCGACCTCGCCGTCGAGGCGGGCCTCAGGGCGCTGAAGTCGGCGGGCACCGAGCAGGTCGGCGCGGTCGTGCTCGCCACCACCACCCCGGACCAGCCCTGCCCGGCGACCGCACCGCAGGTCGCGGCCCGGCTGGGGCTCGGACAGGTGCCCGCCTTCGACGTGGCGGCCGTCTGCTCCGGATTCCTGTACGGACTGGCCTCGGCCGCCGGACTGATCGCGGCCGGCATCGCGGACGACGTGCTGCTGATAGCCGCCGACGCCTTCACCACGATCATCAACCCGGAGGACCGCACCACCGCGGTGATCTTCGCGGACGGGGCGGGCGCGGTGGTGCTGCGCGCCGGCTCGGCCGACGAACCCGGCGCGATCGGCCCGCTGGTGCTCGGCAGCGACGGCGAGCTCAGCCATCTCATCGAGGTGCCGGCGGGCGGCTCCCGGCAGCGGTCCTCGGACCGGCCCGTCGACCCGGAGGAGCGGTACTTCCAGATGGTCGGCCGGGAGACCTACCGGCACGCGGTGGAACGCATGACCGCCGCGTCCGCGGAGGCCGCCGAGCGGGCCGGCTGGCGCCTCGACGACGTCGACCGGTTCGCGGCCCACCAGGCCAACGCCCGCATCCTGGACGCCGTCTCGGACCGGCTCGGCATCCCCGCCGAGCGGCGCCTGAGCAACATCGACCGGGTCGGCAACACCGGCGCCGCCTCCATTCCGCTGCTGCTCGCCGACGCCACCGGCGAGGGGCGGCTCGCCGCCGGCCACCGGGTGCTGCTCACCGCGTTCGGCGGAGGCCTGTCCTGGGGCGCCGCCACCCTCGTCTGGCCGGAGCTGCAGATCACCTGACCGGTCCCGATGCGCCATCAGCCACTCATATCGATTCAGCGGTACGCGGGGCGCGTACACCTTCGAAAGGAACCGACATGCTGGAGCAGCTCAAGGAAATCCTGTCCAACAAACTCAAGGTGTCGCCCGAGTCCATCACCCCGGACGCCACCCGCGAGGACATCGAGCTGGACTCGCTGGCCGTCGTGGAGCTGTCGCTGCTGCTGAAGTCCGAGCTGGACCTGGACATCAGCGACGACGACCTCCTGGAGTCCGAGACCGTGGCCGACATGGTCCGGCTCATGGAGGAGCGGAGCGCGAAGGTCTGATGGCCGGCATGGACATCGCCGTCACCGGGCTCGGTCTCGTCACCCCCGGCGGGATCGGGGTCGGACCGAGCTGGGCGGCGGTCTGCGACGGCAGGCCGGCCGCCGCCCTCGATCCGGTGCTGGCGGACAACACGGTACAGATCTCCTGCCGGGTTCCCGGCTTCGATCCCGAGTCGCTGCTGAGTGCGCGCAGGGCGCACCGCCTGGACCGGTTCGTGCAGTTCGCGCTGGTCGCCGCGCACGAGGCGGTGGCCGACGCGGGCCTCGACCCGCAGACCTGGGACGGTGCGCGGGTGGGTGTGGTGCTGGGCTGCGCCGACGGCGGGCCGGGCACGGTCGAGGAGCAGCACCATGTGCTCCGCGACCGGGGCGCCGGCCAGGTGTCGCCGCTGCTGCTGCCCATGCAGCTGCCGAACATGCTGGCCGGTCAGACGGCCATCGAGTTCGGGGCGACCGGACCCAACCTGGTGGTGGCCACCGCCTGCGCGTCGGGCGCGACCGCCATCGGCACCGCCCGGGACCTGCTGGCCCTCGGCCGCTGCGACGTCGTGCTCGCGGGCGGCAGCGAGGCCATGATCACCCCACTGGTCATGGCCGGCTTCGCCCAGATGGGCGCGCTGTCGAAACGGCACGACGATCCGGCGTCCGCGTCCCGCCCGTTCGACGCCGACCGGGACGGATTCGTCGCCGGGGAAGGCGCCGGGATCCTCGTGATGGAGCGGGTCTCCGACGCGCGGGCCCGGGGTGCGCATGTGCACGGGCGCATCATCGGGTACGGCGCGACGGCCGACGCGCACCACATGACGTCGCCGCATCCCGACGGCGCGGGAATCGAGGCGGCCGTGCGGGCGGCTCTCGCTGACGCGGGCGCCGATCCCGATGACGTCCAGCACGTCAACGCGCACGGTACGTCGACTCCGCTGAACGATCTGTCCGAGGCGCGGATGATTCAGCGGACGCTGCGGGGTGATCCGCTGGTGACGTCCACGAAGGGGGTCACCGGGCATCTGCTGGGCGCGGCGGGCGCGGTCGAGGCGGCGTTCGCTGTGCTGAGTGTGGAGCACGAGGTTGTTCCGCCGGTGGCCAACTTGGTTATCCCTGATCCTCGGATGGAGATCAAGTTGGCTCAAGGGGTTACTTCTATGCCGATTGATTTGGCGTTGAGCAACTCCCTTGGATTCGGCGGTCAGAATACTGCGCTCGCCATCGCACCTGCCTAGTTCGGTATTTGGGCGACCGCGGGCCGTATGTGGCTTGTCGCGCGCACGCGGCGGAGCCGCACATCGGGCACAGCCCCGCGCCCCTTTGGGGCACGCTTCAGCAGCCGTCCGTGGAGAAGTTCTGCGGGCGGCTGTCCCCGTCCCTCTCCCCTCTTCTGGAGTTCGTATGTCCACCAGTGGTTCTCCGCCTGCGGTCGGGCGGCTCGGTACCGGGCATATTCTGTTTCTTATTGTGGCCGCCGCCGCGCCGTTGTCGGCGATGGTGGGTACGGTGCCGCTCGCCTTCGCGTTCGGGGACGGGGCCGGCGTGCCGGCCGCGTTTCTGTTCGCCGGGGTGACTCTGCTGTGTTTCTCGGTGGGGTACGCCGTCAGTGCGCGGCGTACCGGGGGCTCGGGCGGGTTCTACGCGTCCGTCGCCGACGGGCTGGGGCGGCCGCCCGCCGTCGCCGCCGGGTACGTGGCGCTGCTGTCCTACAACTGCGCGACCGTCGGACTGGCCGGCGCCCTCGGATACTTCACCCAACTGGTGCTGGCGGCCCACGGGTTGACGGTGTCCTGGGAATGGTGCGCGGCAGTCGGGCTGGTACTGACGGCCGTGCTCGGCTACCGGGAGATCGCGCTGAGCGCACGGGTGCTGGCGCTGCTGATGCTCGGTGAGATCGGCGTGCTGGCCGCGCTGGACGTGGCGATCCTGGTCCGGCACGGGCTGCACGCGCTGCCCACCCAGTCGTTCTCGCCGCACACGGCGGCCGGGCACGGCGCCGGTGTCTCGCTGATGTTCGCGTTCGTGTCGTTCATCGGCTTCGAGTCGGCCGCGCTCTACGGCAAGGAGGCGCGGGACCCGAAGCGCAGTGTGCCCCGGGCCACGTACGCGGCTGTCGTGCTGATCGCCGGGTTCTACGCCCTCACCAGCTGGCTGGCGGTCGGCGCGATCGGCGGTGACCGGGTGCGCGAGGTGGCGGGCAAGCAGATGGGTGACCTGTTCTTCGTGCTCGGCGACGACTTCCTCGGCACGGTGGGCAGCACCGGGCTGCAGATCCTGCTGTGCACCAGCCTGTTCGCGGCGACGCTGGCCCTGCACAGCGCGGCCAACCGCTACGCCCAGGTCCTCGGCGAGGACGGGCTGCTGCCGGCCGGGCTGGCCGCCGAGCACCCCCGGTACCGCTCCCCGCACCGGGCGAGCCTCGCGCAGAGCGCGCTGACCGCGGTGGTGCTGGCCGGGTTCGCGCTCGCCGGGCTCGACCCGTACGCCGACCTCACCACCAGCATGCTCGGCCTCGGCACGCTGGGCATCGTCGCCCTCCAGGCGCTCGCCGCGCTGTCCGTGCTGGGGCTGCGGCTGCGCGGCGCCGGAGGCAAGGGCCACTGGTGGCGGGAGGTCGCCGCGCCCCTGCTGGGCTTCCTGGGGCTGGCCGCGTCCGTCTGGCTGGTGGTCGGCAACTTCGACATGCTCACCGGCTCCCCGTCGAAGGTGATCGCCGAGCTGCCCTGGCTGCTGCCGCTGGTCGCGCTCGGCGGACTGGCGTACGCGGCCCGGCTGCGCACGGCCGACTCGGCGCGCTACCGGCAGCTCGGCGCCCGTCACACCGCCACCGCCGTTCCCGAACCCCGCACCGCCCCCGCCCTGTCAGGAGACCGCCATGCATGACGCCAACGAGCTGATCGAGGCAGGACCCGAGGCCGTACGGCGGCTCGCCCGCCGCCGCTACACCCTCGACCTGGACGCCCTGGCCGCCGCCCTGCGCGCCCGCTCGGCCACGCAAGGGGAGGTCACCCGGCTGCGCACGGAGCTGAACCGGGTCTCCAAGGCCCGCCGCTCCGGGCCGCCGTCGGAGGCGGAGAAGGAGGCGGCGCGGGCGCTGCGCGCCGAGGTGCAGCAGGCGGAGAGCGCCGCCCGGACTGCGGCCGCCGAGCTGACGAGTGAACTGCTGAGCATCCCCAACCTGCCGCTGGACTCGGTCCCCGACGGTGACTCGGAGAAGGAGGCGGTGGAGATACGGCGCGGGGGTCCCGCCCCGCGGCCGGCGGCCGGCGCCCGTCACCACGCGGAGATCGGCGAGGCCCTCGGCATCCTCGACTCCCCCGCCGCCGCCCGGCTGTCCGGCGCCCGGTTCAGCGTGGCGCACGGCGCGGGCGCCCGGCTGGAGCGGGCCCTCGGTGACTTCTTCCTCGACCTGCACACCCGCGAGCACGGCTACACCGAGCAGTCGGTGCCGTTCCTGGTCGGCCGGGACACGATGACCGGCACGGGGCAGCTCCCCAAGTTCGAGGAGGACCTGTTCCGCACACAGGTCGGCGACCGGGAGCTGTTCCTGATCCCGACCGCGGAGGTGCCGCTGACCAACCTGGTGGCCGGGCAGATGCTGGACGCGCGCACGCTGCCGTACGCCTTCACCGCCCGAACTCCCTGCTTCCGCGCGGAGGCGGGCGCGTACGGCCGGGACACCCGGGGTGTGCTCAGGCTGCACCAGTTCGAGAAGGTGGAGCTGGTGCGGATCTGCGCGGCGGACGAGGCGCAGGAGCAGCTGGAGCTGATGGTCTCGCACGCCGAGGAGTGCCTGAGCAGGCTCGAACTCGCCTTCCGTACCGTGCTGTTGCCCGCCGGCGACATGGGCTTCTCGGCGCGGATGACGTACGACATCGAGGTGTGGCTGCCGGGCGGTGACGCCTACCGGGAGATCTCGTCGGTGTCCGACTGCGGCACGTTCCAGGCACGCCGCGCGGACATCCGGGTGAAGGGGGCCGACGGGCGCAAGCGGCCCGCGGCCACGCTGAACGGCTCGGCGCTGCCCATCGGCCGGACCGTGGCGGCGCTGCTGGAGCAGGGCGTGCGGGACGACGGTTCGGTGGTGCTGCCCGAGGCGCTGGTGCCGTACACCGGCTTCCGGCGGATCCTGCCGGGCGGCACGACCGAGTGACGGACGCACGCGAAGGGGGCGGGAGTTCGACTCCCGCCCCCTTTCCGTGTGGGTGTCACGCGCCCATCATGTGCACTCCGCCGTCCACGTGGACGATCTCGCCGGTGGTGCGCGGGAAGAAGTCCGACAGCAGGGCGACGACCGCGCGGGCGGCCGGGTCCGGGTCGGTGAGGTCCCAGCCGGCCGGTGCCCGGTGGGTGGTCCAGACGTCGGCCAGGTCGGCGAAGCCGGGGATGGACTTGGCGGCCATCGAGCGCAGCGGGCCGGCGGCGACCAGGTTGCAGCGGATGCCGCGGCCGCCGAGGTCGCGGGCCAGGTAGCGGCTGGTGGACTCCAGGGCGGCCTTGGCGACGCCCATCCAGTCGTAGTGCGGCCAGGCGACGGCCGCGTCGAAGGTGAGGCCGACGACCGAGCCGCCGCGCCGCTCCAGCAGCGGCAGGCAGGCCGTGGTGAGCGACTTCAGGGAGTACGCCGAGACGTGCACGGCGGTGGAGACGTCGTCCCAGGTGCCGTCCAGGAAGGAGAAGGCGCCCTGGGGGCCGTAGGCGATGGAGTGCACGAGACCGTCGAGGGAGTCGGTGTGCTCGCCGATCCGGGCGGCTAGGGAGTCCAGGTGGCCCTGGTCGGTGACGTCCAGCTCGATCACCGGGGCCGGCTTCGGCAGCTTGCCCGCGAACCGCTCGATCAGGGAGAGCCGGCCGAAACCGGTGAGGAGGACCTCGGCGCCCTCCTCCTGGGCGATGCGCGCGGTGTGGAAGGCGATGGAGGCGTCGGTGACCATGCCGGTCACCAGGATCCGCTTGCCGGCGAGGATGCCGCTCATCCGACCGACACCCCCTTCGGCACCGCGTTCACCAGCGGCGAGTCGTGGTCCTGGGGGCCCAGCGAGCTGCCCCCGCCGGGCGAGCCGAGCCCGGCGAAGAAAGCGGCGTTGGAGGCCGCGTGGTCGCCGCCCCACTCCTCGGGCGTGTCGTCCTCGAAGTAGATCGCGTCGACCGGGCACACCGGTTCGCAGGCGCCGCAGTCCACGCATTCCTCGGGATGGATGTACAGGGCGCGGCGGCCCTCGTAGATGCAGTCCACAGGGCACTCGTCGATGCAGGAGCGGTCCTTGACGTCGACGCAGGGCAGGCCGATGACGTAGGCCATGCTCAACTCCTCTGATGATCGGTTGGGTTCACTTGACCGGCATGCCGGTGGTGCGCTCGCCCAGGGTCAGCACGGTGACCGCGAGCAGGCCCATGGCGGCGGCGATGACGGCCAACAGGGCGCCCGCGCCGTGCGCGTCCAGGACCGGGATCAGGGCGAACGGCAGGGCGGCGGCGCTGAGTTTGGACAGCGAGTAGGCCGCGCCGGAGGCGGTGGCGCGGATCGCGGTGGGGTACTGCTCGGACAGGTAGACGTGGGAGACGCTGGAGAACACGTTGCTGAACAGGGTGTAGGCGAAGCCGCAGACGACGATCAGGGCGGCCGAGTCCGCGTAGCCGAAACCGAGTCCGGCCAGCAGCATCGCCGTGGCGGACAGCGCCACCAGGGTGCGCCGTTCGACCCGGTCCACGATGGGCAGGGCGAGGGCGGAGCCGACCGGGTAGCCGAGGAAGGACAGCGCGGTGAAGCCGAGGCCGGCGACGATGCCGTAGCCCTTGGCGGCGACGATCTGCGGGGCGAGCGCGCCGAAGCCGTAGTAGCCGACGACCGACAGCACGCAGAACAGCCACAGCACGAGGGTCCGGCGCAGCATGCCCGGGCCGAAGACGTCCCGCAGCCGGGATTCCGGTACCGGCACCTCGGCGGCGGGCCGCTCCAGCGGCAGTCCGCGGCCGGCGGCCTCGGCCTCCATGCGCTCGACCAGCCGCTCCGCCTCCGCGGTCCGGCCGGCGGTGGCCAGCCAGCGGGGCGACTCGATCAGCTGCCGGCGCAGGACCCACACCACGGCCGAGCCGAGGGCGCCGAGCACGAACAGCCAGCGCCAGCCGGCCACGCCCAGCGGGCTGAGCGGCACCAGCCACAGCGCGGCGAAGCCGACCGCGGGCACCCCGCAGAAGGCGAGCGTGTACGCCCAGGAGATGAACCGGCCGCGCTTCCTCGCCGGGAGCACGTCGGCCAGGTAGCAGTCGGACAGGGCCTGTTCGGCACCGATCCCGACACCGGCGAGGAACCGGGCCACGATCAGCCAGGCGGCGTTCGGCGAGACGGCGCCGAGCAGCGAACACACCGAGTAGATACCGAGGTTGATCAGAAAGGCCCGCCGCCGGCCGAACCGGTCGGCGATCCGGCCGAGCGTCAGCGACCCGACGAACTGACCGACGAACGCGGACGCCAGGACCAGCTTGAGCGAGGTCGCCCCGAACGCGAAGTCGCTCTGCAGCACCTTGCCGATGGTGCCGGACAGATTGTTCTCGAAGGTGTCGAAGAACAGCCCCACCCCGATGACCGCGGTCAACCTGCGATGCAACGGCGTGATCGGCATCCGATCCAACCGGGCCCCAACAGACCCGGGAACAGTGACACCGCCAACAGAGGCGGTGATCTGAGACATGGGATGTGACTCCTTAGATGGCAACGCGCCCCAAAGGGGCGCGGGGAACTGCGCGACCAGCCACAACGCACCGGCAGCCGACAACGCACCCCGCACCCCAACGGCGCAAGATCTCAAGCCGCCTCGACAGCCCGACGCCGCCGAATCTGCTCCTCGACATCGCCGCGCCGCACAGGCGCACTCACCTCGTGCAAGAACGAGGCAACCTCGCGGTACGACGCCCAGAAGCCCACCTCGTGGTACGGCACCCCCCGCTCCGCGCAGTACCGCATCGTCAACTCCCGAGCCCGCGGCAGCGACTTCTGCGGCATCGCCGGGAACAGATGGTGCTCGACCTGGTAGTTGAGGCCGCCGTAGAGGAAGTCGACCAGCCGGTTGGGCCGGATGTTGCGGGAGGTGAGGACCTGCCGCTCCAGCCAGTCCAGCGTCTCCTCCTCGCCGTCGCGGATCTGCATCCCCTTGTGGTTGGGGGCGAAGATCATGCCGAAGTAGACGCCGAGGGCCGCGTGCTGGACGAGGACGAAGGCGACCGCGAGGGCCGGGGACAGGAAGGTGAAGACGAGGCCGAGGTAGACGCCGGCGCGCAGCAGGATCAGGAACGTCTCCAGCGCGGGCCGCTTGGTCTTGCCCTGGGCGATGGACAGCACCGCCGTCTTCAGCATCTTGAAGCCCTCCAGCACCAGCAGCACGAAGAACAGCACGCTCTGGTAGCGGACGACGAACTTCTGGGTGCCCTTGCGGGTGGGGTACTGCTTGATGTCGAAGATGGCGGTGCGCCGGCCGATGTCCGGGTCCATGTCCAGGTGGTTGGGGTTGCTGTGGTGCCGGTTGTGGTGGTTGACCCACCAGCCGTAGCTGACCCCGTTGACCAGGTTGGCGTGGATGTAGCCGACCGCGGAGGCGGCCTTCTTGCTGCGGAACATCGCCTTGTGGCCGGCGTCGTGCCACATGAACGCCGACTGGCCGCCGCACAGGCCCATCCACAGGGCGGTCAGCAGCTGCCACCAGGAGTCGCCCAGCTCGAAGAACGCGGCGAACCCGACCAGCAGCAGGACGGTGTTCAGCGCGAGGCGGCCGACGTAGTAGCGGGGGTCGAGGTCGAGGAGGCCCTCGGCCTTGACGCGTTTGAGCAGTTCGGCGAAGGTCGCCGAGGCACCGGGGCGTGTTCCCGCGTCGGCGGCCACGGCACCGGCCTGTTGTATGTGCGGACGCTGCATGCGTTGCTCTCCTTGGGAGAAGTGCCCGGATCGGGCGGCGGCGCCGCTGCCCCGCAGACCTGCGGGCGCCGCGAGTCGACGTCGGCTCCCGTCCGCGGTCACCGTCACGGGCAGGGGACGCCCGGCGGTGCCGGGTCGGGAGCACAGTGCGGGGTCCGCCCGCCGGACCCGGGTGGGGGCGGGAGCACCGTGCGGTGCTCCCGAGCCCGGGCCGCCGGGCGGACGCGTCCAGCGTTCCCTGGGACGCTGATGTGCCACTGATGCCGGTCTGATCCAGCCAGGGGCGCGCTCAGGCCGCGGCCTCGGCGGTCATCCGCTCGTCCAGGGCGCGGACCACCGCGTCGGCGGCCTCGGCCACGGACACGTCGTCGGGGGCGCCGATGACGGCCATGAGCTGCTCGATCATGGCGTGCTGGAGTTCTTCGGTGGACTGGCTCATGTCGGGTTCTCCTGTCGGGTGAGGTGGTGCCGATGGGGGCTCAGAAGGCGTTGCAGGCACGGAAGATGTGGGCGAAGGCGGGCAGCGAGGCCTGCGGGCCGTCGAAGGCGACGTACTCGGGGATGAGCACGTCCGGGGCCCACTTCTGCTTGTACGACAGCTGCGTCTGCGCCGGGTACAGGGCGGCGCCCTCGGCCCACAGGGCGTGCATCAGCCACTGGAACGCGGGGCTGTGGCCGTCGAGTTCATGGCTCGCGTCGAGGCCGGTGAACGGGGTGAAGCCGAAGTGCAGCCAGGCGACGCCCTCGGCGCGGAACACCTCGATGGCGTGCGCGTTGATGGCCTCCATCAGGCCCGGGGAGCCCTCGGGGATGCGCCGGCTGAGGTCGTGCATCCAGCCGGCCCGGCTGCCGTAGACCGGCGAGTACGAGATGTAGGCGACCGGGGCGCCGTCGATGGTGCCGAGGAAGAGCCGGCGGTGGGCCTGGACCGGGCCGCCGATCTGGCCGACGAGGAACTCCAGTTGGTGGGCACCGCCCTTGGAGCCGAGCCACGCCTCGTCGATGGTGGCGATGGCGTCCTGCCACTCGGTGGCGTCGACCTCCTGGATCTGCAGGCCGTTGCGGTGGGCGCGGGAGATCTTGTTGCGCAGCTGCATGAACTTGGTGCCGCGCAGGGTGAAGTCGGCGAGGCTCACCGCCCAGGAGGCGCCGACCTGGTTGACGGTGCAGCCGCCTGCGGCGTACCGCTCGGCGTCGGCGCGCTGGAGCTGGACGCCGACGAGGCTCAGGCCCTCGTCGCGGACGTACTGGCGGAATCCGTCGAGGAGGGTGTCGTAGTCCGGTCCGGCGGCGAAGGGGCCGCCGAACTGCACGGCGTAGCGGCCGGTGCGGCGGTAGACGACGACACCGTCCGCGCCGGGGACGGTGAACGTACTGTTTCCGCTGTTGAGGGCCAGGAACGAACTCGGGTTCTCACTGGCGGTGTGGGTGCGTACGGCGTCGAGAACCGGGTTGCCCTGGACGGTTTCGGTGGTGGTCGCGGTCATTCCCGTTCCCCTTTCGGGAGGGTGTGCATTCAAGAGTTCCGTCGAGGCGAGTACAGCACCGTCAGGACGTCCGGGAAAAGGGCAGTTGGCAATTCATTACCGGCGTCAGAAGCGTGTCAGCATTCCGTCAGCGGGCGCCGCCAATGTGGTGGTTGTGAACGGCACGGAAATCCCGGAGCCGGGATCGGGGAGAGGTGCCCGGAGTGGCTTATCGGGGACCTTGAGCACGCCTCCAGGTCGGGCCCCTATGGGGCCCACGCAGGTTCGAATCCTGCCCTCTCCGCCTACTCGGTCGGGAATTTCGACCGGTCGCCCAGGAACCGCCGGCCGCCCCCCGTCCCGGCGGAGCAAACCGCCCCGGCGGGCCGTCCAGGAGTCGTGGCCCGCCGGGGCGCGGCACGTTCCGGGAAACGTTGTCTTTGTCTTTCCACACGACACCACCCAGACGAACCACCCGAAGAATCGCACCCCAGGAAGAATCACCTCGCCAAGAATTGTCATAAGGGGGAGACATGCTGAGGTTCTCCGTTCTCGGGGCCCTGCAGATACGTACCGCGTCCGGCCCGGCGGAGATTTCCGGCGATCTGCAGCGCACGCTGGTGCAGACGCTGCTGGTCAGTGAGGGTCAGCCGGTGTCCGGGGAGGCCCTGGTCGAGGAGATGTGGGGGGAGAGCGGGCCCGGCCACCAGGCCAACGCCCTGCAGGCCCATGTGAGCCGGTTACGCCGCAGGCTCCGCGAGCTGGAGCCGGACCGGCCGGCGTCCAGGGTGACGATCCACCCGTCCGGCTACCGGCTGGGGGTGGGCGAGGGCGAGTTGGACGCCGCCGAGTTCATCCGTGCGGTACGGCAGGCGGAGTCGTCCGGTCCGCACGACGCGGCGGACACGGCCCGGCTGCTCGGCGGGGCGCTGGCGCTCTGGCGCGGTCCGGTCTTCGGCGGTTTCCCCGGCGGGACCCTGTGCCAGCTGGCGGGCGCCCGCTACGAGGAGTACCGGATGCGGGCGATGGAGCTGCGGTTCGACGCCGAGCTGCGGCTCGGCCACCATTCCTCCGTGCTCGCGGAGTTGAGCGACGCGCACACCAGCCATCCGCTGCGGGAGCGGTTCTGCGAGCAGCTGATGATCGCGCTGTACGGGTCGGGCCGGCAGGCGGACGCGCTGGACGTGTTCCGCCGGATGCGCCGCCATCTCGACGACGAGCTGGGCATCCAGCCCTCCCCCGCGCTGCGCAAGGTGGAGAGCGCGATCCTCTCCCACGACCCGGCCCTGACCGGCGACACCCGTATCCCCTCGCTCCTCCAACCCGCCTGATGACCGGCGGGGTTGACGCGCGTAAGCGGTCCGTCAGCTCTCGGTCAGCCCTCGTTGCCACGATCATCGGGTCCGACGGGCACCCGCCGGTGACAGCGGAACCAGTCCCCTCGCCCCAGGGAGAGACATGAGGCCCCACGTCGCGGAACTGGCCGGAATACGCGAACGCGTGCTCGCCGGCCCCAGTGAGAAGGCGACCGCCGCCCAGAAGGCCAAGGGCAAGCTCACCGTCCGCGAACGGATCGGTCTGCTGCTCGACGAGGGTTCCTTCCGGGAGGTCGAGCCGTTGCGCCGGCACCGGGCGACCGGGTTCGGCCTGGAGGCGAAGAAGCCGTACACCGACGGTGTCGTCACCGGCTGGGGCACGGTCGAGGGCCGTACCGTCTTCGTGTACGCGCACGACTTCCGCATCTTCGGCGGGGCGCTGGGCGAGGCCCACGCCGCCAAGATCCACAAGCTCATGGACATGGCCCTCGCGGCCGGCGCGCCGCTGGTCTCCCTGAACGACGGCGCCGGCGCCCGCATCCAGGAGGGGGTGACCGCGCTCGCCGGGTACGGCGGCATCTTCCGGCGCAACACGGCCGCGTCCGGGGTGATCCCGCAGATCAGCGTGATGCTCGGTCCGTGCGCGGGCGGCGCGGCCTACAGTCCCGCCCTCACCGACTTCGTGTTCATGGTCCGCGAGACCTCGCAGATGTTCATCACCGGCCCGGACGTCGTCAAGGCGGTCACCGGCGAGGAGATCACGCAGAACGGGCTCGGCGGCGCCGACGTGCACGCCGAGACCTCGGGCGTCTGCCACTTCGCGTACGACGACGAGGAGACCTGTCTGGAGGAGGTGCGGTACCTGCTCTCGCTGCTCCCCCGCAACAACCGGGAGAACCCGCCCCCGGTGCCCTGTGACGACCCGGCCGACCGGCGCTGCGAGGCGCTGGCCGATCTGGTGCCGGCGGACGGCAACCGGCCGTACGACATGGTCAAGGTCATCGAGGAGATCGTCGACGACGGCGAGTACCTGGAGGTGCACCAGCGCTGGGCGCGGAACGTCATCTGCGCGCTGGCCCGGCTCGACGGACAGGTCGTCGGGATCGTCGCCAACCAGCCGCAGACGCTGGCCGGGGTGCTGGACATCGAGGCCAGCGAGAAGGCCGCGCGGTTCGTGCAGATGTGCGACGCGTTCAGCATCCCGCTGGTCACGCTGCTCGACGTGCCCGGGTTCCTGCCGGGCGTCGGCCAGGAGCACGGCGGCATCATCCGGCACGGCGCGAAGCTGCTGTACGCCTACTGCGACGCGACCGTGCCCCGCATCTCGCTGATCCTGCGCAAGGCGTACGGCGGCGCGTACATCGTCATGGACTCCCAGTCGATCGGCGCCGACCTGACCTACGCGTGGCCGACCAACGAGATCGCCGTGATGGGCGCCGAGGGCGCGGCGAACGTCATCTTCCGCCGGCAGATCGCGGAGGCCGACGATCCCGAGGCCAGGCGGGCCGAGCTGGTCAAGGAGTACAAGGCCGAGCTGATGCACCCGTACTACGCGGCCGAGCGCGGTCTGGTCGACGACGTGATCGACCCGGCCGAGACCCGTGCCGTCCTCATCGACGCGCTGGCGATGCTGCGCACGAAGCACGCCGAGCGCCCGGCCCGCAAGCACGGCAATCCCCCGCAGTGACCCATGTGACGGAGGTCCCCATGTCCCTGTCCCTCACCGCCCCGATCCGTGTCGAGAAGGGCGAGGCCACCGAGGAGGAGCTGGCCGCCCTGGCGGTGCTGCTCCTCAGCCGCACCGCGATGGCCGGACCCGAGCCGTCCACCCCGGGCACCACGTCCTGGCGTCCGCGCGGCTTCCACGCCCCGCACAGCTGGCAGCGGGCCTGACCGACGCGGCGCAGGACGCGGAGCGGCCCGGCACCCGGAGGGTGTGCCGGGCCGCGCGGGTTCACTTGCCGGCGAGGGTGACGTCCTGCTCCTCGACCGCGTGGAACACCGGCAGCGGCACGAGTCCCGCCGGGCGCATCTCCAGGATGGTGGCCTCCACGTGGGCGGCGCCCGCCTTGAGGTCGTCGGCGGAGACCACGCTGGAGTTCTGCCACTTGTGCTTGGCGCCGTCGCAGGTGGCGCTGGTGCCGCCGATGCCGTACCTGATGCGGGGGTCGCTCTGGCTGACCGCGGAGCTGATGTACACCGGCCCGCTGCTGTCGGTGCACCGGTAGGTGCCGGACAGGATGACGGTGCCGTCGGCGCCGATCCGGCCGGTGTGGTCGACGGTCACGCTCTCCTTCTCCTTCGGGGCCTTCGGGCCTGCGATCGCCGGTGCGGTGGCCGCGCCGCAGAGCAGCGCGGCGCCGAGGGCCGTGACGAGGGCGGGGCGTACGGGCATGGGGTGCCTCCCGGAATCCTGACAGTGGGGGCCTCCACTGGTACCGGGTGGGCGGGCAGACGGGCGTGACCGTCACCCCATCGGTGGCGCGTCACGCGCGGCCGGCGGCCCCCGCCCGATCCTGGCCGCGCGCGCTACGGCAGGACGGCGAAGCCGTCGAGTTCCACCAGCGCCGTGTCGTCCCACAGGCGTACGACCTGCACGACGGCCATCGCCGGATAGTCACGGCCCGCCAACGTGCGCCACAGGCGGCCGAGTTCGGGCGCGTGCGCGCGGTAGTCGGCGATGTCGGTGGCGTAGACGGTGACGCGGGCGAGGTCGCCGGGGGTGCCGCCGGCCGCTCTGAGGGCGGTGAGGAGGTTGGTGAGCGCCTTCTCGAACTGCTCGGGGAGCGTCCCGCCGGTGATCTTGCCGTCGGTGTCGAGGGCGGTCTGCCCGGCGAGGAACACCACACGGGTGCCGGCCGCGACGACGGCGTGCGAGAAGCCGGTGGGCGGGGACAGGTCGGGCGGGTTGACGCGCTCGGTCGTCACCGGGCTGCTCCTTCACGGGTGGTGGCGTACAACTCCTTGGCGATGATGCCGCGTTGGACCTCGCTCGCGCCCTCGTAGATCCGCGGGGCGCGCACCTCGCGGTAGAGGTGTTCGAGGAGGTGGCCGTGCTGGAGGGCGCGGGCGCCGTGCAGTTGGACGGCGGCGTCGACGACGTACTGCGCGGTCTCGGTGGCGAGCAGCTTCGCCATCGCGGCACGCTTGGGGACGTCGGCCGCGCCCTCGTCGTGGGCGGTGGCGGCCGCGTAGACCATGAGGCGGGCGGCCTCGGTGCGCAGGGCCATCTCGGCGACCTGGTGGGAGACCGTCTGGAGCCGGCTGAGGGGGCCGCCGAAGGCCTCGCGGGCGCGGGTGTGGGCGAGGGTCGCGTCGAGGGCGGCCTGGGCCATGCCGACCGCGAAGGCGCCGACGCTGGGCCGGAAGAGGTTGAGGGTGCCCATGGCGACGGCGAAGCCCCGGTCGGCCTCGCCGAGCAGGTCGTCCCGTGTGACGGGGACGCCGTCGAAGTCGAGGGCGCCGATCGGGTGCGGGGAGATCATCTCCAGCGCGCTGCCGGTGAGGCCGGGCCGGTCGGCGGGGACGAGGAAGGCGGTCACGCCCCGGGCCCCGGCGTCCGGGGTGGTGCGGGCGAAGACGGTGTAGAAGTCGGCCTCGGGGGCGTTGGAGATCCACCGTTTGGCGCCGGTGAGCCGCCAGCCGCCGGTGCCGTCGGGCTCCGCGGCGAGGGCCAGGGCCGCCGCGTCCGATCCGGCGTCCGGCTCGCTCAGCGCGAACGCGGCCACCGCGCTGCCGTCGGCCACCCGGGGCAGCCAGTGCTCGCGCTGGGCGGGGCTGCCCTGGGCGTGCACCGGATGGGCGCCCAGGCCCTGGAGGGCGAGGGCGGTCTCGGCCTCGGTGCAGGCCTGGGCGAGGGACTCCCGCATCAGGCACAGCTCCAGCGCGCCGGAGCTGAACAGGCGGGCGAGCAGGCCGAGCCGGCCGAGTTCGGCGAGGAGCGGCCGGTTGACGCGGCCCGGTTCCCCCTTGTCGGCGAGCGGGGCCAGCCGGTCGGCGGCCAGGGCGCGCAGCTCGGCACACCAGGCGGCCTGCTCCGGTTCGAGTGAGAATGCGGGCACGGCCGGTCCTCCCTCCGAGGCGGACCCGGCGGTCCCCTCACCGCAACCTTATCGCGCACCGTTGACTGCCGTCACGAACACGATACGCTCGATGCGCGAGCCCGCCAGAGCCCGTCGTCAGGACGCCCGTTTCTACGCCGTAACGGCAAGGGGGCGAACCGCCATGCACGTCTCGGCCCACGTCGACACCTTCGCGCGCGACCATCTGCCCCCGCCGGAGGAATGGCCCCGGCTGCTCTTCGAGCTGCCGGAGCTGCACTACCCCGAGCGGCTGAACTGCGCCGCCGAACTCCTCGACGGCGGCGATCCGGACCGCCCGGTGTTCCGCACCGCGTCCGGGCCGGCCTGGACGTACGGCGAACTGCGCGCCCGGGTGGACCGTATCGCCCACGTCCTGACCGGCGATCTCGGCGTGGTCCCGGGCAACCGGGTCCTGCTGCGCGGCCCCACCAGCCCGTGGCTCGCCGCCTGCTGGCTGGCGGTGCTGAAGGCGGGCGCGGTCGCGGTCACCGTGCTGGACCGGCAGCGCCCGCACGAGCTGGCCACGATGTGCGAGATCGCCCGGGTCCGGCACGCGCTGTGCGACATCCGGGCCGTCGACGACCTGGTGAAGGCCGAGGTGCCGGGTCTCGTCCTGACGACGTACGGCGGTGACGCGCCGGACGACCTGCTGCGCCGCCCCGCACCCGGCACCCCGTTCCCGGCCGTCGCCACCGCCGCCGACGACGTGGCCCTGATCGCGTTCACCTCCGGCACGACGGGCCGCCCGAAGGGGTGCATGCACTTCCACCGGGACGTCCTCGCGATCGCCGACACCTTCTCCCGGCACGTCCTGCGCCCGCGCGCGGACGACGTCTTCGCCGGCAGCCCCCCGCTCGGCTTCACCTTCGGCCTCGGCGGACTGGTCGTCTTCCCGATGCGGGCCGGCGCGAGCGCCCTGCTGCTGGAGCAGTCCGGCCCCAGGCAACTGCTGCCCGCCGTCGCCGAGCACCGGGTGTCGGTGCTGTTCACCGCGCCGACCGCCTACCGCGCGATGCTCGACGAGCTGGACGGGTACGACACCTCGTCCCTGCGGCGCTGCGTCTCGGCCGGCGAGAACCTGCCCGCCGCCACCTGGCACGCCTGGCGGGAGCGCACCGGACTGCGCGTCATCAACGGCATCGGCGCCACCGAACTGCTGCACATCTTCGTCTCCGCCGCCGACGACGACATCAGACCCGGAGCGACCGGCGTGCCCGTGCCGGGCTGGCAGGCCCGCGTCCAGGACGCGCACGGCGCACCCGTGCCCGACGGCGAGCCGGGCCTGCTGGCCGTCCGCGGCCCGGTCGGCTGCCGCTACCTCGCCGACCCCCGCCAGCGGGCGTACGTTCGCGACGGCTGGAACATCACCGGCGACACCTACGTGCGTGACGGAGACGGCTACTTCCACTACGTGGCCCGCGCCGACGACATGATCATCTCTTCCGGGTACAACATCGCCGGACCGGAGGTCGAGGACGCGCTCATGCGCCACCCGGACGTGGTCGAGACGGCCGTCGTCGGCCGCCCCGACGAGGCCCGCGGCCAGATCGTCGTCGCCTACACGGTCCTCCGGGACGGCGCGCCGCGGGACACCGAGGCGTTGCGTGCCTTCCTCAAGGCCGAGCTGGCCCCGTACAAGTGCCCGCGCGAGTTCGTCTTCCTTGACGCCCTCCCCCGCACGGCGACCGGCAAGCTGCAGCGGTTCCGGCTGCGGACCGCGGGTGATCAGCAGTGACCCCGACGACCTAAAATGATCAGCGTGACCGACCAGCACGCCCCCAGGTCCCTCATCGTCACGCTCTACGGCGCGTACGGCCGCTTCATGCCCGGCCCGGTACCCGTCGCCGAGCTGATCCGGCTGCTGGCCGCGGTCGGCGTGGACGCGCCCTCCGTGCGCTCCTCGGTGTCCCGGCTCAAACGGCGCGGCCTGCTGCGGCCCGCCCGCACCGCCGGGGGCGCGGCGGGTTACGAACTCCCCGCCGAGGCCCGCCAGTTGCTCCAGGACGGCGACCGCCGCATCTACGCCACCGCGCCCGTGGCGGACGAGGGCTGGGTGCTCGCGGTGTTCTCCGTCCCCGAGTCGGAGCGGCAGAAGCGGCACGTGCTGCGCTCCCGGCTGTCCGGCCTGGGCTTCGGCACGGCGGCCCCCGGGGTGTGGATCGCCCCGGCCCGCCTGTACGAGGAGACCCGACACACGTTGCGCCGGCTGGGCCTGGACCCGTACGTCGACTTCTTCCGCGGCGACCACCTGGGCTTCGCGCCCACCCCCGAGGCGGTCACCCGCTGGTGGGACCTGGCCGCGATCGCCAAGGAGCACGAACGCTTCCTGGACGCGCACGCGCCGGTCCTGCACACCTGGCGGCAGCGCCCGGACACCCCGCCCGAGGAGGCCTACCGGGACTATCTCCTGGCCCTCGACTCCTGGCGCCACCTGCCCTACGCCGACCCCGGGCTCCCGGCCGGCCTCCTCCCGGCAGACTGGCCGGGCACCCGCTCGGCAGCGGTGTTCCACGAACTGCACGAGCGGCTGCGGGCGGCCGGGGCGGAGTTCGTCGGGCCGCCGGGAGCCTCACAGGTCCAGTGAGAGGCGGGGCTTGGGGGCGTCGGTGCGGCCCGTCTGCGGACGGCGGCTGCCCGCCCGGTAGGGCACCGGCCAGACGACCCCGGGGCCGTCGTAGCCCTGTTCGGCGGCGGCGTGCAGGGTCCAGTTCGGGTCGTACAGGTGCGGCCTGGCCAGCGCGCACAGGTCGGTCCGCCCGGCCAGGATCAGGGAGTTGACGTCGTCCCAGGAGGAGATCGCGCCGACGGCGATCACCGGGACGCCCGCCTCCTGCCGGATCCGGTCGGCGAACGGCGTCTGGTACGACCGCCCGAACTCCGGGCGCTCCTCCGCCACCACCTGCCCGGTGGACACGTCGATCGCGTCGGCGCCGTGCGCGGCGAAGGCGCGGGCGATCTCCACGGCGTCCTCGGCGCCGGTACCGCCCTCGGCCCAGTCGGTGGCGGAGATCCGTACCGTCATGGGCCGTTCGGCGGGCCACACCTCGCGTACGGCGTCGAAGACTTCGAGCGGGAACCGCAGCCGCTTCTCCAGGGAGCCGCCGTAGGCGTCGGTACGCCGGTTGGTCAGCGGGGAGAGGAAGCCGGAGAGCAGGTAGCCGTGCGCGCAGTGCAGTTCGAGCAGGTCGAAGCCGGCCCGCGCGGCGCGCCCGGCGGCCGACGCGAACTGCTCGCGAAGGTCCGTCAGTTGGGCGCGGGTCAGTTCGCGCGGGGTCTGACTGCCCGCCTTGTACGGCAGCGGGGAGGCGGCCACCAGCGGCCAGTTGCCCTCGGGCAGCGGTTCATCCATGCCCTCCCACATGAGCCTCGTCGATCCCTTGCGGCCGGAGTGCCCGAGCTGCACCCCGATCGCCGTGCCCGGCGCCTGCGTGTGCACGAAGTCGGTGATCCGCCGCCAGGCCTCGCCCTGCCGGCCGGTGTAGAGGCCGGTGCAGCCGGGGGTGATCCGGCCCTCCTCGCTCACGCACACCATCTCGGTCATCACCAGAGCGGCGCCGCCCAGGGCGCGGGCGCCGAGGTGGACGAGGTGGAAGTCGCCGGGCATGCCGTCGGTCGCGGAGTACATGTCCATCGGGGAGACGACGACCCGGTTGCGCAGGGTCAGGCCGCGCAGCCGGAACGGGGTGAACATCGGGGGCGTGCCCGGCGGACAGCCGAACTCGCGCTCCACGGCCCCGGTGAAGCGGGCGTCACGCAGGCGGAGGTTGTCGTGGGTGACCCGGCGGCTGCGGGTGAGCAGGTTGAACGCGAACTGGCGGGCCGGCTGGTCGAGATACAGGCTGAGGTTCTCGAACCACTCCAGGCTCGCGCGGGCGGCCCGCTGGGTGGAGGCGACGACGGGTTTGCGCTCCGCTTCGTAGGCCTTGAGTGCGTCCGCTGTGCTCGGTTGTTCCTCCAGGCAGGCGGCGAGCGCGAGGGCGTCCTCGACGGCGAGTTTGGTACCGGAGCCGATGGAGAAGTGCGCGGTGTGCGCGGCGTCGCCGAGGAGGACGACGTTGCCGTGCGACCAGTGCTCGTTGACCACCGTACGGAACGTGGTCCAGGCGGAGTTGTTGGAACGCAGGGGGCGGCCGCGGAGCGCCTCGGCGAAGATCTTGGCGCAGTGGTCGATGGACTGCTGGGCGCTCAGCTCGTCGAATCCCGCCGCCCGCCAGACTTCTTCGCGCATCTCGACGATCACGGTGGAGGCGTCGGGCGCATAGGGGTAGGCGTGGAGCTGCATCACGCCGTGCTCGGTCTCGGCGATCTCGAAGCGGAAGGCGTCGAAGGCGAAGTCGGTGGCCAGCCAGATGTAGCGGCAGCGGTGTTCGGTGACGTGGGGGCGGAAGACGTCGGCGTAGGTCTCGCGGGTGGCGCTGCGGACGCCGTCGGCCGCGACGACGAGGTCGTGGGTGGCCGCGAGGTCGCCTGGCGGCGGCGCTTCGGTGGAGAAGTTCAGGTGGACGCCGAGTGCTTGGCAGCGGGCGTGCAGGATCTGGAGGAGACGGCGTCTGCCGAGGGCGGCGAAGCCGTGTCCTCCGGAGGTTTGGCGGGTGTCCCGGTGGATCATGTCGATGTCGTCCCAGCGGGTGAAGTGCTGTTGTAGGGCCGTGTACACCTGCGGGTCGGCGTGTTCGATGCCGCCCAGGGTTTCGTCGGAGAGGACGACTCCGAAGCCGAAGGTTCTGTCCGGGGGGTTGCGTTCCCACACGGTGATGTCTCTGGCCGGGTTGAGGCGTTTCAGCAGCGCGGCGGTGTAGAGGCCGCCGGGGCCTCCGCCGAGGATCGCTATGCGTGGGGGGTGGTTGGGCGTCGTTTGCGGGTGCGGGTTCGTTGTGGCTTGTCGCGCCCCGCGGCGGAGCCGCATATCGACACTGCCCCGCGCCCCTGGGGTGGGTTGGTCCGAGGTCGGGATCAAGATCAGGTCACCTCCCCTGCCACTTTGGCGGGCGCTTTTCTGTGAAGGAGGCGTGGAACTCCTTGTAGTCCTCGCCTGTCATCAGGAGGGCCTGGGTGGAGGCGTCCAGTTCGATGGAGGCGGCCAGGGGCATGTCGAGTTCGGAGGTGAGGAGGGCCTTGGTCTGGGCGTGGGCCAGGGCGGGGCCGTCGGCGAGGCGGCGGGCCAGGGTCGAGGCGGCCTCGTCGGCACGGCCCTCCTCGGTCAGTTCGCTGATCAGGCCGATGCGCTCGGCCTCGGGGGCGCGGACCTGGTCGCCGAGCATGAGGAGGCGGGTGGCGTGGCCCAGGCCGACGACGCGGGGCAGCAGGTAGGCGGCCCCCATGTCGCCGCCGGAGAGGCCGACGCGGGTGAAGAGGAAGGCGAAGCGGGTGCTCGGGTCGGCGACGCGGAAGTCGGAAGCGAGGGCGAGGACGGCACCGGCGCCGGCCGCGACGCCATGGAGAGCGGCGATCACCGGGAAAGGACACTCGCGGACCGCCCGGACGACCTGGCCGGTCATCCGGTTGAAGTCGAGCAGCTGCGCGGTGTCCATGGACAGGGTGGCGCCGATGATCTCGTCGACGTCGCCGCCCGAGCAGAAGCCGCGGCCCTCGCCGGCCAGCACCAGGGCGCGCACGGACCGCTCGCGGGACAGTTCGGCGAGAAGATCGCGCAGGTCGGCGTAGGCGCCGAAGGTGAGGGCGTTGAGCTTGTCGGGGCGGGCGAGGGTGACGGTGGCGACGCCGTCGTCGAGCTTGACCCGCAGGTGCTCCCACTCGGGGGTGCGGGCGGCGGAGCCGGTGAAGGGACTCATGACGTGCGGCCTCCCGGGCGGCGGTGCGTCACGTGCAGGGGGGTGGTGCCTCACGGTGCTCTACCCATGAAGTTATCACTTGTTCGTGACTGTCGTCAGGATAGCGCGACAAGCAAGCCTCGCGTGGAGTGTCCGGTGCGGCCGGTTCCGGTCACGGGCGTCACTGATCGTCGACAGCGCCGTAACAGTGGGGCCGGGCGGGCGAGGCGGGGCGTTCACGCGGGTAAGCCGCCCGGTACCGGGGCCGGAGGGCCTCGGTACGGTGCCCGGGCGACGGACTGTGCGGGCGGGCCCGTACCATTTCCACAGTCGAAAGCAGGACAGCCTGCTCCATGAACGGACTCGCCTTGCACGAACGCCCCGCCGAACCGGCCTCCTGGCGCATCGCGCTGCCGCACACCACCGCGGCCGTGCCGACGGCGCGTGCCCTGGTGCGGACGGCCCTCTCGGAGGGTGAGCACGCGGCCGACAGCGACACGGCGGAGCTGCTGACGGCGGAACTGGTGGCCAACGCGGTGGAGCACACCGCCGGGCGCGGCCCGATAGAGCTGGTGGTGGAGCTGCGGTCGAGCGGCTGCCAGGTCGAGGTGCACGACCCGGACCCGGCGCCGCCCGGCCATCTCACACGCCCGGTGATCGAGGAGCCGGACGTGTGGGCGGAGGGCGGGCGCGGTCTGCTGCTGATCCGCGCCCTCAGCTCCTCGTGCGGACACCGCCCCACCCCGCGGGGCAAGGCGGTGTGGTTCACACTGCCTGCGGTTCCCGCTCAGCGGCGTCCGCTGTGACCTCGGGGTCCGGCGTCCGGGCCAGCGTGGAGTGCCGGCGCCCGTAGGCGGCGTAGACGAGCAGGCCGGCCGCGAGGAAGCCCGCGAACTGGAGCCAGGTCCGCCAGCCGGTCTCGTACATCAGGTACAGGCAGAAGCCGACGCCGAGCAGCGGCACGACCGGGTACAGCGGTACCCGGAAGCTGCGGGCGAGGCCCGGCTCCCGTCGGCGCAGCGCGAGCACCGCGATGTTGACCACGGCCATGATGGCGAGCGTGCCGATGGTGCACAGGTTCATCACGGCGTCCAGGGAGGCGAAGGCCGCCGGGAGCGCGAAGACGACCGCGACGATCAGCGTGCCGGCCACCGGGGTGGAGGTCCTCGGGTTCACCTTCTCGAAGACGCGCGGGATCAGTCCGTCGCGGGACATCGACATCAGGATGCGCGTCTGGCCGTACATCACGGCGAGGACGACGGAGGCGATGGCGACGACCGCGCCGAAGGCGATGACACCGCCGCCGACCGCGGAGCCGGTGACCTCGTTCACGACGTAGGACAGGGCGGCGGGGCGGCCCGCGACCTGATCGCCGCCGACGGCGCCGATCGCGGCGAGTGCGACCGCGCAGTACAGCAGGGTCACGATGCCCATGCAGACCATGATCGCGACCGGGATGTCCCGGCGGGGGTTCTTCGCCTCCTCACCGGCGGTGGTGATGGCGTCGAAGCCGATGTAGGAGAAGAACGCGGCCGTGGTGCCCGCGCCGATGCCGCCGAGGCCGGCCGGGGAGAACGGGGTGAGGTTGCCGTCCTTGAAGGCGCTGTAGCCGATGGCGCAGAAGACCAGCAGGATGACGAGCTTGACCGCGGCCATGGCGGCGGTCGCCCGGGCGCTCTCGCGCACGCCGCGCACCAGCAGGAGAGCGCCCATGGCGATGACGATCACGGCGGGCAGGTTGAGGATCCCGCCGTCGCCGGGGCCGGCGGACAGGGCCGCCGGGAGCTGCCATCCGGTCAGGCTGTGCAGGAGTTCGTTGACGTACTGGCTCCAGCCGACCGCGACGGCCGAGATGGAGACGCCGTACTCCAGCAGCAGGCACCAGCCGACCAGGAAGGCGGTGGACTCGCCGAGACCGGCGTAGGCGAAGGAGTACGAGGACCCGGAGACCGGGATCGCGCCGCCCAGCTCGGCGAAGGAGAAGGCGGTGAACACGCAGGTGATCGCGGCGAGCACGAAGGAGACGACCACGGCGGGGCCGGCCTGGGCGACGGAGTCGGAGAGGCCGACGAAGATGCCGGTGCCGACGATGGCGCCGACGCCGAAGCAGATGAGCTGGAAGAGGCCCATCGTGCGCTTCAGGCCGTGGCCCTCGCGGTCGGCGCCGGACTCGGCGATGAGCGCGCCGGGGGACTTGATGCGGGGAGCGGGCATGCGGGTGGTGCTCGTTTCTGGTGGTGCGGGCGACCGTGGTGGGGTCGCGGGCGGCGGCCGGAAGGGGTGGTACCGGGCCGCCGGTCAGGATACGTGCCGATGGGGGCTGCGAACGTCTCGCCGGTGGGGGCTACGCGGGGCGGGCCAGGGTGGCGACCAGGACCGCCTTGATGGTGTGCAGCCGGTTCTCGGCCTCGTCGAAGACGACGGAGTGCGCCGACTCGAAGACCTCGTCGGTGACCTCCAGGGAGTCCAGCCCGTGACGGGCGTGGATCTCGCGGCCGACCTTGGTGCCGAGGTCGTGGAAGGCCGGCAGGCAGTGCAGGAACTTCACGTCCGGGTTGCCGGTGGCCCGCAGGACGTCCATGGTCACGGCGTACGGCGCGAGGGCGGCGATGCGCTCGTCCCAGACCTCCTTGGGCTCGCCCATGGAGACCCAGACGTCGGTGGCGACGAAGTCGGCGCCGCGGACGCCGTCGGTGACGTCCTCGGTGAGCGTGATCGTGGCGCCGCTGCCCTCGGCCAGCTCGCGGGCGCGGGTCACGATCTCCTCGGCGGGCCAGTACTCCTTGGGCGCGACGATCCGTACGTCCATGCCGAGCAGGGCGCCGGTGACCAGGTAGGAGTTGCCCATGTTGAAGCGGGCGTCACCGAGGTAGGCGAAGGCGATGTCCGTCAGCGGCTTGGCGCTGTGCTCGGTCATGGTGAGCACGTCGGCGAGCATCTGGGTGGGGTGCCAGTCGTCGGTGAGCCCGTTGTAGACGGGCACGCCCGCGTGCGCGGCCAGTTCCTCGACACCGGCCTGGCTGTCGCCCCGGTACTCGATGGCGTCGAACATCCGGCCGAGGACGCGACCGGTGTCCTTCACGGACTCCTTGTGCCCGATCTGCGACCCTGAGGGGTCCAGGCAGGTCGTGGAGGCACCCTGGTCGGCGGCGGCGACCTCGAACGCACAGCGGGTGCGCGTCGAGGTCTTCTCGAAGATCAGGGCGATGTTCCGGCCGCGCAGGTACTGGGTCTCGCTCCCCGTCTTCTTGGCGGCCTTCAGCTCCGCGGCCAGCTCGACCAGGCCGCGGAACTCCTCCTCGGTGAAGTCCAGCTCCTTGAGGAAGTGGCGGCCGGCGAGGGCGGTCGGGACTGTCGCCATGGGGGCGCTCCAGAGGTACGGGTAGCACGGACTCTGGAATTCTATACGATGTTCAGCATTTATATACAGCCTGTCGTGGTGTCCGCGGAGTCGGCCGTCTCACACCGCCTCACGCTCGACGGGGCAGCTCATGCAGCGCGGGCCACCCCTCCCCCGGCCCAGTTCGCTGCCCGGGATCTCGATCACCTCGATGCCCTGCTTGCGCAGGTGCGTGTTGGTGGTGGAGTTGCGTTCGTAGGCGACCACGACACCCGGCTCTACCGCGAGGACGTTGCAGCCGTCGTCCCACTGCTCCCGCTCGGCCGCGTGCACGTCCTGCGTGGCGGTCAGGACGCGGATCTCGCCGAGGCCCAGGGCGGCGGCGATCGCGCGGTGCATGTGCTCCGGGGGATGGTCGGTGACCTTCAGCTCCCGGTCGCCGACCCCCGGCTCGATCGTGTACGAGCGGAGCATGCCGAGGCCGGCGTACTGGGTGAAGGTGTCGCCGTCCACCATGGTCATCACGGTGTCCAGGTGCATGAACGCCCGCCGCTTGGGCATGTCGAGCGCCACGATCGTCCGCGCCGAGCCGGACGCGAACAGCTTGTACGCCAGCATCTCCACGGCCTGCGGGGTGGTGCGCTCGCTCATGCCGATGAGGACGGCGCCGTTACCGATCACCAGGACGTCGCCGCCCTCGATGGTCGACGGGTAGTCGGCCTGCCCCCGGGACCAGACATGGAACGTCTCCTCACGGAACAGCGGGTGGTGCCGGTAGATGGCCTCGAAGTGCACGGTCTCGCGCTGCCGGGCCGGCATGCGCATCGCGTTGATCGAGACGCCGTCGTAGATCCACGCCGAGGTGTCGCGGGTGAAGAGGTGGTTGGGCAGCGGGCGCAGCAGGAAGTCGTCCAGGTCCATGACGTGGAACCGGACGGAGGCCGGTTCGGCGTGCGCGTCCAGGAACTCCCGCTTGGTCATGCCGCCGACCAGGGCCTCGGCCAGCTCGCGCGGGTCGAACCCGTCGAAGGCGGCGCGCAGGTGGTCGGTGGCGAGCGGGCCGTACTCCTTCTCGTCGAAGACCCGGTCCAGGACGAGCGCGCGGGCCTCCGGGATCGCCAGGGTCTCGTGGAGCAGGTCGCCGAAGAGATGGACGGCGACGCCCCGGTCCCGCAGGACGTCGGCGAACCCGTCGTGCTCGGCGCGCGCCCGGCGCACCCAGAGCACGTCGTCGAACAGCAGCGCGTCCTTGTTGCTGGGGGTGAGCCTTTTGAGCTCCAGGTCGGGCCGGTGGAGTATCACCCGGCGCAACCGCCCGGCCTCGGAGTCGACGTGGTATGCCATGCCTCCATCCTGGCCGCCCGGACGCGCGTTCACTCTCTCCTCGCGCGTTTCCGCCGTCACCTGTTTTCGTCCTGTTGACGAGAAGTGGCGCGAGCACTTATCGTCTCAGTGACGAAAAGCGAGGTTCCCATGGCCGACATCACCCGGCGCCTGGGCTGGCGCCACCTGCGGGGCGCGCCCACGGCACACATCCGCCACCACCGCTCCGGCACGCTGGTCCACGACGGCCCCGGGCTCAGCTTCTGGTTCCGCCCGCTGACCGCCGCCCTCTCCGAGGTGCCGGTCGACGACCGGGAACTGGCGATGACCTTCCACGCCCGCACCGCCGACTTCCAGGACGTGTCGGTGCAGGCCACGGTCACCTACCGGATCGCCGATCCGGCCGTCGCCGCCGCCCGCCTGGACTTCTCCGTCGACCCGGACACGGGCGGCTGGCGCGGCACCCCGCTGGAGCAGCTCGGCACCCTGCTCACCGAGACGGCCCAGCAGCACGCGCTGGACGTCCTGGCCCGTACGCCCCTGTCGGCGGCCCTGGCCGACGGCGTCACCGTGGTCCGCGAACGGGTCGCCGCGGGGCTGGGCACGGAACCGCGGCTGCCCGCCACCGGCATTGAGGTCGTCGCCGTCCGGGTCATGGCGCTGCGGCCGGAACCCGAGGTGGAGCGGGCGCTGCGCACCCCGGCCCGCGAGCAGATCCAGCAGGAGGCCGACCGGGCGACCTACGAGCGGCGCGCGGTGGCCGTCGAGCGGGAGCGGACCATCGCCGAGAACGAACTGGCCAGCCGCATCGAACTCGCCCGCCGCGAGGAACACCTGGTCGAGCAGCGGGGCACCAACGCCCGCCGCGAGGCCGAGGAACAGGCGGCGGCCGACGCGGTACGCGCGGAGGCGGAGGCGGCCCGGTCGGTGACACTCGCCGAGGCGGAGGCGGCACGGTCCGTGAAGCTCGCCGAGGCGGAGGCCGCGCGGTCCCGGAAGCTGGCCGAGGCGGAGGCCGAGCGCGCCGTGCGGGTCTCGCGGGCCGAGGCCGAGGGGGCGCGTGAAGTGGGAGCGGCGCGGGCCGAGGCGCAGGCCGCCTGGTTGCGGGTGCACGCCGACGCCGGGATCGACGGCGCCGCGACGCTGCACGCGTCCACCGCCACACGGCTGGCGGAGAACCTCCCACGCATCGACAGCGTGACCGTCTCACCGGACGTGCTGACGGGGCTGCTCACCCGGCTCGGTGCCACCGGAGCAGCGCAATGACCCTCGCGCCGCGCGCCGTGCTGGTCCGGCGCACCACGGAGTACGAGGAACTGGTGGCCCGGCACGGCACGCACGGGCAGGCCGCCTTCTTCCTCGCCTCCCGGGGCCGCGACATCGAGGAGGTCGCCGACCGCCACCGCCGGACCCGCCGGGCCCTGGCCGAGGTGACCTCCGCGGTGCCGCCCGCCTGGCGGCAGGCCCGGGTGGAACGGGCCGACCTGGACCGCTTCCTGTTCGCCCCGGAGGACGTCGTCGTGGTCGTCGGCCAGGACGGGCTGGTCGCCAACACCGCCAAGTACCTCACCGGCCAGCCGGTGATCGGCATCGACACCGATCCCGGCCGCAACCCCGGCGTGCTGGTACGGCACCGCCCGCGCGACGCGGCTGCCCTGCTGGCGGCGCTGCCCGGCACCGCCGTGGACGAACTCACCATGGTCGAGGCCGTCGCCGACGACACCCAGCGGCTGGTCGCCCTCAACGAAATCTACCTGGGCATGCCCGGCCACCAGACCGCCCGCTACCGCCTGGGCCTCGACGAGTCCGGGGGTGCCGTCGAGGCCCAGGCCTCCTCCGGGGTGCTGGTGGGCACGGGCACGGGTGCGACCGGGTGGCTGCGGTCGGTGTGGCAGGAGCGGGGCGGAGCGCTCGCGCTGCCGTCGCCCACGGAGGAGAGGTTGGTGTGGTTCGTCCGGGAGGCGTGGCCGTCGCCGGCGACGGGCACCTCCCTGGTCTCCGGTGAGCTGTCCGCCGGCACCGGGCTGACGGTGACGGTGGAGTCGGATCGGCTCGTTGCCTTCGGCGATGGGGTCGAGAGTGATGCGATTCAGCTCCGCTGGGGGCAGACGGTTCGAGTGGGAGTTTCTTCCGAGTGTCTGAGGCTGGTCGGGTAGTGGGGACACTGCGGGCCGGTGGGGGCTGGTCGCGCAGTTCCCCGCGCCCCTTTGGGGCGCGTCCACGCATCGGACGTTCAGATGCGCCGTCAGATTTCTGTGCACGGGACCGGCCAGCGCCGAGCTCTCGGGGGCAGGGCCACGACCCACTCACCGCTCACCAGAACCAGTCGCTCTGCGGTCAGCAGGTCCGCCGCCTGGCGCTCATCCGTGTTCAACTCGTCGAGAGACAACGGCTTCTGGAGGCGGCGGAACGTCGCGAGGAGGACCGGGTGGTCCAGGGTGAGGCGGGCCGCCGTGCCGGAAGCGCGACGGTCCATGAGCGTGCAGAACTCCGGGCCGCGTCGGTAGTAGAGGAGGCCGTAGGAGTACGCCGACTGCCATGATGTCAACTCGAACTGGCAGCCCGGGAGTTCGCCCGGCGGCTGGAGGTGGTGCAGCAGCGTCGTGTCGTACGAGGGGTGGCCCGCCGCCCGCCAGTTCACCTTCAGCGCTCGGCCCTGGCACTCGCGCAGGAAGCGGACGGCCTCGCAGGTCTCGCGGCCCGCGCCCGTCAGGTCCAGTGGGTCGGTGATCTCGACGCGGCGGCCGGTGAGGCGGTGGGCGACGGTCGTGGGGAGCTCGGTCATGCGAGCGCCTCCGTGCTCTCAAGCAGCCTCACCGGTTCGCCCCATGTGGGGAGGGAGACATAGGTGTGTCCGTCCCGGAAAAGCAGGCCGAGGGTCAGGGCGTGGTGGAGCCAGGCGTCGAGGGTGTCGAACGGGACCTGGTGGCCGTCGGTGGTGAGCAGTCGGTGCAGGGCGGGGGTGGTGCGGCCGGCGTCCAGGTGGCGGAAGGCGTCGGCGTGCCAGCCGGTGAAGCGGTGGGTAGCGGGGGTGCGGCCGTGCCGGGTGTCGTGGACCAGCAGGTCGGTGCCGGCGTCCTCGTACAGCAGCCGGGAGTGCGCGTGACCGGCCCGCCAGTCGGCCACGGCCTCGGTGAGCCGTTGCTCGACCTCGCCGGAGATCCCCGCGTCCTCGGTGTCGAACAGGTAGACCAGGTCTCCGAGTTCGTTCTCGGGGAGGTCGTAGACGTGCTGGTACATCTCGGCGGGCCGGCGTTTGCCGAAGCCCAGGCCGGGGTCGGTGAAGTGGGGGCTGAACCGCTCCAGTTGGATGCGGTGGGCACCGCTCGGCGGCTGGAGGTGGACCAGTGCGGGGAGCTGGTCGATGACCGGTGTGTAGTCCTCGGCCCGTTCGCCGGGGAAGCCGTAGAGGAGGTTCCAGGAGCAGGTCAGCGCGTGGTTCTCGCACTCGCGCAGGGTGCGGACGTTGCGGGCGCCGGTGACGCCCTTGTCCATGAGGTCCAGGACCCTGCTGCCCAGGCTCTCGATGCCGGGCTGGATGTGCACGGTGCCCGAGTCGGAGAGGAGGCGGAGCTGGTCGGGGGTGAGGTTGGACTTGACCTCGTAGTGCAGCCGCAGGTCCCAGCCGCTGTCGACGACGCGGGGCAGGAAGTCGCGGAAGTAGGCCATGTCGATGATGTTGTCGACGGTGACGATGTCGAGGATGTGGTGGCGGCGGACGAGGCGGTCGATCTCCTGCCAGAGCCGCTCGCCGGGCTTGGCGCGGAACGCCATGGCGGAGCCGTTGAGCCCGCAGAACGTGCAGTGGTGCTTCTCTCCCCACCAGCAGCCGCGGGCGCCCTCGACGACCAGTTTGGGATGGACGTACTCCCGGACCGGGGAGGTGTCCAGGGCCGTCTGCCACTGGTCGTAGTCGGGTGCGGGGATGTCGGCGGGCGCCACGGTCCGGCGCGTCTCGGGGTTGGCTCGGGACACGGGGCCGTCCCACCAGCACAGGCCGGGCACGTCCGCGGGCGCGGTGCCGGCGTCGAGGTGGTGCAGCAGCGCGGGTAAGGCGTACTCGCCCTCGCCGCGCACCACGTGGTCCACGAAGGGATGGTTGCGGTGCAGGGCGTGGCCCATGGGGCCGTCGCAGTTGGCGCCGCCGAACACGACCGTCAACTCCGGCCGTCTTCGCTTGAGTTCGCGGGCGAGGGCCAGGGAGGGGACGTTCTGCATGAACGTGGTGGTGAATCCGACGACGTCCGGTTCGGCGGCCAGCACCTCGGTGGCGCACTCCGCGACGAAGTCCTCGGCGTAGGGGCGCATGGCGACGGCGGTGTCGACGGGGACGCCGCGGTCGGCCGCGTACGCGCGGAGCCGGGCGAGGCCCCAGCGGGGGTCGTCGTACAGAGCTCCGGAGAAGACCCAGTCCCCGAGGCCGTGGAAGATCGCGTCGCTGCCGACGGCCACGCAGTCGCCGGGCCGCAGCCGGCCGGCCGAGCGCTCCAGCAGGAACTCCGCCCAGCGCAGGGAGCCGTGGAACTCGGTGACCTCGTCCGCGGGGCGGGCGTCGCACACGACGCGGTGCAGCAGGCCGAGTTGGAGGGAGGGGAGGTCGAGGGGATGCCAGGGCATCGTGACCAGGTGAATGCGCATGTTCAGCGGGTCGGCCGCTTCTCCAGGATCGCCGGCCGGCGGCTGGTGCTGCGGTCCTCCCGGACCACGACCTTCTTGATCTCCACGTCCCCTGCTCCCCTCACCACGTGAACACCCTTGTGCCGCACGGCCGTCCACCATATGGACGGACGGTGTGCGGCACAAGGGCGTTCTGTGCCGACCTGCCGGCCGGGGGCCTGACCTAAAGACGCGGGTCCACGGGCTCAGACTCCAGGGCGAGCACCCCGAAGACGGCCTCGTGCACCCGCCACAGCGGCTCGCCGTCGGCCAGCCGGTCCAGGGCCTCCAGGCCGAGCGCGTACTCACGGATCGCCAGCGACCGCTTGTGGTTCAGGAACCGCTGGCGCAGCCGGGCAAGGTTGTCCGGACGCGTGTACTCGGGGCCGTAGATGATGCGGAGGTACTCGCGGCCCCGGCACTTGATGCCGGGCTGCACGATCCGCCCCTGCGGGCTGCGGACCAGCGCGCCGACCGGCTTGACGACCATGCCCTCGCCGCCGCGGCCGGTCATCTCCAGCCACCAGTCGACGCCCGCCCGGACGGACTCCGGGTCGCCGGTGTCGACGTACAGGCGGCGGGTGGTCTGCAGCAGGCCGGTGCCGTCGTGTTCCACCAGCCGGTCGATCAGGGCCAGTTGCTCGTCGTGCGGGAGACCGGCGAGGCTGCGGCCCTGGGCGGCCAGGATCTGGAAGGGGGCCAGCCGGACGCCGTCGAGGCCGTCGGTGGTCCAGCAGTAGCGGCGGTAGGCGTCGGTGAACGCGGCGGCGTCGGCGGCGCGTTCCCGCTGCCGGGTCAGCAGCGCGGCCACGTCGACACCCCGTGCGGTGGCGCCCTCCAGGGCGGTGAGCACGTCCGGGAACACCGCGCCGGAGGCGGCGCCCACGGCCGCGTACTGGCTGCGGAGCAGACCGGACGCCTTCAGCGACCACGGCATCAGCTCGGCGTCCAGCAGCAGCCAGTCCGTGTCCAGTTCGTCCCACAGTCCGGCCTCGCCGATCGCCGCGCGCAGCCGGCCGAGGATCTCCTCGGTGACCTGAGCGTCGTCGAAGAACGGTCGCCCGGTACGGGTGTAGAGGGAGCCGGTGGGGCCCGCGTCGACGCCGAAACGCCTGCTCGCGGCCTCCGCGTCCCGGCACACCAGCGCCACCGCCCGCGAGCCCATGTGCTTCTCCTCGCACACGACCCGCTCGACACCGTCCTCGGAGTACTGCGCGAACGCCTCCACCGGGTGCTCCAGATAGCCGTTCACATGCGAGGTGGCCGTGGGCGCCATGGTCGGCGGCAGGTACGGCAGCAGGCGGGGGTCCGTGGCGAAGCGGCTCATGACCTCCAGGGCCGCCGCCGCGTTCTCCTCGCGGACCGCGACGCGGCCGGCGTGCCGGGTCTCCACGGCCCGGCGGCCGTACACGTCGGCCAGGTCCAGCGGCCGTCCGTCGTGGCCGCCGGGCGCCTCGGTACGCAGCGGCCTGGCCGGCTCGTACCAGACCTTCTCGGCCGGTACGTCGACCAGTTCGCGCTCCGGCCAGCGCAGCGCGGTCAGCTTGCCGCCGAAGACGGCACCGGTGTCCAGGCAGATGGTGTTGTTCAGCCAGGTGGCCTCCGGCACCGGGGTGTGGCCGTAGACGACGGCCGCGCGGCCCCGGTAGTCCTCGGCCCACGGGTAGCGCACCGGCAGGCCGAACTCGTCGGTCTCGCCGGTGGTCTCGCCGTACAGGGCGTGGCTGCGGACGCGGCCCGAGGTGCGGCCGTGGTACTTCTCGGGCAGGCCGGCGTGGCAGACGACCAGTCTGCCGCCGTCGAGCACGTAGTGGCTGACCAGGCCCTCCAGGAAGCGGCGGACCTCCGTCTTGAACTCCTCGGTCTCGCCCTCCATCTGGGCGATGGTCTCGGCGAGCCCGTGGGTGTGCTGGACGTTTCGGCCCTTGAGGTAACGGCCGTACTTGTTCTCGTGGTTGCCTGGCACGCACAGCGCCGCACCGGCCTTCACCATGGCCATCACCCGGCGCAGCACGCCGGGGGTGTCCGGGCCGCGGTCGACGAGGTCGCCGACGAACACGGCGGTACGGCCCTCGGGGTGAACGCCGCCCACGTAGCCCAGCTTGGCGAGCAGGGCCTCCAGTTCGGCGGCGCAGCCGTGGATGTCGCCGATGATGTCGAAGGGGCCGGTGAGGTGGGTCAGGTCGTTGAACCGCTTCTCGGTGACGAGGGTGGCCCCCTCGACCTCCTCGACGCCGCGCAGGACGTGCACCTTGCGGAAGCCCTCGCGCTCCAGGTGCCTTAGCGAGCGGCGGAGTTCACGCGTGTGCCGCTGGATGACCCGGCGGGGCATGTCGGCGCGGTCGGTGCGGGCCGCGTTGCGTTCGGCGCACACCTCCTCGGGCACGTCGAGCACGATGGCGATGGGCAGCACGTCGTGCTCGCGTGCCAGCTCGATCAGCTGGCGCCGGCTGTCCTGCTGCACGCCGGTGGCGTCTACGACGGTGCGGCGGCCGGCGGCAAGCCGCTTGCCGGCGATGTAGTGCAGGACGTCGAAGGCGTCCCGGGTGGCGCTCTGGTCGTTCTCGTCGTCGGAGACGAGGCCGCGGCAGAAGTCGGAGGAGATCACCTCGGTCGGCTTGAAGTGCCGTCGGGCGAAGGTGGACTTGCCGGAGCCGGAGGCGCCGACGAGGACGACGAGGGAGAGGTCGGTGACGGGCAGCACCCGGCCGGCCGCCGTCTCCGTGCGCTGGGTGGTTTCGTCGGTCTCGCTTGCCTCGGTCATGCCGCCTTCGCCTCCTTCTCCTTCTCGTCGTGTGCGGTCTCCAGGGTGAACACGGCCATCTGGGTGGGCGGTCCGACCTCGGGGTCGTCGGGGCCCACGGGCCGGAACGCGACTCCGTAGCCGTGCCGTTCGGCCACGGTCGCCGCCCAGGTGCGGAACTCCTCGCGGGTCCACTCGAAGCGGTGGTCGCCGTGCCGGACGTGCCCGGCGGGGAGGGTCTCCCAGCGGACGTTGTACTCGACGTTCGGTGTGGTCACGACGACCGTGCGCGGACGCGCCGCGCCGAAGACGGCGTACTCCAGGGCGGGCAGCCGGGGCAGGTCGAGGTGCTCGATCACCTCGCTGAGCACGGCGGCGTCGTAGCTCTTCAGGCGCTTGTCGGTGTAGGCGAGCGAGCCCTGGAAGAGGGTGACGCGGGAGGCCTGCCGCTCCCCCATGCGGTCCAGCTTCAGCCGGCGGGAGGCGATGGTGAGGGCGCGCACGGAGACGTCCACGCCGACGATCTCGGTGTACCGCACGTCCTTCAGCAGCGCCTGCACCAGCTGGCCCTGGCCGCAGCCGAGGTCCAGGACGCGGGCGGCGCCGGACTCGCGGAGGGCGTCGAGAATGGCCTCCCTGCGCTGTACGGCGAGCGGGGTGGGCTTCTCCTCGGCCTCGGTGTCCTCCTCGACGGCGTTGTCGATGGACTCGACCTCGCTGTCGTCGGCCTCGGCGAGCCGCACCAGTTCGAGGCGCTCCATGGCCTGCCGGGTCAGCGACCAGCGGCGGGACAGGTACCGGCTGGTGATCAGCTTCTGCTCCGGGTGGCCGGGCAGCCAGCCCTCGCCCGCGCGGAGCAGCTTGTCGACCTCGTCGGCGGAGACCCAGTAGTGCTTGGCGTCGTCGAGGACGGGCAGCAGCACGTACAGGTGGCGCAGTGCCTCGGCGAGGGTCAGCGTGCCGGCTTCCAGGACCAGCCGGACGTAGCGCGAGTCGCCCCACTCCGGGAACGCGGTGTCCAGCGGGACGGGTGTGACGTCCACCGTCCAGCCGAGCGGCTCGAACAGCCTGCGTACGAGGGCGGCGCCGCCGCGCGCGGGCAGCACGGGCACCTCGACGCGCAGCGGCAGCGGGGCCGCCGCCAGCTCCGGGCGGGCCTTGCAGACGCCCCGCATCGCGCTGGAGAAGACGTTGCTCACCGCGACGGCCAGCAGCGAGGAGGCGGCGTAGGGCCGGTCGTTGACGTACTGGGCGAGTGCCGCGTCGGGTGCCCCGCCGCGGCCCTTGCCCTTGCCCCGCCGGACCAGTGCCACCGTATCGACCTCCAGCAGCAGCGCGGCCGTGCACCGCTCGGGACCCGCCTCGGGGTAGAAGACGTGCGCGGGACCGTGCGAGGTGGAGAAGGTCTGCACCTTGTCGGGGTGCTTGTGCAGCAGGTACCCCAGGTCGGCGGCCGGGTTCACCGCCGTGCCTGTGGTGGAGATCGTCACGAACATGCGGCCGATTCTTCCCTGGCGGACGCCCCGCCGACCACCCTGTTTTCCGCTGCGCCGGGCCGGGGCGGCCGGGCTCAGGACTGCTCGGCGATGATCCTGCGGGCGTTGCCGATCGCCTGCTGGTCCGCCGCGCGGCCGTCCTCCAGCGCTTTCTTGTGCCGGGCGATGGCCGCGTTCTGCGTGCGGACCTCGATGCGGTGGGCGGTCTGGATGTAGTCGGTGCCGAGCTTGCAGCGGGCGTCGGCGACGGCGGTCTTCTTCTCCTTGCCGGAGGCCTGGTGCGTGGTGAACCAGTGGTAGTCGACGGACGCCTTGTCCGGGTCGGGGTAGTGGAAGCCCTTGTCCTTCATGCAGCGCGACCAGGCGCGGTCGGCCTTCTTCCAGGCGGGGTCCTTCCCGGCCTCCTTGCGCGCCTGGATCCAGAGCTCCGTGGCGAGCGAGTAGTAGCCGGAGAGCTTCAGCCCGCCCACGTTCATCGGCCGGGGCTCGGAGCCGTAGATCTTCCGGGTGGCGGCACCCAGGCAGCCGCCCTCGGGTATGGGCCTGCCGTGCGTACGGTGGCTCTCGCCGGACTCGAAGCTGCCGGTGAGGGCGGTGTACTGGTCGGCGGGCCACTCCCGGGGTTCGGCGCCGGTGTCCACGCCGCCGTTGTGGTAGCCGTGCTCGGCGGCCACGGCGGGATCGTCGACGCCGTAGGGGCTGTCGTCACCGAGCCCGTCCTCGTTGACGAGGCTGCCCTGGCGGACGGGGTAGGTCGACTCGACGGACTTGACGTCGAACGCCCGGAAGCCGGTGAAGCCGAGCCGGATCATGCACTGCCTGGCGAGGATCCACTGCGCCGTGCCGACGTCCTGGCCGCCGGTCGACGCGGGGTCGGGCAGGTAGGCGTGCAGCGGCAGCGCCTTCATGTCGTTGAGGGCGTGGACACCGGTGCCGGCGTCGTCACCGTCCGAGGTGAACTGGCATGCGGACAGGGCCAGCAGGCCGGTGAGGGTGAGGGGCAGGATTTTGCGCACCCGGCCATCCGACCAGTCGTGGATCACGCGCGCTGTGACGGAACCCACAATTCCGGCACAGCGGGTTCACAGTTAGATCACATTCCCGGCCCGGGCGGCACTCTCGCCCGGGGCGGGGTGCGGCGGTCCCCGCCCCGGACCGCGCTACGACAGCTGCGACTGGACCTGGGAGGCAATCAGGTCCAGGTGGTCGAGGTCGGAGAGGTCGAGCATCTGGAGGTAGACGCGGCGGGAGCCGATCGCGGCGTAGCGGCCGAGCTTTTCGACCACCTCGGCCGGGGAGCCCGCCAGGCCGTTGGCCTTCAGTTCGTCCACCTCGCGGCCGATGGCGGCAGCCCGCCGGGCGACCTCGCGGTCGTCCCTGCCGACGCAGGCCACCAGGGCGTTGGAGTAGGTCAGCTCGTCCGCCGGGCGGCCGGCCTCCTCGGCGGCGGCCCGGACCCGGCCGAACTGCCGTGCCGAGTCCTCGACGCCGGCGAAGGGGATGTTGAACTCGTCGGCGTAGCTGGCCGCGAGACGCGGGGTGCGGGTCGCGCCGTGGCCGCCGACGAGCACGGGGACCTTCCGCTGGGCCGGCTTGGGCAGCGCGGGCGAGTCGGTGAGGTCGTAGTACGTGCCGTGGAAGTCGAACGTCTTGCCGAGCGGGGTGCTCCACAGCCCGGTGACGATCGCCAGCTGCTCCTCCAGCCGGGCGAACTTCTCCTTGGGGAACGGGATGCCGTACGCCGTGTGCTCCTCCTCGAACCAGCCCGCGCCCAGGCCCAGTTCGACCCGGCCGCCGGACATCTGGTCGACCTGCGCGACCTGGATGGCGAGCACGCCGGGCAGCCGGAAAGTGCCGGCCGTCATCAGCGTGCCGAGGCGGATCCGCTTGGTCTCGCGGGCCAGGCCGGCCAGGGTGATCCAGGCGTCCGTGGGGCCGGGCAGGCCGTCCGAGCCGCCCATGCGCAGATAGTGGTCGGAGCGGAAGAACGCGTCGAAGCCCAGGTCCTCGGTGGCCTTCGCCACGGTGAGCAAGGTGTCGTAGGTGGCCCCCTGCTGGGGCTCGGTGAAGATTCGAAGGTCCATACATCCATCCTGCACGGCGTCGCCCCCGTCAACCGCGTCGGTCCGGCCCGCCGCGGCCGTTCACGGTCGGGTGAACTTCGCCCGCTCCGGGCGCGGGGTGCCGTGCGGGCCAGTGACCCGCCCCGGCGGTGATCGTTTGGCCCGTCGGAGCCGGACCGTCCGGCACCCGCGCCGGACGGTCGACACCGCCGCGCGCCACCGTGCCGGCCCTCCCGGGCCCAGGGCCGAGGAGGCCGTCATGTCCGAAGAGCCAGTCCCCCGATCGGACGCCCCCTCCAGCCGCCCGAAGGGGCTGCTGGAACAGATGGAGGAACTGATGGCGGCGCTGAACGCGGACCTCTCCGACCTCCATCAGGAAGCGGAGTCCCGGGGGCGCCTGAGCGGCTCGGCCGGCGACTAGGAATCCGGGCTGCCGTCGCGGAGAGGCGATTCCGCGGCAGGTTGCGGACCTCGTAGTGCCAGTGAGCGGTCACGCGGTGGCCGAGCTCGAAGGCGGGACCGAGCGGACCGACGCGTTCGTAGGCCGCCTCGCTGCGCGGGTCGTCGCGGACGGCGAGCGCATAGGCGGCCTCCAGCCGCAGATGCCGGTCCTCCTCGTCCGACAGGGAGATGAGGGCGTCCATGACAGCAGCCGTCCGGTCGCGGGACCCGGAGAGGGACGCGGCGGCGTGCCGCCGGATGTCGGCGTCCGGGTCCCGGAGGAGGAGCAGGCTCTCCCTGGCCACCGGGGTCAGCCCCGCCGGTTCCCCCTGGTGCTCCGGCCGGACAGCAGCCGCCGGTCCCGTCCCGATCTCGGTCCTGGTCAGCCCGCCTCAGGTTCCGGTTCCGGTAAGCGTTCCTCTCTGGCCTCCAGTTTGCGCAGCATCTCCAGGACGCGGTCGCGGGATTCGTCGGCCGCGTCGATGGCCTCCATGCACTGCCAGTACGTCGCCTCGTCCGCCGCTGCGCTGGCGAGGCCGACCAGGGCTATGCCGACCTCGCCGAGCAGGCTGCCGAGGGCGAGGAGGGTGTGGCGGGGGTCGGCCAGTTCGGTCAGCCGGGCGGCGCGCAGGTCGCCGGGGTCGAGGCGCGGGGGGTCGAGGACTCCGCAGCCCCGGCCCGCCAGTTCGGTCAGGCCCAGTGCCTCGCCGCGCAGTTCCGGCGGGCCGGACACGGCGAGGCGGCTGCCGATCGCCTGGGCCAGGGCCTGGGCCTGCCAGACCTCCGTCATGATCTCCGCGCCGTCGGCGCCCTGGGCCAGGGCTCTCCTGCTCGCCGCGATGAGCCGTACCGCGTCCATGCGCGCCCCCGTCCGCCCGCCGCGCTTCCCCGCGCGGTCACTGAACTCCACTGTTCCACTACCCAGAGTGAAGGTCGATGGGGCGAAAAGCCAGAGGTAGGGGGAAATCTGTGGACAACAATTCGGATTCGGGAAGGAAGTCAACTCCGGAGAGTAATAACGGAGGTCAGGATTCCGCGGTGGGGAACCGCCGCTCGTTGCGGTCGATCTTGGCGCTCAGCGCGGCCAGCGGATCGACGTCGAGCACCTCGCAGAACTGGAGGAGGTAGGCGAGCACGTCGGCGACCTCGTCCCGGACCCGGTGCGCCGTGTCCGGGTCGTCCATCACCCGGGCGGATTCCTCGGGCGTCAGCCACTGGAAGATCTCGACCAGTTCGGAGGCCTCCACGCTGAGCGCGGCGACCAGGTTCTTGGGGGTGTGGTACGGCTGCCAGTTCCGCGCGGCGGCGAACCGGGCGAGCCGACGCTGGAGTTCGGGCAGATCGGGATGTGCGGTCACGGACCCAGGTGTACCACTGTGACTCCCTCCTCCCCCGCCGCCCAGGTCGCGTCGCTCACCGCGCCCACGCAGCGGATGTGCCCCCGCGCGGCCATCCGGACCGCGACCTGCAGCAGCGCGCGGCGCTGGCCGGGATCGAGGGCGCGATCGAAGTTGTCGGTGAGGAGGGTGAGGGAGCGCAGCGCGTCGGGCACCTCGCCGGGGGTGTCCACGGCCAGCACACCGGGTCCGGTCAGCAGCACCAACGCCAGGGCCAGGTACCGGAGTTCACCGTCGCCCAGCAGCCCGATCCCGGTACGGAAGCCGTCGCCCCGGTCGAGCAGCGCGCGGACCGTGCCGTCGGGCAGCGGCTCGGCGACCAGGTCGGTCACCCGCCCCGCGCAACCCGCCCGCACCGCCTCCACCAGCAGGGCGTGGCGCCGTCCGCATTCGGCGCGGGTGCGCCACAGGACGTCGGCGAGGTTGTCGCAGCCCGTCAGCAGGCGCCCGGAGCCGGTGGGGACGGGGCGGCGCATGCACTCGGGGCGCGGGTCGCAGGGGAAGACCGAGCGCAGCGCGACGACCATCTGCTCGGCGGCGGCGAGGACACGCCGCTGTCCGTCGGTCTTGCCGGCGACGCGCAGCGGCAGCAGGGCGGTGCCGAGGCGGTCGTCGGGCAGCGGGGCGCGGGTCACCGGCGCGGAGCCGGCGGTGTGCCAGGCGGCCTGCACGGTCCGGCGTCCGGGGTCGCGCAGGGCGGTCTCCAGCAGGACGACGCCGTCGGCCGTCAACCGCTCGCCCACGATCCGCAGATGGGGTTCGGCCTGTACGGCGACGTCGAGACGGACCGGCCCCTCGGCGCCGTCGGCCGTACAGCCGATCCGGAATCCGCGCCGCCCCTCGCGGTCGGGCCGGGCCCGCTCCGGCACGCACGCGAGCGGGTCCGGGAACACCTCGCCGAGCGGGGTCCCGCCGCCGAGCCGGGCCAGCGCCTCGTACGCCGCGAGCGCGCTCGACTTGCCCGACCCGCTCCGCCCGGCGATCAACGTCACGGGCCCCAGCGGCAGTCCGGTCCGCCGGTGCCCGGCGAAGGCGGACAACCGCAGCTCGGTGAGCCGGGGCCGTACATCGACGGGGGTAGGGGGCAACGGCCCCGGGGGCGCGGTGGAGTCGGAGGGGGACGGGAGCGCGGAGGGGACGGCCATGTCCCGGACCGTAGGACTCGGCACACTCGGCGAACCGTTTTGGCTCCGGCACCTTCCTACGATCGAGGGACGAACCGGAGTGACGCGGTCCGAACGCGAACTCCCTCACCGGGACGTCCCTCAGCCCTCCGAGACCCCCGCCCCCTCCATGAGTCCACCGACCTCCGTGCCCGGCGGGGTGAGGAGGAACACGTTCCGGTCGACCCGGTGCATCCCGCTGGCCAGACCGAAGACCACCCCCGTGCTGAAGTCGAGGACGCGCTTGGCGGTCTCGGTCTCCGCTCCGGTGAGGTCGAGCAGGACGGGCGCGCCCGCCATGAGGGTCTCGGCGACCTCGCGGGCGTCGGCGAAGACGTTGACCCGCAGGACCACGAACCGGCGGCGCGTCTCGGTCTCGGCGTCCGGCAGCGAGCGGTGCCCGACCGCGGACGGCCACGCGTCCCGGCCCCGCAGCGGCACCACCTGGGCGAGCCCCTCCCACTGTTCATCGGTGACGTCGTAACGGCTCACCGGCTCCCCCCGACCTGACTCGCGTTCCATGCCTGCATCCGGCCAATTCTTACGCCAAGTCACCCGTTCGGCCGAACTGCGACACGCAGCGCGACGGCCCCGCCGGGGTCACTTGTGTGCATTGGCCTGCTTCTTACCTGTCTCACACCCAACTTTTCATGGCGGTCAGCGTGCCGTTCACCGGCCCCCACTAGGGTCCTGTGCTTGTGCACATGGCAGAGAAACAGCTGGTGGCACCCGGTCGGCGGACGCGGTCGGCGGTGTCCGCCGCACCCAGGCCGACCACGGAGGCACCGGCGGGGCCCGCGCAGTGCCACCGCGTCCTGACCCTCCTCGCCGATGTCAGCCTCTTCATCGGCACCCGCTCGGTGTGGACCCAGGCGGCGTCGCACCGGCCGGTCCTCGCCGGTGTCATCTCACTCTGCTACCTCTCCGTCCTCGGCGGCGCGATCCTCGCCCTGACGGTCCGCCGGGCGCGGTCCCTGGCCCGGGTGGACCTGCTCGTGCTGGTGACCGCGATCGTGCTGACCGCGTGCACCTGGGCGATGAACCACGCGGGCAACGACGAGGCGGCCCTCACCGCGCAGGCCGCGCGGGAGCTGGTCGCCGGACACCCGGTGTACGGACAGGCCTGGCCCTGGCTGTTCCACCACGAACACGTCGCCCTCACCCCGCTGGCCGGCGGCGGCTACGACTTCACGTACGGCTACCCCCCGCTCGCCCCGCTGCTGACGGCCCCTCTGCTGTGGGTGGGGTCCGGCGGCATCCCGGCGACGGCGGCGGCGACCCTCGCGCTGCTCGCCGGCACTGTCGTGCTGTGGCGGATGCTGCCCGTGCCCTGGCGGTCGGCGGCGACCATGCTCTGCCTCGGCTTCGGTTTCCTGCCCATGTACGGCCGCCAGGGCTATCCGGCGATCCTCGGCCTCGCCCTGATGATCCCGGTGGTGGTGCGCTGGCCGCGGCTGGGCGCCGGCGGCCGGCTCGGCACCCCGGGCATCGCCCGCGCCGCCTGTCTGGGCGCCGCCTGTGCGGCACAGCAACTGCCGTGGTTCGTGACGCCGTTCCTGCTGGCGGGCGTATACGCGGTACGGCGGGGCGAACTGGGCGCTCGGCGGGCCGGCCTGGTGGTACTGCGCGTCCTCGGCGTCGCCGTCACCGCGTGGCTGCTGCTGAACACCTACTTCATCGTGCACGAGACCCGGGCCTGGCTCGGCGGGATCGTGCTGCCCCTGACGCAGGGCGCGGTGCTGCACGGCCAGGGCCTGGTCGACGTCTCCCTGTACTTCACCCACGGCAGCGACCGGCTGGACTGGTACGGCCACGCGAGCATGCTCCTCGCGGCGGGGCTGCTGGCCCTGTTCACGCTGTTCGTCCGGCGGCTGGGCCCGGCGGCGACCGTGCTCCCGTGGTGCGCCTTCTACGTGGCGACCCGCTCCCAGGACGGCTACTACCTCATGATGACGCCGCTGTGGCTGGCGTCGGCCGTGACCGCGCCGCTGCCGGAGTTCGCGCGGGCCTGGCAGCCGCGCCCCCGGTTCCTGCGGGGCCCGCGCCGGCGGCACGCGCTGTGCGCCGCGGCGGGCCTGCTGGTGGCCCCGGCGCTGCTGAGCGCGGTCCTGGCGGTGACCGGCGGACCGCCGCTGCGGATGGCGGTCACGGCGGTACGGCGGCCCTCGGCGAACGCCCTGTCCGCGCTGACCCTGAAGGTGACCAACACGGGCGGCGCCCCGCTCACCCCGCACTACATGCTCACCACAGGCCAGGGCACCCGCCGGTACTGGACGCGGGTGCGCGGCCCGGCCACCCTGCCCGCGCACAGCACGGCCACCGTCGAACTCCGGGCGCCCGCAGGACGGTTCGTCCTGCCCGGGCACCGGACCCGGCTGCGCCTGCGCGCGTTCACGGCGTCCCCGCAGACCCTGTCCACCGAGGACGTGGAGCGGTCCGAACTGACCGGCTGAGGGGCATTCGCGGGGCTTGCGCAAGGTGCCTCGGAAGCGCGGGAGGCGCAGCTCACAGCCGTAAAGAGGGAAACGTCACAGCCCTCGTCCTGCTGTCACTAAAGCCCGCTGGCCTAGCATCCGAGCCATGACGGTCCTGCCTGACGACGGGCTCTCACTGGCCGCCGAGTTCCCTGACGCGACACACGAGCAGTGGCACCGCCTGGTCGAGGGTGTGCTGCGCAAGTCGGGCAAGGAAGTCTCGGGGACGGCAGCTGAGGACGCCCTGTCCACGACGCTGGAGGACGGGCTGCGCACCAGCCCCCTCTACACCGCGCGCGACGACGCGCCCGACCCCGGTCTGCCCGGCTTCGCGCCGTTCGTCCGCGGCTCCCGCCCCGAGGGCAACACCGCGGGCGGCTGGGACGTACGGCAGCGGCACGCGGCGCTCACCGACGACGCGGCCGGCGGGGTGCTGGCCGACCTGGAGAACGGCGTCACCTCGCTCTGGCTGGTCCTCGGCGAGGGCGTCCTCCCGGTGTCCTCGCTGGGCCCGGCCCTGGACGGCGTCTACCTCGACCTGGCGCCCGTCGTCCTGGACGCCGGCCGTGACACCGCGGCCGCCGCCGAGGCGCTGCTCGGGCTGTACGAGGAGCGGGGCGTCGGCGCCGAGGCGGCCCGCGGCAACCTGGGTGGCGACCCGCTCGGGTACGAGGCCCGCACCGGCACCGCCCTGGACTTCGCACCGTACGCCGCACTGGCCGCCCGCTGCACCGGGGCGTGGCCGGGCCTGCGGGCGCTGACGGTGGACGCGCTGCCGTACCACGAGGCGGGTGGCTCGGCCGCGCAGGAGCTGGGCGCCTCCCTCGCCACCGGTGTGGCCTACCTGCGGGAGCTGACCGAGGCGGGCCTGAGCGTCGAGGCGGCCTGCGCGCAGCTGGAGTTCCGGTACGCGGCCACCGCCGACCAGTTCCTGACCGTCGCCAAGCTGCGCGCCGCACGCCGGCTGTGGGCGCGGGTCGCCGAGGTGTGCGGTTCGCCCGAGGCCGGCGCCCAGGTGCAGCACGCGGTGACCTCGCCGGTGATGATGAGCCGCCGCGACCCGTGGGTGAACATGCTGCGCACGACGGTGGCGACGCTGGCCGCCGGGGTCGGCGGCGCCGACGCGGTGACCGTGCTGCCGTTCGACCACGCGCTCGGCCTGCCGGACGCGTTCGCGCGGCGGATCGCCCGCAACACGTCCACGATCCTCGTCGAGGAGTCCCACCTGGCCCGGGTGATCGACCCGGCGGGCGGCTCCTGGTACGTGGAGAAGCTGACCGACGAACTCGCCGAGGCCGCCTGGCGGTTCTTCCGGACGATCGAGCGGGACGGCGGGCAGGCCGCGGTCCTGCGTTCCGGCCGGCTGCGCACGGATCTCGCGACGACGTGGGCGGAGCGCTCCAAGCGGCTCGCCAAGCGCCGCGAACCCATCACCGGGGTCAGCGAGTTCCCGCTGCTGGCGGAGAAGCCGGTGGAGCGTGCGGCGGCGCCCGAGCCGCCGTCGGGCGGGCTGCCCCGGGTGCGCCGCGACGAGGCGTTCGAGGAGCTGCGCGCCCGCTCCGACGCCCACCTCGCGGCGACCGGCGCCCGGCCCCGGATCTTCCTGGCCGCGCTCGGTACGGCCGCCGACCACACCGCGCGTGCCACGTTCGCGGCGAACCTGTTCCAGGCGGGCGGCGTCGAGCCGGTCACCGAGGGCCGGTTCGAGGACAGCGGGGCCACCGAGGCCGTGCTGTGCTCCAGCGACGCGGTCTACGCCGAACAGGCCGGGAAGGCCGCCGAGTCCCTGCGCGCGGCCGGCGCCCGGCACGTGGTCCTCGCCGGCCGCCCCGCCGACCACCCGGGTGTCGACAGTTACGTCTTCGCGGGCTGCGACGCCGTGGCCGTGCTGTCCGCGACCCTCGACCGCATGGGAGTGTCCTGATGGGAATCCCCGACTTCTCCGGCATCGAGCTGGGGACCCCCGTCGCGGACGGCGGCGCCGACGAGTGGCGTACGGCCGTGACGAAGGCGACCGGGAGCGAGGAGCCGCTGTGGGAGACCCCGGAGGGCATCGGGGTCAAGCCGCTCTACACCGGCCGTGACCTGGAGGGCCTGGACTTCCTCGGCACGTACCCGGGCATGGCGCCGTACCTGCGCGGCCCGTACCCGACGATGTACGTCAACCAGCCCTGGACGATCCGCCAGTACGCGGGCTTCTCCACCGCCGAGGAGTCCAACGCGTTCTACCGGCGCAACCTCGCGGCCGGCCAGAAGGGCCTGTCGGTCGCCTTCGACCTGCCCACCCACCGGGGCTACGACAGCGACCACCCGCGGGTGACCGGTGACGTCGGCATGGCGGGCGTGGCCATCGACTCGATCCTCGACATGCGGCAGCTGTTCGACGGGATTCCGCTGGACCGGATGACCGTGTCGATGACGATGAACGGCGCCGTGCTGCCGATCCTCGCCCTGTACATCGTGGCGGCGGAGGAGCAGGGCGTACCGCCCGAGAAGCTGGCCGGGACCATTCAGAACGACATTCTGAAGGAGTTCATGGTCCGCAACACCTACATCTATCCGCCGAAGCCGTCGATGCGGATCATCTCCGACATCTTCGCGTACACCTCGCGGCGGATGCCCCGCTACAACTCCATCTCCATCTCCGGCTACCACATCCAGGAGGCCGGGGCGACGGCCGACCTGGAGCTGGCGTACACCCTCGCGGACGGCGTCGAGTACATCCGCGCGGGCCGTGAAGCGGGCCTGGACGTGGACGCGTTCGCGCCCCGGCTGTCGTTCTTCTGGGCGATCGGCATGAACTTCTTCATGGAGGTCGCCAAGCTCCGCGCGGCGCGGCTGCTGTGGGCCAAGCTGGTCGCGCAGTTCGAGCCGAAGAACACCAAGTCGCTGTCGCTGCGCACCCATTCGCAGACCTCGGGCTGGTCGCTGACCGCGCAGGACGTGTTCAACAACGTCACGCGGACGTGTGTGGAGGCGATGGCGGCGACCCAGGGCCACACCCAGTCGCTGCACACCAACGCCCTCGACGAGGCGCTGGCCCTGCCGACGGACTTCTCGGCGCGGATCGCCCGCAACACCCAGCTGCTCATCCAGCAGGAGTCGGGCACCACCCGGGTCATCGACCCGTGGGGCGGCAGCGCCTACGTGGAGCGGCTGACGTACGACCTGGCGCGCAAGGCGTGGGCGCACATCCAGGAGGTCGAGCAGGCGGGCGGCATGGCGCAGGCCATCGACGCGGGCATCCCGAAGCTGCGCGTGGAGGAGGCGGCGGCGCGGACGCAGGCCCGTATCGACTCCGGGCGGCAGCCGGTGATCGGCGTCAACAAGTACCGGGTGGACAGCGACGAGCAGATCGAGGTCCTGAAGGTCGACAACTCCTCGGTGCGGGCGCAGCAGATCGAGAAGCTGCGCCGGCTGCGCGCGGAGCGCGACGAGACCGCCTGCCGGGACGCGCTGGACGCGCTGACGCGGGCGGCCGAGGGCACGGAGAACCTGCTGGAGCTCGCGGTGCGCGCGGCCCGGGCCAAGGCGACCGTTGGGGAGATCTCGGACGCACTGGAGAAGGTGTACGGGCGGCACGCGAGCCAGATCCGTACGATCTCCGGCGTGTACCGCAACGAAGCAGGCCAGTCGCCGTCCGTGGACCGCACCCGTGCCCTGGTGGACGCGTTCGAGGAGGCGGAGGGCCGCCGGCCGCGCATCCTGGTCGCCAAGATGGGGCAGGACGGTCACGACCGCGGCCAGAAGGTGATCGCGACCGCGTTCGCCGACCTCGGTTTCGACGTCGACGTCGGCCCGCTGTTCCAGACGCCGGAGGAGGTCGCCCGGCAGGCGGTCGAGGCGGACGTGCACGTGGTCGGGGTGTCCTCGCTGGCCGCCGGTCACCTCACGCTCGTCCCGGCGCTGAAGGAGCAGCTCGCCGAGGAGGGCCGCGAGGACATCATGATCGTGGTGGGCGGGGTGATCCCGCCGCAGGACGTGCCGACGCTGCTTCAGATGGGTGCCGCGGCCGTGTTCCCGCCCGGCACGGTGATCCCGGACGCGGCCTACGACCTGGTCCGGCGGCTGTCGGCCGGCCTCGGCCACGACCAGTAGCCGGCCCATGGCAGCGATCGATCTCGACACGTATGTGAAGGGTGTGCTCGACGGGAAGCGGGCCCTGGTGGCCCGTGCCATCACGCTCGTCGAGTCCACCCGGCCGCAGCACCGGGCGCTGGCGCAGGAGCTGCTGACGCGGCTGCTGCCGCACAGCGGCCGGGCGCGGCGGATCGGCGTGAGCGGGGTGCCGGGCGTCGGCAAGTCGACGTTCATCGACGCGTTCGGCACGATGCTGACCTCGCTGGGCCACCGGGTCGCCGTCCTCGCGGTGGACCCTTCCTCCACGCGCACCGGCGGCTCCATCCTCGGCGACAAGACGCGGATGGAGCGCCTGGCCGTGGATCCGGCGGCATTCGTACGGCCCTCCCCCAGTGCCGGCACGCTGGGCGGCGTCGCGAAGGCCACCCGGGAGTCGATGGTCGTGATGGAGGCGGCCGGCTACGACGTGATCCTGGTGGAGACCGTCGGCGTCGGCCAGTCGGAGACCGCGGTCGCCGACATGGTCGACTCCTTCCTGCTGCTCACCCTGGCCCGCACCGGTGACCAGCTGCAGGGCATCAAGAAGGGCGTCCTGGAGCTGGCCGACGTCATCGCCGTCAACAAGGCGGACGGACCGCACGAGCGGGACGCGCGGGCGGCCGCCCGGGAGCTGGCGGGGGCGCTGCGGCTGATGCACGGCAAGGACGCCTTCTGGACTCCCCCGGTGCTGCACTGCAGCGCCCGGGAGTCGGCCGGCCTGGACACGGTCTGGGAGCGGCTGGAGCGGCACCGTGCGCTGCTGGACTCCACCGGGCGGCTCGGCGCCAAGCGGCGCGAACAGCAGGTGGACTGGACGTGGGCGATGGTCCGCGACGAACTGCTGGGCCGGCTGCACGCCGACCCCGCGGTGCGGGAGGCGGCGCCGGTGCTGGAACAGCGGGTCCGGGAGGGCTCGTTGACGGCGACGCTGGCCGCGGAACGCATCCTGGCGGCGTTCGAGGGCCGAACCGCTCCGGGCGGCGACTGACAGGGGGCTAGGTCGTTTCCTTCGGATCACCTCGCCGACCAAATGAAGATGGCGGCGATGTGGAGTCCGGCGAGGTAGACGGTGGCGGTCTTGTCGTAGCGGGTGGCCAGACCGCGCCACTGCTTGAGCTTGTTGATGCACCGTTCGACGGTGTTGCGCTGCTTGTACGCCTCACGGTCGAAGGCGGGCGGGCGGCCGCCTGATCGGCCTCGCTTCTTGCGCTTGGCGACCTGGTCGGAAGGCTGGGGGATCACTGCCCGGATCCCGCGCTGACGGAGATGGGTCCGGATCGCGCGGGACGAGTAGGCCTTATCGGCCAGGACCATCTCCGGTGTGGTTCTGGGCCTGCCGATCCGCCGTGGCACCCGCAGGGTGGCCATGACCTCGGGGAAGGCGGGTGCATCACCGGCCTGGCCGGGGGTGAGGACGAAGGCGAGCGGGCGGCAGCGGCTGTCTGCGGCAAGGTGGATCTTGGTGGTCAGCCCGCCGCGGGACCGCCCGAGGGCATGGTCGTCCGGCTCGCCGGCCGGAGCCCCTTTTGACGGGCCCCGGCAGCGTGCTGGTGAGCGCGGACGACCGTGGAATCGACGGCGACGATCCAATCGAGGTCGCCTTCGGTGTCGGCCTGGGCCAGCAGAGCGGTGAAGACCTTCTCCCAGGTGCCGTCGGAGGCCCACTTCCGCAGCCGGTTGTGGGCTCCTTTCCACGAGCCGAAGTGCTCGGGCAGGTCCATCCACGGAGTGCCGGTGCGGTACTTGAACGCGATCGCGTCGATCACCTGCCGGTGATC